>CAZUVK010000014.1:22302-32936 GCA_964623785.1 uncultured Gemmatimonas sp. | reverse complement strand
CACGACTACTCCGAGGCCGAGACCCGCGACTACTTCATCGACCTGCTGCTCAAGGAGGCCGGCTGGCCGCTCGATCAGCCTCGTGATCGCGAGTTCGAGGTCGCCGGGATGCCCAATACCCACGGCAACGGCTTCGTGGATTACGTGCTCTGGGGCGACGACGGCAAGCCGCTCGGGCTGGTGGAAGCGAAGCGCACGCGACGCGACGCGCGGGTCGGCCAGCAACAGGCCAGGCTCTACGCCGATTGTCTGGAGCGCGAGTTCGGGCAGCGGCCGGTCATCTTCTATTCGAATGGTTACGACCACTGGATCTGGGATGACACAAGCTATCCGCCGCGCCGGGTGCAGGGCTTCCACAAGAAGGAGGAGCTGGAGCTGCTGATCCAGCGGCGGGGGACGCGACGCACGCTGGCGACGGCCCCGATCGACGCGGAGATCGTCGAGCGACACTACCAGACCCGCGCCATCCGCCGCGTCGCCGAGTCGTTCGAGCGTGACCGCGACCGCAAGGCGCTGCTCGTGATGGCCACGGGCGCCGGCAAGACGCGCACGGTGATCGCGCTCGCCGACATGCTCATGCGGTGCAACTGGGCCAAGCGCGTGCTCTTCCTCGCCGACCGCGTGGCGCTGGTGAACCAGGCGGTCAACGCCTTCAAACGCCACCTGCCGGACGTCTCCCCCGTCAACCTGGTCACCGAGAGGAACGCCGAGGGTCGCGTCCATGTCTCGACCTATCCCACCATGATGGGGCTGAT
The DNA here is from genome assembly GCA_964623785.1 of uncultured Gemmatimonas sp. Classification (GTDB taxonomy): domain Bacteria; phylum Gemmatimonadota; class Gemmatimonadetes; order Longimicrobiales; family Longimicrobiaceae; genus WHSP01. The sequence goes on along the minus strand of CAZUVK010000014.1, from coordinate 32,181 downwards.
CGACGAGGCGAGCGACGGGCAGCGGCGTTTCGGGGTCGGCCATTTCGACCTGGTGATCATCGACGAGGCGCACCGCTCGGTGTTCCAGAAGTACCGCGCCATCTTCGACTATTTCGACTCGCTGCTCGTCGGTCTCACGGCGACTCCGAAGGACGAGGTGGATCGCAACACGTACGGGCTGTTCGATCTGGAGAACGGCGTGCCGACCGACGCCTACTCGCTGGAGGAGGCGGTTCGCGACGGCTTCCTCGTGCCGCCCCGGGCCGTGTCGGTGCCGCTCAAGTTCCAGCGCGAGGGGATCAGCTATGACGAGCTGTCGGAGGAAGACCGGGACCAGTGGGACGCACTGGAGTGGGACGAGGACGGCACCGTGCCCAACCGGGTCGAGGCCGAGGCGGTCAACAAGTGGCTCTTCAACAAGGACACCGTGGACAAGGTGCTCGCGCACCTGATGACCCGGGGCCTCACCGTCGCGGGCGGGGACCGGCTGGGGAAGACCATTCTCTTCGCGAAGAACCAGGCCCACGCGGATTTCATCGCCGAACGCTTCAACGCCAACTATCCGCACTACCGGGGCGAGTTCGCCCAGGTGATCACCTTCAAGACGGAGTACGCGCAGAGCCTGATCGAGAGCTTCTCGAACAAGGACAAGGCCCCGCACCTCGCGATCTCGGTGGACATGCTCGACACCGGCATCGACGTGCCGGAGGTCGTCAACCTCGTCTTCTTCAAGCTGGTGCGTTCGAAGACCAAGTTCTGGCAGATGGTCGGGCGCGGAACGCGGCTCTGCCCCGACCTCTTCGGGCCGGGGCGGGACAAGGAGGTGTTCTACCTCTTCGACTATTGCCAGAACCTCGAGTACTTCAGCCAGGAGATCCCGGGCACGGAGGGCTCGGCCGGCGATTCGCTCGGCAAACGGTTGTTCGACGCGCGGCTGGAGCTGATCGGCGTGCTGGACCAGCAGCTGCCGGGGATCACCGAATCAGACAGGATCCAGCAGGCCCCGGCCGTCTATGGCAACCCCGAAACGTACGGCGCGGTTCGCTGGTCCCTCGCGGATCTCCTGCAACACGAAGTCGCGGCGATGAACGTCGACAACTTCGTGGTTCGTCCGCACCGCCGGCTCGTCGAGAAGTACGCGAAACGCGAATCCTGGGTGTTGTTGCCGGCGGAGGCGCTCTCAGACCTCTCGCGCGAGGTGGCGGGGTTGCCTTCGGAGTTGGATCCAGAGAACGAGGAGGCGAAGCGTTTCGACCTTCTCGCGCTGAGCTTGCAGCTCTGCCTCCTGCGGCACGAGCCCGGTTTCGCACGGCTGCGCGATCGGGTCGGGCAGATCGCCGGACTGCTCGAGGAGAAGTCCGCCATCCCGATGGTGCGGGACCAGATGGCGTTGATCCAGGACGTGCAGAGCGACGGATGGTGGGGTGACGTCACGGTCCCGATGCTGGAGGTCATGCGCCGCCGGCTCCGGGGCCTCGTCCAGTTCATCGACAAGCGGCAGCGCAAGCCCGTCTACACCGACTTCGAAGACCTCATGGGCGGGGAGATCGACGTCGAGTTGCCGGGCTTCGCCCCGGGAACGGACTACGCGAAGTTCCTGGCCAAGGCGCGCGCGTTTCTTCGCGAACACCTGGACCACGTCGCCATCGAAAAGCTGCGGAAGAACAGGCCGCTCACGGCCGTCGACCTCGCCGAACTGGAGCGGATGCTCGGCGAGAGCGGTCTCGGCGGGCCGGACGACCTGCGGCGCGCGGCCGAGGAATCCCGCGGGCTGGGAGTGTTCGTCCGGTCGCTCGTGGGAATGGATCGAGGCGCCGCCAAGGAGGCGATGGCGGCGTTCCTCGCGGGGAAGACGCTCACCGCCAACCAGATCGAGTTCGTCAACCTGATCGTCGATCACCTCACGGAGCACGGCATCGTCGCTCCCGACCGGCTCTATGAATCCCCGTTCACCGACATCACGCCGCGCGGGCCGGACGGTCTGTTCAGCGCCGCGGAACTGGATGAGCTGATCCGCGTCCTGGATGCCGTGCGGGCGACGGCGACGGCGGCGTGACGCCCGAGTCCCTTCGCTACGGCGTGCGAGTCGCCGTCACCGTCGCCGTGAACGACCCGCCGGCGGCCGTTATGCGCCCCTCAAGGTTGTCGCCCTCGGGGAGAAAGCTGATCACCACGTCCACGGGCGTACCCGCGAAGTCCATGTCGAATGAGACGACCAGCGAGTCCTCCGCGCGCGCTACGCTGTTGACCTTGCCGGGGCCCATGTCCGTCTCCACTTCCGTAGCCACCACCCCGCCGGCGTCATTGATTCCGATCCGGACTCCGAGCATTCCCCCGTCACCCGTGTCGACCGACATCCTCCAGTCTCCGAGAAAGCCGGTTGCCTCGGATACGGGAAGCGCGGCCTGGGCGGCCCCGGTCCGGGGGACGACGAGCGCCGAGGCGACCAGCACGACCAGAACGACCTGTGTGATCCGGGAAACGGTCCACTTCATGACTACCTCTCTTCTCGTTGGGGGACACCGACACGGTCGAGACGTTGATCGAGATTCAACGACAATACATACAGGCAGTTTCCGGCGGAATCGGAGCCGCCGCCGAACCGCACGTGGCTGTCGCGAACGGCTCGAGGATGGCTCCGAACGGCCCGACGTTGGAGGTGCACCAGATCCTCATCGTCGCCAGTGGCGCGTTCTCGCGGCAAACCTGTAGGGACCGTGCGCGATTGACATATCAATTGATTTTGATATATTCGCGTCATGAACGTCGCCAACCTCGACCTGGAACGGACCGCACGCCTCTTCCAGGCACTCTCGGACGAAACCCGCCTGGGCATCCTGCGGATGCTCTCGCGCGGCGAACGCTGCGTCTGCGAGCTGGAACCGGCCGTCGGGGCCTATCAGTCGAGACTCTCGTTTCATCTCCGGAAGCTGAAGGACGCCGGGCTCGTCACGGATCGGAGGGACGGCCGCTGGGTTTACTACGCAGTGCGACCCGAGGCGCTGGAGGAGATGCGCGACTTCCTCGCCGATGTCGAGCCCGCTGAGGAACCCGCCGCCTGCGGCGACGGGTGCTGCGGGTAGGATCCCTTTTTATTTGCCCTGTTATATCAACAGATGTTGATACGAAAGGATTGGGTTTCACGCATGGGAAGCGAGCTCAGGGCGCTGGTGAGAGAGAAATACGGAGAGGCCGCGACTCTGGCGGCGAACGGACAGCGGGGTGGATGTTGCGGAAGCGGCGGGGGTTCATGTGGCGCGGATCCGATCACGGGCAACCTCTACGACGCCGTGACGACGGCCGATCTCCCCGAGGCCGCGGTGCTGGCTTCGCTCGGTTGCGGCAACCCCACCGCGCTGGCCGAGTTGCATGAGGGCGAAATCGTGCTCGACCTCGGCTCGGGCGGCGGGATCGACGTGCTGCTCTCGGCGCGGCGGGTCGGGCCGACGGGGAAGGCGCACGGGCTCGACATGACCGATGAGATGCTGGCGCTGGCCCGCGAGAACGCGGCGCGCGCCGGGGCCGAGAACGTGGACTTCCTGAAGGGCGAGATCGAGGACATTCCGCTCCCCAACGATTCGGTGGATGTGATCATCTCCAACTGCGTGATCAACCTCTCGGCGGACAAGCGGCGCGTGCTGGCCGAGGCATTCCGCGTGCTGAAGCCGGGAGGGCGGTTCGCGGTGTCTGACGTCGTCGTCCGGGGCGAGGTCCCCGCGGCGATCCGACGCGACATGGAGCTGTGGATCGGATGCGTGGCGGGAGCCCTGGAAGAGCGCGAATTCCTGGACCTGCTGGCCGAGGCCGGCTTCGAGGGCGCGGATATCGAGCCAACCCGCGTTTACGACACGAACGAAGTCTGTTGCGGTACCGACGCTGCTCCGTCCGCCGAGATCGCCGCCGCGGCGGCCTCGGTGGAGGGCGCGTTCATGGCCGCCTTCGTCCGCGCGCGGAAGCCGGTGGCCGCATGAAGTACGCGCTGATCTCCGACGTCCACGCGAACCTCCCGGCGCTGGAGGCGGTGCTGGCCGACATCGCGGCGAGGCCGGGGATCGGCGCGACGTATCACCTCGGCGACCTGGTCGGCTATGCTCCCTGGCCGAACGAGACGGTAGCGCTGATCGAGGAACGCCGGATCGCCGGGGTGGCGGGGAACTACGACTCGACGGTTGCGACCGACTACAGGCACTGCGGCTGCCGCTACGAGGATCCGCGGCAGGAGGAGCTGTCACACCTCTCGTACGACTGGACGCGACGGCACGTCACGGAGGAGACGCGGCGTATCCTCGGTGGATTGCCGTTCCGCCTGGATCTGCGGCCCGCTGGCGGGCATGCGGCGGGCGGGACGGTGATTCTGGTTCACGGCGCGCCGACGCTGAACACAATCTACTGGACGGCGGACCGGCCGGACTCCTTCTGCCGGAAGATGGCCGGCCTAGCCAGCGCGCGTGAGGGCGATGTCATCTGCTTCGGGCATACGCATATCCCGTGGGATCGGGAGGTGGATGGCATCCGCTTCGTGAACACGGGCAGCGTGGGCCGTCCGAAGGATGGCGACTGGCGCGCGGGATACGTCATCCTCGATCTCGAGGCCCCGCGGCCCGCGGTCGGATTCGTTCGCGTGCCCTACGACCTCGAACGGACGATGGCGGGAATCCGGACGAGCGAACTGCCGGACGAGTTCGCGGAGTACCTGCGGACCGGCGGCGTCCCGGCGGGTGGGGTGGGCGCGGCGGAGAGCGGCGCCTGATCGCGCGCCGCGCCTCCGCTGGCCGGATACCACTGGCTACCGGCTGCTCCCCGAGTCGCCCACTATTCTTCTTCCAGCACCGTGAACACCAGCCCGAACGGGCAGATCCCCGTCGGCGCCTCCATCACCACCTGCTCGCCAGACGCGGAGAGTCGGTAGAGCTTGCCCGGCGCGTCGCAGTCGCCCGGGTTCATGGCGAAGAGCCGACCGTCCGAGTCGAAGCCGACTCCGGATACGGGCGGGATCTCCCCGGGGGTGAGCGGGTTCGCCGGGCCGTGCGTGAGCGTCGAGGTTGCCGTATTCCACTCCAGGATGCCGACGCCATACAGCCCGACCACCGCCCGGCCGGAGGTGCCGGCGATGGCGCCGGGGAAATCACCCAGCCCCGAATGGTGAGCGATTTCAGTCCCGAGGCTGAGGTTCACGATCGAAAGCGATCCGTCCCCCGCGCCCCAACTCCCCGAGTTCACCACATAGAGGCGCCCGTCGCCCGCAACCGCGCCCGCGCCCGGGTTTTCACCCGTCAGCTCGATGGTGTCGACGACGTGGAGTGACTGATCGATCACGCTAATACTACCGGGTCCCGCGGGCGCCCAGAACTCCAGATTCGCGTTCAGGACGTACACGCGACCCCCTTCGGAGACCATCTTGTGCGGGTGCGGCCCCACGGCGATCTCCGCGCCCGTGGTGCCGCGGCGAACGTTCACCGGCGTCACTGTGTTCAGCGCGGGGTTGCCGACGAGCGCGATCGAGTCGTTCAGGAACGCGGCACCGGACGCGCCGGCGTCGGGCAGTGGCACGGTGAAGACGACCTCTCGCCCGACGAGATCGACGACGGCCGCGAACGGATAGATTCCCAGGGGCACCACCGCGACCGATCCGCGGACCGCCACGACCTCGGGCGTCCCCTCAGGACTCAAGCCGATCGTGAATGCTCCCGCGGGATCGTCGACGGGGATCACCGTGAGCGACACTTCCACGCTGTTGAGCACGACGGCCACTTCGACGCCGTCCGGTGTACCGGGCCCGGTTGAGTTGCTATCGCACGCGGCGATGAGGATCGAGGGTATCGCGAGCAGGTACGCGACAAGACGGCGCGGGCGAACGAAATCGATCACTGTGTTTCTCCAGGGAATTCGGGGGATGACGCCCGGTGGATCCGGGCCTCGATACGGATCCGGCGGCCCGCTTCCGGGAAGCCGAAGATGAGCGTGTCCTTCTCGTCCAGCAGGCGGTCGACGCGGACTGAAGTGTCGAGTGTCGTCCCGGCCAGGCGCCACTCCCGGCCGAGGTCGAGGTTGAACGTCCAGAACGGATCGAGCGCGTTGACTTCCGCGTTGGCCGGGTAGCGGAGGCCGGTGTAGGCGGCGCCGACCTCGGCGCGCCAGCCCGCGCGTTCCCAAGCCGCTCCGAGCTGGCCGGTGTGGCGAGGCCGGTAGGCGAGTTGCACGCCCTCGCCGCCGGGCCCGAGGTCGCGCGTGACGGCGGCGAGCGAGTACGAGCCGGCGAGGCGGAATCCGAGGCGGGGATTGGTGACCTCGGCCCACGCCTCGAGGCCGCGCCGGTTCACGTCAACGTTTCGGGGACTCCAGACGAACCGGAAATCGGGCATCCAGACGATCATCCCGCGGACGTCGCCGGCATACGCGCTGATTCCGGCGGCGGCGTCGACCGCGCCGAGCACGCGGGCGGCGGATGCGCTGAACTCCCACTCGGAGGGGATGCGCTCCGCGCGCAGGTTGGGGTTCGGCGTGACGCCGACGCCCTCGCGGAAGAACTGGTCGCCGAGCGACGGAGGGCTGTAACCGCTGCGGTTCCCGATCTGGAGGGTCACGCCGGCGCCGCTCAGGCGGGCGTTGACGGCGCGGTTCAGGTACCAGTCGGCCGTGACGTCATCGCGATCGGCGCGGGCCTGTACGGTGAGTTCCGCGTCCCATGCGCCGATCGCGGTACCAACCGCCGCGTGGAGGAACGCGCCCAGGTCCGTACGCGAGCGCGGGGCGCCGTCGGCGAGGGACCCGGCGTCGACGTACTGGCCGGCAAGCTCGACGCCCGCGCCGTGGCCGCGGAGCGCGAGCCCAACCGGCCCGCCCGCCCCTGATCGCGTCGACAACCGGTCGATCTCGCCGCGCGCCTCCCAGGAGCGCGCCCGGGTCACGTCGTCGTAGGGAAGGCCGAACGGCGGCGCTGGGTCGACGTACCGGACCCGCTGCGAGACGCCGGCAACCGCAAGGGACGTGGCGACTTCGCGGGCCGCCCGACCCCAGCTCAGCGAGCCGCGCAGCCGGTCCATCTCCTGCCGCGCCCGCGTGGACGGCGCGTACCCGCGCCCGGGGATGCCGCGATCCAGTTCCTCCGCGCCGACGCGCGCGCGGAGGTCGCCGCCGCCCAGGCGCGCCCGCGCCGACGCGAACGCGCCCCGCTCCGTCACGTCCGCGTTCGCCCGCCGCATGACGGTCTCGTCCACGCCGGGCACGCGCGCGAAGTCGAATTCGCCGTCGATCTCGCGCAGCTGGCCGCCGATCGCGAGCGCCAGCCCGCCCGCCGACCCACTCGCCTCGGCGCCGACCCCGCGCTCGCCGAGAGAGCCGCCCGCCACCCGGCCCACCACCCCCGCCGCCGGCGCGCGCGTCTCCACCAGCACCACGCCGGCCTCGGCGCGCGGGCCGTAACGCGCTCCCTGCGCGCCGGGCAGCACGGTAACCGTCTCGATCGCGCCCGCCGGCACCGTGCTCAGGTCGGCCACGCCCGTGACCGGGTCGTTGAGCGGCACGCCGTCGAGCAGGACCAGCACGGCGTCCGCGCCGCTGCCGCGAATGCTCACGGTCTGCGCCCCGCCGACACTCTCCTCGCGCAGCACCACGCCCGGCGTCCTCCGCACGACGTCGCCCGCGGTCCGCGCGCCGGTCCGCTCGATCTCCGCCCGCGCGATCCGGGTTCCTCCCGCGGTCCGCCCACCCTCGGCCGTGACCACGACACCGTCGAGCGCGACCGCCACCTCGATGAGCGCCACGCGGACCGTCGTGACCCTGCCGTTCCGCACCTCCACGTCGTCCGACCAGACCGCGAACCCGATGTGTCGAACGAGCACTTCATGGATGCCGGGATCGAGGCCGCGGACCAGGAACGCGCCGGTCGCGTCAGTCAGCGCCGACCGCCCCGCGCCCGGGATCTCCACGACCGCCGCGACCACGGGCGCGCCGCTACCCGCGGACACCACACGCCCGCGCAGTTCGCCCGGGAACTGCGCGGCTGCGGGCCTGACAAAAAGGGTCAACAGGACGACGAGAGGCAGCACGCGAAGAAACGCGGCCGCGCCGGCGGGTGATCGTATTCCTGTTCGCTGAACTCCGAAAAACAAAAAGCCCGTCCTTCCCGGATGTCGGGAGAACGGGGAGCGGCGCCCCGGACGGCGCGATGAGGAGAGCCGGACGAGACGACCCCGCTCCCCTCCCGCGAGGGGTTCGCCGCGGGCTCGAACGGGGCTCGTCTCCTGGCTCGAGGCAGCTTCGCTCACCTTCCCGGGACGTTCCTTCGCCCCAGTGGTTTCGTCGAGCGGCTACGTGCGCGCCGAAGCGCGCAGCCTCTTACAGTGGCGGGGCCGCGCCGGATTCACACCGGACTTCCGTGGGCCTCGTTCGTCTATGATCCGCCGAACGTAGACCATGACTGATCAGTGCGCAAGTCCGACGTGCCCTCACCGCGAGAGCCCACATCCCACACGCCCTCACTCGATGAAGATCTCCTCTTCCGCGTTCACGAACAGCACGTCGCGCAGGGGTGCATGGCGCAGGAAGAGGTCCCCTCCGTGTTCCCGCAGCCGCTCCGACGTGAACCCGAGCAGCACGATGTCCGCGTTTGCCGACCGCTCCGCCACCATCGACTGGAAGTCCGAGTGGTCGGTCGTCGGGATGATGTCCACGTTCTTCGGGGAGATCGGGATCCGGCCCTCCCCGATCATCGTCAGCAGCTGCTCAGTCCGCTCGTACACTTCGTTCTCAGGGTAGGCGGCGAAGATGTTGATCTCCGCGTCCTCCCAGTCGGGGTGCGCGAGCAGGATGTACGCGATGAGGATGAGCAGGCTCGCGTTCCGGTAGTCGTGCCAGGTCAGCCAGACGTGGATCCGCTTCCGGCCGCCGAAGAAGTAGTCGCCGTGCCGGAGGACGAGTCGGTTCAGCCCGGTCGCGGACGCGAAGTTGCAGCCCAGCAGCACCTCGTCCAGGACCGCGGGCGGGTCGTGCTCGGAGAAATCGAAGAGGATCGTGTTGTTCCGTACGCCCGAGACGCCCGGCACCTGCAGTGTCTGCGCGAGCGCCGATCGCATCGACGGGCTCACCATCGTGTCCATGTAGACACCGCTGTTCTGGATCATCGGCTCGCGGATCAGCTGGTCGAGGACTTCCTCCCCCGCCTTGTATGTCTCCGCGTCGAGCAGCCCCTCCACATGGTGGATGTAGGTGCCGAACCCGTACCGTTTGCACAGCCACACGAGAACGCGGAGCGGCGTGCTGCGCTCGAAGGTTCGACTGGAGACCATGATGATCGAGGGCCGCCAGTCCGTCGGCTCGGTCCCCTGCAGCTTGATCTGGAGATACCGCGTCGCCTGCGCCATCGCGCCCTGGAAGATCGCCGCGATCCCGCTGTCCCGCTCAATCCCCTCCATCTCCCGCGCCTTCCGGATCGTGAGATAGAGCACCACCATGAAGAGGATCGCCAGGACCGCGTAGAGGGGGTCCATCAGGAACATCAGCAGCAGGCAGATCAACGAGCCGAAGAGGCTGACGTACCACTTCGACTTGAACGATGGCCGATAGGCGGGGCGGGCCGCGAAGTGCTCGAGGAAGGAGATCGCGCAGAGCGACCCATACGTGACCATGAAGAACATGGACACGATCCGGGCGATCGCGTCCATCGACCCCATCGTCAGCATCAGCACCGCGATCGCCACGGTGACGATCGTCGCGTTTCGCGGCTCGTTCGCGGCCCCGTCGCCCGTGTTGAGGAAGGCGTTGACCCGCGCCGACGGCATGAAGCTGTCACCGCCGAGCGCCTGCAGCGTTCGGGGAGCGACCATCACCGAGCCGAGCGCCGAGGAGAACGTCGCGCATCCCAGACCGATGAAGATGATC
>CAZUVK010000014.1:21122-22292 GCA_964623785.1 uncultured Gemmatimonas sp. | reverse complement strand
GAAGACGTAGACCACCGCCGCCGAGAGCGTCGCCAGCAGGATTCCCGTCGGGATCGACTTCCGCGGATTCTTCAGGTCGCCCGAGAGGCCGACTCCCGCGGTCATTCCCGTGAACGCGGGGAAACAGACCGCGAAGACGAGCATGAACGGGTCCGCTCCAGCGAACCCCGGCAGGAGCAGCGGCCGGTCGATCTCTACCCCGGGGGGCGGCCCGCCGAGGAAGAAGAACACGAGCGCCAGGACCTGCACGCCTGTGATCACCGCGAGCGCTGAGACGCCGAGCGCCGCGCCCCGCGTCATCACCAGCGCGGCGACGAGCACCGTGCCCGGAATCGAGATGAGCCGGGGGTCATACCAACCGACGACGCTCTCGAACCACGCGCCCGCGAACGAAAACGTCTCCGCGAACGCCGCCATGTAGAACGCGATCGAGATCGCCTGCGAGATGAAGAGCGAGATCCCGATCACCCCGCCGATCGTCTTGCCGAACGACCGGGAGATGATGAAGTACTCGCCCCCGCCCTCCACCTTCCGATTCGTCGCGATCTCGGAGATCGCCAGCGCGGTCGGGATCGTCACCGCGTGCCCGAGGAGGATGATCGCGAACGCGCCGAGCATCCCCGTGTTCCCGACCGCGTAGCCGAAACGCAGGAAGAGGACGGCCCCCAGGATCGTCGAGAAACTCGCCAGGAAGACCGGCCCCGTGCCGAACCCGTGGCCGCGACTTACCGCCGGAACCGCGGGTGGCGATGCCGCCGAGTTCAACCGACGCCTTCCACGATCACTGTATGCACCGGTCCGAATCCCTCGCTCATGACTGGTGAACCCGCACCGGCCAGGTCATTCCGGGGCGCCGCGCGGAGCGCCGAACGTACGGGGCCTGAGCGCAAGGGTGCAAGCGCGGCCGGGTTTCGAGCCCGACTGCCCGTCTTCCCACGGATAGAGATGGGTCTCTCGATTGAGGTCCGGCCGTCATGGGCGGGAGCGACGAAGGTGCCGGTGAACGCGAATTGACAGATCATGTTCGTTGCGGTTACACATTCCACTTCGGCCGCGGGTTACGCCGCCCTGGCGAACGCGCCGGGACCTTGACCGCCACACCCGAAAGACACGCAGGCAGATGTCGGAATTCCGGGCGAAACTGAAGAAGGCACGCGCCCTGCTCCGCGA
>CAZUVK010000014.1:20852-21112 GCA_964623785.1 uncultured Gemmatimonas sp. | reverse complement strand
GCGCTCGCGCGACGGAAGCGTGACGAGGACGACCTCTTCATGCTCCTTGTATTCTCCGAGATGATGGGTATCCCCAACCCCGCGAGCTACTACATGCTCGAGCTGCAGCCCATCCTCTTCGAGCGATTCCACGACTGGCACAGGCACATGGGCATGAAGAAGTCCCCGCTCGATGGCATCCCCTGCTGCTGAGCCCGGGCTGAGGCTCGGGCGCCAGCAGCAGGGCCAGTTGATCCGTGCAGAGGTTGATCGAGGCGATG
>CAZUVK010000014.1:16506-20842 GCA_964623785.1 uncultured Gemmatimonas sp. | reverse complement strand
CTGAGGCTCGGGCGCCAGCGAATTCTCTTTGTCGGAGGGAAGGGTGGTGTAGGGAAGACGACGACCGCATCCGCGCTCGGGCTTCGGCTCGCCGACCGCGGCGACCGCGTGCTCGTGGTCTCCACCGATCCGGCGCACTCCCTGGGCGACCTGTGGGCGCGCGACGTGGGTGACCGCGAGATCCAGTTGGCGCCGAACCTCTGGGGTCTGGAGATCGATCCGGATGCCCAGGTCCAGGCCTACCTCGACACGGTCCAGCAGACGATGCGGGACCTCGTCAGCGATGCGATGTACCCGCAGATCGAGCGGCAGATGGAGCTCGCGCGGCTCTCGCCCGGCGCCGTCGAGGCCGCGATGCTCGAGCGGATGTCCGACATCATTCTCGACCGCGACTCGCGCTTCGACCGCATCATCTTCGACACCGCGCCCACCGGCCACACCCTGCGCCTGCTCTCGCTCCCCGAGGTCATGGCCGCGTGGACCGACGGCCTGCTCGGCCAGCGCAACCGGTCCGAGTCGTTCGATTCCACGCTGAAGTCGCTGCGCCCGGAGAAAGGCGTCACGCCGGACCTCGACGCGACCGTGTTCACGGCTGAGCGCGAGGACGCGCGCTCCAACCGGGTCAGGCAGGTGCTCACCGACCGCCGGGAGAAGTTCCACAAGGCGCGGCACATCCTCCTCGAGCCGGAATCGAGCGCGTTCATCCTCGTGCTCATCCCCGAACGCCTGCCGATCCTGGAGAGTCGCAAGGCGGTGGAGGTGCTCCGCGAGTACCGCATCCCCGTGCTCGGGCTGGTCGTAAACCGCGTGCTGCCGGCGCAGCCGCTGGGCGACTTCCTCGAGCAGCGCCGCGGCCAGGAGGCCGCGTATCTCGGCCAGATCGACGAGTCGTTCCGGGATCTGACCCAGGTGCGCGTGCCGCTGCTGAAGAGCGACGTCGAGGGCCTGGAGAGCCTGCGGCTTCTGGGGCGGTGGCTGCTGCCGGACGGCTGAGCCGGCGAACCGCCGCGGAGCGGGCCGTGACGGCTTGATCCTTGCGCCTCGGGGCCGGTCGGACCCCGGGAAACGCAGGTAGATGGCCGAGAACCGCAATACGCCTCATCCCCCGACCGCGCCCAGGATCCATCGCAAGTTCCTGCTGAGCCGGTGGCAGTGGATTGGCGTCCCCGTCTTCCTCCTCATCCCCGTTTTCGCCTTCCTCGGGGTCCTCGGCGAGCTGACCCGCCGGGTCGACGCGCGCACGGTGGACCTCGCGATCGAGCTCGAGTATCCCCGGACCCACAGGTACAAGCTCGTTCGCACGATCGAGCTGACCGTGACGAACATCACGACGCTCGCGCTCGACACCGTGGCCATCGACCTGGACACGTCCTACGCCGCCGGCTTCGCCACCCGCAGCGCGATCCCCGCCTTCGACCGTGTATACGGGCTCGACCTGATCCACCTCGCGCCGGGCGAGACGCGCCGCGTGCGGATCGACTTCGAGGGGTTGGACTACGGACGGAGGGAAGGCCACCTGTCGGTCACGTCGGGCGCCGCGGATACCGCGTGGATTCCGTTGCGGACGTTCATCTTCCCCTGACCCGGCGGGGATCCCATGGAGACCGTGTGGCGCGTCGCGGTGGTGTATCTCTTCCTGATGGTCTCGCTGAGAACGATCGGGAAGCGCGATATCGGCCAGCTCGCGCCGTTCGACCTCGTCGTTCTCCTGCTGATCCCCGAACTGGTCGCGGCGGCGCTGGTCGGCGAGGACTACTCCCTCACCAACGCTTTCATCGGTGTCTCGACGCTCCTGCTGCTGGTGTTCCTGACCTCGGTGATCACCTACCTGAACCGGGACATCGACCGGATCGTGGATGGCCGGCCGACGGTTCTCGTGCACCATGGCAAGCTCGTGGAGGCGGCGATGAACCTCGAACGTGTGGGGCCTGATCAGATCCTGGCGCAGATGCACGCGGCCGGGCTCGATCGGCTGACGGAAGTAAAATGGGGGATCCTGGAGACGGACGGCAGGATCTCCTTCGTTCCGTTCGAGCCGGAGCGTCAGGAGGAGGAACAGAGCCGGAGACCGGGGCTGTAGCCTACCCCTCAGCCTTTCACCGGCGGCCGGATCTGCCCCTTGAGCGTGTACCCCTCGGATCGCGCGATGTAGGCCGCCGCGGTGATATCGCCCGTCACGTTCAGTGTCGTCCGGCACATGTCGAGGATCCGGTCGATTCCGAGGATGACCGCGATCAGCGCGGGATTGAGCCCGAGCGACGCCAGCACCACCACGATGAACGGAATCGACCCGCCCGGCACCCCCGCCGTCCCGATCCCGCCGAGGATCGCGAGGTACGCGACGGTCAGCTGCTCGGCCAGCGAGAAGTCCACGCCCGCGAGCTGGGCCAGGAAGATGATCGTGACGCCTTCGTAGAGTGCCGTCCCGTTCTGGTTCGCGGTCGCGCCGACGGTCAGGACGAACGAGTTGATCTCCTTCGGCACGCCGAGGTTCTCTTCCGAAACCCGTAACGCGGTGGGCAGCGTCGCGTTGGACGACGAGGTCGAGAACGCCGTCAGCATCGCGGTCTTTATCCGATCGAAGAAGGAGATCGGCGAGAGACCCGCGAGGAAGTAGACCGACGCCGAATAGACGATGACCCCATGGATCAGCAGCCCGCCGATCACCGTCGCGATGAACCACGCGAGCGCGCCGAGAAGGTCCAGCCCGAAGGTCGCTGTCGCGCTGAACACCAGCGCCGCCACGGCGAAGGGCGCGATCTTCATGATCCCATCGATGATCTTCGTCGAGATCTCGAAGAGCGCTTCCATGAACTTCAGGAAGGGGGCCGCCACCCCCGGCCTGACGAGCGTCGACGCAATTCCGAGAGCCAACGCGAAGAACATCAGATGGAGGAGATTCGGCGTCGAGCCCGCCACAGCCGCGATCGGGTTGGTTGGGATCAACGTCTCAACCACCTGCATGAGCGGCGCCATTTCGCCCATCGCGGCCTGAGACTGCACCCGAGCCTCGGCGTCGACGCCGTACTGCTCCGCGAGACCCGCCGCCGTCACCGGGTCGAGCCGGTCGCCGGGCCGGATCGTATTCACCATCGTGAGCCCGATCGCGACCGAGATCGCCGAGATCACCAGTGTGTAGACGAACGTCTTGAGGCCGATCCGCCCCAGCTCCCGGATGTTGCCCACGCCGGAGACGCCGACGACGAGCGCCGAGAACACCAGCGGGATCACGACCATCAACAACAACCGCAGGAAGAGTTGACCGACCGGGTCCGTGATGTTGCTGACGAACCACCGGAGGCCGGATGCGTCAGGCCCCAGGGTTGCGCTGGCCGTCACCCCGGCCGTCGCGCCGATCGCGAGGCCAAGGAGGATCCGCGTGTGGAGCGGCAGGCCCTTCGGTGGGTCCGGCGTGAGGTCGCTCAGGTCGGTCGTGACCTCGCGCTCGAACCGGTCCGAGTCGTCCAGCTCTGGCGGCGGTCGGAGCGGGCCCTGCCTGTCGGAATCGTCGTGCATTCGGGTCGTCTGGACGCGGGCAAGCCGTGGCCCGTGGACGAAGGGTGTGGCGGGATTCCCGGTAGACTACGACATCGGACGTCGCTCGCCAACCCCTCGCCACACCGCGCCGTTGCTTCCGTTCGCGCGGAACTGTATTGTTCAGGCATGTACGAAACGAATGACGAGGCTGAGCCGGGAACCACCGTGTTTGCGTTCCTGCGGGCGGCGCGGGTGCTCGAGGATCGGCTCGAGGAGGCGATGGGCCGGGTCGGCCTTTCCGGGGCGCGTTACGGGGTCCTCGACCAGCTCGCGCGCGCCAGCCAACCGCTCGCGCTTGGCGAGCTTGCGGATCGTCTCAGCTGTGTCCGGTCGAACGTCACCCAGCTCGTTGATCGACTCGAAGCGGATGGCCTGGTACGACGAGTCAGTGACCCGGTCGATCGTCGGTCGATTCGCGCGGAGTTGACGGAGGCAGGCGTGGAGCGGGCGGCGCGAGGGGCTGAGCAGCTGCGCGCGCTCGGCGACCGGTTTGAGTCCGTGGTTCCCCGGGCGGAGTGCGAAAGGCTCCTTCGCGCGACGGAGTCTTTGAACCAGCCGGGGTGGGGGAGAGAAGCTCAGGGATGAAAGTCGAGATCTACTCGGATATCGTCTGTCCGTGGTGCTATGTCGGCGAGCGGCGGTTCGGCGAGGCGTTGGCGGACTTCCCCGGGTCCCACGGCGTGGAGGTCGTGTTCCGACCGTTTCAGCTCGACCCGAACGCGCCAGAGAAGGCCTTGCCGGTTTCGGACTACCTGCGTGAACGGTTCGGCACCCGGTTGCACGACGCGCATGGCCCCGT
>CAZUVK010000014.1:0-16496 GCA_964623785.1 uncultured Gemmatimonas sp. | reverse complement strand
TCGCCGAGCGCCCGCCGCCGTGGTCCGGAGCGGGCGCTCATGGCGAACACCAGGAACGCTCATCGGCTGCTGAAGTACGCCGAGCGTGAGCATGGTGCCAAACTCCAGATCGCGCTCATGGAGCGGCTGTTCGAGATGCATTTCTCGCGAGGTGGCGACCTCGGCGACACCGAGCAACTCGCTGCCGAGGCCGCGGAAGTGGGAATGGACCGTGATCGGGCCGTTGAGTACCTCCGATCTGGCGAGGGATCGAGCGAACTTGAGGCCGATCTGGAGGCCGCCCGAGCCATGGGGATCCGGGCGGTCCCGACGTTCGTCTTCGACGGGAAGTGGGTCATGGAGGGCGCCCAGCCGCGGGAGGCGATGCTGGAGGCGCTCGTAGAGGTCGCCGGCCTGAACGGGACGGCGACCGAGCTGGCGGGCCCGCCTGCGCGGGAGGATGAAGCCAGCGCGGACTGACCCGCGCCACCCGATTCACCCATCCAGGTCTATCGGGATGTAGAGTTCGGTTCGCAGATCCTCCGGCGGGACCTCACCGGGCATGTTCAGGTAGCGTTCGAAGCTGGGTCCCTCGGATACCTTCAGTCCGGCCGCTGGAATCCACTCGCTCCTGAATCGTCGCCAGCTCTCTCCCAACTCCGCGTAGGGGCCGACATGGACAAAGGTGGCGTACCGCCCCGCCGGTATCCGCTGCTCGGTCAACGACGCGGGGATCGCGCGGCCCTCGGGAACCACGATCCCCGCGTCCGATCGGAGTTCTTCCTCCCGCTTCGTCAGCGGGTCGTCGTGGTAGATGCCCACGACCCCGGCGTCCGGACCTTCGTGCAACCCCTCCGCCTCCGCGACGACGCCCAGCCGATCGAAAGCCTCGGGAATCGCGGCATACGATCCGATATGACGGGTAGTCGCCACGCGCATCTCCTGGAGATCCCTGACTTCCACCTTCGTGTTTGCGCGTTCACCCGCCATCGCAGTCTCTCCGCGTTCCCCGGCTGTACAGACCGACATCGGTGAGGGTTCCTGACTGGCAATGTGCGCGCCGACGGTCGGGGGTGTAGCGCGGAGGCCGGGGTTACGCGGAGCACGCGTGGTGCGCGGGAACGCAACCTGCGCCTGTCCGGAACAGCGAGCCGTCGGGACACGTGCAAGTGTCGCGAGGGCGGGTCGGGATCACCCAACACGGAGCGAGCCATGAAGAAGCGTCACGGCGACCCTGAGTTCGACCCCGAAGAGATCGAGGAGATGGATCCGCTCGGCGAACAGGGGTTCGCCGAAGCCGGCTTCGCCGACGCGCCGGACGGAGGTCCGGACTTCAACGCGGACGAGCTGCTCGACGACAGCTTCGAGAAACCGGACGCGCAAGGCGCCGGGCAGAAGGTGGCGGGCGTTTCCGAAGAGGCGATGCATGAGGCGAACACCTCCAGTGACCAGCGCCCCGACTCCGACGGGGTTGTGATCCGCGTGCGGGGAGGTGAGGGGAAGGGTGATCCCGCGGTGGGGGGGACGCGGACACGGGGTCGGGAGTAGGGGACGGGCGGGGGCGCGGCTGTTCTCGAAATGGCGGCCGGTGAACGGGCGGCGGGATCCGCTCCTACCATCTGGCGGGCCGCGACGCGACCAGGCCGAGAGTGTCAGTGTATTTGTGTAAACGGCCGGCAATCCGCCGCGCGTGTACCTTCCCTATTGACGCATCCGTCAATAGGGATCCAGCCTATTCACGAAAAGCGCACCAACCGTCAATAGTGGCCGAATCCCGCAGGCTCCGAGTCCCACCCCCCTGAAGGCCAGCACTCAGCACCAATTGACGGTTGGCCACACCTCGCCGACAGGGGCGGGGAGCCCGGCGATCCCAACTTCCGGGACGAACATCCGTATTCCCACACCCGCCCCACTGTCACACCCCCCGCGCAACTTCCTTCCCGCGCCGACCCACCTCCACCCGGGAGACCACCCATGCAAACATCCATCGCGCTGGACCACGAACGAACCCCCGACGGCCGCGCGCACGTCGCCCGCGCACTGCTGACAATCGCCGGACGCGCCCCGCGCGACGCCGAACACACCCCGCTCAACCTCTCCATCGTCCTCGACCGCTCGGGCTCGATGGCGGGCCCGAAGCTCGAACAGGCGAAGGAAGCCGCCGCGCTGCTGGTGCGCCGGCTCTGGCCGGACGACGTCGTGAGCGTGGTCGCGTACGACGACAACGTGCGCACAGTGGCCGAACCCGCCGCCGGTGCCGCCCAGGCGGACCTCAGCGAGCGTATCCAGACGATCGCACCCGGCGGGATGACCAACCTGAGCGGCGGGTGGCTGCGCGGCCGCGAGCTCGTCGCGGGCGGCGTTCGGGACGGCGCCGTCAACCGGGTCATCCTCCTCACCGACGGGCTGGCGAACGTCGGCATCACCGAGCCCGCCCAGCTCGCCGGCCTCTGCCGAACCGCGCTCGATCAGCGGATCACCACGACCACGATCGGCTTCGGCGACGGCTACGACGAGGAACTACTCCGCCGTATGGCGGAGGCGGGCGGCGGGAACACATGGTACATCGAGAACCCCGATCAGGCGCCCGCGATCTTCGCCGAGGAGATCGACGATCTTCTCTCGCTCAGCGCGCAGAACCTGACGGTGGAGCTGCGGCCGGCCAGCGCGGCTCGACTCGTCCTCGTCCATCATCGCTACCCGAGCCAGGTGACACCCACCGGCACCCGACTTGACCTCGGCGACCTCTACGCGCGCGCGCCGCGGACGCTGCTCGCCGAGTTCGTCGTGTCCGCCGACGTGCTGATGGAGAATGGCGGTGTGGAGCGCCAGGAGGTGCGGCTGCCGATCCGGGCGTCCTTCGCCGGCGGGCCGCGCGTCGATCCCGAGGTCAGGCGTGAGATGCTCCTCCAGGAAGCGGCCCGGGCGAGGGACGCGGCCCGGGAGGCACATGATCGCGGTGACGACGATGCGGCGGGCCTCGTGCTGCGCGAGCTGTCGGACAAGCTCAGCCTCAATGCGCGTGAGGACCTTGTGCTGGAGGAGGAGGCCGCTGATCTGAAGGAGATGGCCGCGGTCTTCCGCGAGCGGCGGGCCACGGCGGCCGACGCCAAGTATCTCCACATGAGGAGTCTCGCGAACGCCACGAGCCGGCGGGGCGCGGCGGAGATCATCTCCCGGGCGAAGCGGAAGCGCGAGCCGGATGAGTAGCACCAGCATGCCCGGCGCCGAGTGATGCGGACAGGTTTCGCGTGAAGTGATCGATACTCCGGAATGCGGAGGCGCGCCGGGCGAGCAGGAATCCAGCGACTCGGCCCGCCTCCCTGACGGCCCGCTCCGATCACGCTCGCGCCCGGAGCCTGATCCCGGGCCCACGTCACTCGACGCGCTAGAGCCGAATGTCAGAGAGGATCTCGAAGCTACAACGCTGGCTCGATCTCATCGCCTTCCTTGTCGGGCGGCGGCTCCCCGTCTCCGTCGAGCAGCTGATGGAGGGAATTCCGGCCTACGCCGCGAAGTGGGTCGACGGGAGCGACACGGACCGCGCCAGCGTGCGGCGCACCTTCGAGCGGGACAAGGCCGAGCTCCGCGACCTGGGGATCCCGATCGAGACGATCGAATTCCGGATCAACTACGGGGCGGAGACGACCGAGGGATACGTGCTTCGGCGGCGCGATTTCTACCTTCCCTACCTCAGGCTGGTTACCGGCGCCGAGACCCGCGCGGCCGCGGAACGGAAGCCGTACGCGCTCCCCGAGGTCGAGCTGTCGCCGGACGAGGCGAACCTTGCGTTCGGCGCGCTGCGCGAGGTCGCGGCGCTGCCGGGGTTCCCGTTCGCGCGCGAGGCGAAGTCGGCGATCCGGAAGCTCGCTTTCGATCTCGACCCGGAGGCGATCGCCGGCGAATCGGTCATCTACGTGGACCGGCCAGGCGCCGACGAAGCCCTCGCGAGAGTGCGCTCGCTCTCGGACGCGCTGCTCGCGCGGAAATCCGTCCGGTTCCGATATCACGGCATCCGCGGCGGGGAGACGACCCCCCGGGACGTGCATCCGTACGGGCTCTTCTTCCATCGGGGAAACTGGTATCTGGTTGGGTTCGACCTCGGACGGGGAGCGGTTCGCGTGTTCCGGACGGGGCGTATGGAGGCCATCGAGGTGAATGGGGGCTCGCCAAGCACGCCTGACTACACGATCCCGAAGGACTTTTCACTCGACGCGCATCTGGACCGGGAGGCCTGGGAACTCGGTGACGATGAGCCGCTCCGCGCGCGCGTGCTCTTCCAGTTCCCAACGTCGCTGCGGGTCGATCGCGAGGGGCGCGGCACGCTCGTCGAGACGCGCGCCGACGGCTCGACGGTCCGAGAATTCGAGGTTCAGCAGACCAACCCGTTCCTGCGATGGGTGCTCAGCCTGGGAATGGACGCCGGGGAACTCGAGCCGGAGGATCTCGCGGCGGAGCTCAGAAGCATGGCGCGGGACGCCGCGTCGCTCTACCAGGCGGGACGATGATGCCCGCGTCGCGCGCCACCGCAAGCGAGCAGCTCGCCCGCCTCCTGCACATCATCCCGGCGGCCGCACGGGTGGACGGTTGCGACCTGGGCGAGCTCGCCGTCGCCCTGGACACGCCGGTCCAGCAGGTGCTGAGGGACCTGGAAGAGGTCACCACGCGCGCCTACTACCATCCCGCCGGTGGCTCCGAGAACCTGCAGATCCTGGTGGAGGGCGACCGGGTCCGCATTTTCACGACCGGTGAGTTCCGCCGGCCGTTGAGGCTCGCGCCGCTCGAGGCGCTGGCCCTCGCCCTCGGGTTCCGGATCGTCGCGGGGCGCGAGGAGTCCGGCGCGCGGCTGATGCTGCTGGAAGCCGCGGCGCGGATCGAGGCCAGCGTCGCGACCGACTCGGCCGCTGACCTGATCGGCCGGTTCGCGGTGGATGCCCGCGAGCAGGGCCATGCGGAGATGCACGATATCGTTCGCCTTGCGGCGGCGGACCGACGCCAGTGCCGCATCGAGTACGTCAGGCCGGGCGAGCCCGGTGTCGAGCCCCGGACGATCCATCCGTACGCAATCGTGAAGGCTGAAGCCGGGTGGTATGTGCTCGCCCACTGTTCTCTCCGGGCGGATATCCGGGTGTTCCGGCTCGACCGGGTGCTCAGCGCAACAGTCCTCGACGAAACCTTCGATGTCCCCGCTGGCTTCGATCCGCGCGAATGGGTCACGTCCGACGGCCGCGTCTATCGCGCTTTGGAGGAAGTGGAGGTCGCCGTCCGGTACTCGTCGGCGATCGCGCCCTGGATCCGCGAGCACGGCCCCGTCGAGGAGTTGGATGACGGCGGGGTGGTCGTCCGCTACCGCGTGGCGGATGCCGACTGGGTGGTGCGCCACGTCCTGCGACACGGCGCGGAAGCGGAGATCCTTGAGCCCGCGAGCCTCCGCGAAGCGATCGTCGGTCTACTGGCCAGACTCGGGGGATAGCCGCCCGGGCCCCAGCGCGCGCGTCGCCCCAAGCCTGCCTCCGCGCGGGCCCGGGCGGGTCGGGGCCCGCCCCTACAATTGACCTCCCCTCACTCTTCACCCTTTCAGCCCCCTCCTTTTCACTCTTCACCCTATCCTCACCCCTTCCCCGGCATATCGCTTGCACCTCCCAACGGGTCACGAGGAAGGTGCACATGTCAACCCTGATCGATCCCCTCCGGCAGGTTCCAATCCCGACATCCATTGACGCGTCGGACGGGCATGCCATTCCAGTCCGGATCTACGGAGCGGCGGGGACCGGCCGCCCGGTCGTGCAGCTGCACGGACTGGAGAGCCATTCCGCGTGGTTCGCCCAGTCGGCGAACGCGATTGCGGAGGGCGGCAACGCCGTGTACGCATTCGACCGATGCGGCTCCGGCGTGAGCGCCGAGGTCTGCGCCCCGGGCCCGCGCCTTCGCTGCCTGCTCGACGAGATCGACGCGGTCGCCGCCTTCGCGCTGCGCGGGCGGGAGCACAGGGCCGTCCACATTGTCGGCCACTGCTTCGGCGCGATCCTGGCGCTTCTCTACGCGAGCCTCCATCGGCCTCACCGCGTCTTCAGCGTCGTCCTCGCCACGCCAGCGCTCTACACGCATGTCGATGTCCGCGTGCGCGACAAGATCCGGATCCTCCGGTCAATCGGGACCCGTCGTGACGCGCCAATCCCCGTACCACTGGAACCGGAGCAGTTCAGCGAGCTGGCCCCGTTCGTGGAGTTCGTACGCCACGATCCACTCGCGCTGGAGGTCGTCCCGGCCCGACTCCTCGTCGAGATGGTCCGAGCCCGGCGGATGCTGCCGCGGGCAGTCGGGGGGCTGCGCGTTCCGCTCCTCGCGGCGATGGCCGACGACGACTCCATCTGCGACAACGCGCGCACCCGGCGGTTGCTCGAGACGGCGACGACGCCCGTCGAATTCCGCGAATACGAAGGCGCGCGGCACATTCTCGAATTCAGCGCCCGGCGCGAGGAGTTCCTGGACGATCTCGCCGCGTGGTACGAACGCCAGGAAGCGGCCTGATGACCCGCGTCGCGTCCGCCGAGGTGTTCGAGATGGACCTCCCGTTTCGCCAGCCGTTCCGGCACGCCGCGGCCCGGCGCCTCAGCTCCGCCGGCGTCCTCGTGCGGTTGGTCACCGATACCGGCCATGTCGGCTACGGCGAGACGCTGCCTCGGAAGTACGTTACGGGGGAGGAGATGGGCGGCACCTTCGATCTGCTGGCCAGCCAGATCCTTCCCCGGATGATCGGAATGGAGTTCGCGTCGTTTCCTGACCTGCTGGACTTCCTCGTTCGACAGGACGGCGTGCCGCCCGAAGAGTGGATCGGGCAGGGACCGCCCCGAACCGCCGCGTGGTGCGCTGTCGACCTCGCGTTGCTCGATGCGTTCGGCCGTGCGTTCGGAGTCGATCCGGGCGATGAGCTCGCCCGACGATTCCCGGACGTCGCGACCGGCTCCTGGCCCGGCGACCTCCGCTACGGCGTCGTGGTCTCCGGTGATGGCGGGTGGCCCATGCTGAGCATGCTGCTCAAGGCCCGGGCATTCGGGCTCCGGTCGGCCAAGCTGAAGGTGGATGCGGGCACCCTCACCAGTGTGGCGCTCGCTCGCCGGGTCCTCGGGCGCCGGGCAAGTCTCCGCGTCGACGCGAACATGTCGTGGGACCTCGACCTCGCGCGCCAGCGGATGGCTGAACTCACGACGCTCGGCGTCGAGTCGGTGGAGCAGCCGCTTCCCGCGAATGACATCGAGGGCATGGCGCGCCTGGTCGCCGACGGGCCCGACCCGCTGTTGATGGCTGATGAGAGCTTCTGCGACGCCGCCTCGCTGGAACGTCTGATCGCCGCGGCCGCCTGCACGGCCGTCAACATCCGCATCGCGAAGTGCGGTGGTCTCGTCGCGGCCCTCGCCCGCTGCCGACGGGCGGCCGAGGCGGGATTGACCGTTCAGATCGGTTGCCAGACCGGCGAGTCGTCGCTCCTCTCCGCCGCACAGATGGTGTTGATCGGACTGGTCGGCGCCAACGTTGGCTACGCGGAGGGGTGCTTCGGAGAGCGGCTCCTGCGCGCGGACCCGGCCCGACCCGTACTTCAGTTCCGCCGCGGCGGCCGGCCGCCGACGCCCCCGACCGGCCCGGGCTTCGGCGTCGAGGTCGACATGGAAACCGTTCTTCGCGCCGGGGGCCGTCGCCACACGATCGGCGCGCCGGATCTCGCCCCTGCCCGGGAGTCTCCATGACCATCCAGGCGAAGCTCGTATTCGACGTCCTCGGCCCGCGCGCTCTCGCCGCATTCGCGGAAAATTGTGCGCACCCGATGCCTCGACAGGAGCGGCTCCTCCACCGCCTGCTTGAGGAGAACGCCGACACCGTCTTCGGCCGACGTCACGGCTTCGGCTCCATCGAGTCGTTCAGCGGATTCCAGGCCCGCGTCCCGATTACGGAGTACGAGGATATCGAGCCGCTCATCGAGGCGTCGCGGAGGGGCGAGCCGGCCCAGTTGACGCGGGAACAGCCGATCTTCTACGCGATGACCAGCGGGACAACCGGGGCCAGCAAGTACATCCCCGTCACCGAGGCCAGCCGAAAGGCGAAGTCCCGCCTCATGCGGATCTGGCTCTCCGGGCTCTTCGGCGACCATCCCCGGATCCTCGATGGCGCCATCCTCCAGGTCGCGAGCCCCGAGGTAGAGGAGTACGCGCCCGACGGCACGCCGTGCGGGACCGAGGCAGGCCACGCCTACCGCAACATGCCCAGGGTGATGCGGGGGCTTTACCCGGTCCCCTACGAAGTCTGCGAGATCAACGACTACGACTCCCGGTACTACACGCTGCTGCGGATCGCGATGATGCACCCGGTGACCGTGATCGGCACGCCGAACCCGTCAACGATCCTGCTGCTCGCACGGCACATGGGGGAGTGTACCGAGCGGCTCATCCGGGATATCCGCGACGGGACGATCGACGCGAGGATGGACATCCCGGCGGAGATCCGTTCGGGAGTGGAGTCGATCGTGGAGCCCGACCCCGCGCGCGCGGCGGTCCTCGAGCACGCGGCCTCGCGGGCGGGCGGGGCACTGCGCCCGCGCGACGTCTGGCCCGACATGCGGGCGCTCGCGACCTGGAAGGGCGGATCAGTGTGTCAGTATCTCGACCAGATCGAGCCGTACTTTCCGGACGAGCTTCCGGTCCGCGACCTCGGCTGGCTCTCCAGCGAATGCCGCGGCTCGGTTCCGTTCTCCGACGACGGCGACAGCGGGCCGCTCGCGATCGACACCAACGTCTACGAGTTCTTCCCCGCCGACACCGACGACGAGCCCGGGCCGACCGACCTCCTGACCGTCGATCAGATCGAGGAGGGTGGGCGCTACTACGTTTACGTCACCACCTCCGGCGGGCTCTGCCGATACGCGATGCACGACATCCTCGAGGTGACGGGATTCCACGAGCGGACACCGTCGGTCCGGTTCGTCCAGAAGGGGAAGGGGATCGTCAGCTACACCGGGGAGAAGCTGACCGAAGCGCAGGTGCTCTCCGCCGTCGAGGAGACGATCGGGTACCGCGACGCGAATCGGACGTTCATCGCCGCGGTGGGGAAGCAGGAGGACGAGCCGTCGTACACCTTCCTCATCGAGTACGGCAGTCCACCGGGCCCGGAGGAGGCTCGCGGCACCGCGCGGGAGATCGAGGCGGCGCTGGCCCGCCACAACACCGAGTACGCCGCGAAGCGGGAGTCCGGTCGGCTTGGCCCGGCCGTCCTGCGGGTCCTGGAAGCGGGGCAGTTCGACGATTTTCAGCGTGAGGCCCTCCAGGAGCGCGGGCGCGACGGGCAGTTCAAGATCCTCCGGATCACGGACGACGAGAGTTTCGCCGACAACTTCGACCGCGTGGTCGGGGACTTTCGCGGGGAGTGAGCGGGGCGCCATACTCCCCCATGACCGACGACGAAACTCCTACGCATTCCCCGGATCCCGGTGTACGTCCTGCCCGCTCGCCGGGGTTTCGCGGGGTTTTCGCGATCGTCCTTGGCTGGAACGCCGCGTGCTGGATCGTTCTCGGACCGCTCCTGGCGCCCGTGGTCCCCGGTGGCTGGTACGTGGTCCTGCTCGTCGCTGCGTTCCTCCTTTTCCCCCTTCTCGTCCTGGCGCGCACGATCGGTGGCGGGGGGTACCCGTCCCCGGCGATCCGGATCTGGGTATTCCGCCCGTTCTGGTACAGCCAGCTATTCCTCCCTCTGCTGGCCCTCGCGGGACTCGTCGGCATCGTGCTCGGTCTGCCGTTCGGGAACGCACCGGGGGTCGGGCGATTCGCGGTGGCGGTCGCCGGGGCGACGCTCGCCGGTATCGCGATCGTGGGGTACTTCGGTGCCCGGCGGCTCGTGGTTCGGCCCCTCGAGCTGGTGTTCGACTCCCTCCCCCCGGCCTTTGACGGGCTGCGGATCGCGCAGCTATCCGACCTGCACATCGGTCCGCACACGTCGCGGAGGCATCTCGCGCGCGTGGTCGCCGCGGTCGGCGAGGCGCACCCGGACCTGATCGCGTACACCGGCGACCAGGTTGACGACTACGCCCGCGACATGGAGCCGTTCGCCGCCGCGCTGGGCGGGCTGGCGGCGCCGCTCGGGTCGTTCGCCATTGCCGGCAACCATGACATCATCGCCGGCTGGAGCGCGGTCCGGGCGGGGATGGAGGGGATGGGGATCACCGTCCTGGTCAACGACGCCGTGCAGCTCACGCGCGGAGGAGACCGGGTCTGGCTCGCCGGCACCGGCGACCCGGCGGGGCGCGCGTGGACTGGACGCGGGGGCGCGGCCGCCGCTCCCGACGTGGCGCGGGCCCTCGATCCTGTACCGCCGGGGGAGTTCACGATCGCGTTCGCGCACAATCCCGCGCTCTGGCCGGCGCTGGCCGAACGGGGCGTCGATCTCACCCTCAGCGGCCACACGCACTACGGCCAGTTCTCGATTCCCGGGATCCGGTGGTCGGTGGCGTCCGTCTTCCTCGACCTGTCGATGGGGGTCTACGAGCGGGGGAACTCCGTGCTCTACATCAGTTGCGGGACGAACTTCTGGGGGCTTCCGCTGCGCATCGGCGATCCCGCCGAGGTCGCCGTGGTTACGCTCCGTCGGCGTCGGGGGATGCGCTGATGCCGGATGCGCACTCCCCGACGCTCATCACGGTGACACCTCGATGCGCGCGAGCAGCGCCGCCGCGTCCCGGGTCCGCTGATGCTCCGCGCCATGCGCCGCGAGCAGCGCGGCGTGTGCCCGACGCAACAGTGGTTCGGCTTCCGCCAGCCCGCCCATATCCACGAGCAACGCCCCCATCCGCCCCTGGTTGAAGGCGAGCTCGGGGTGCCCCGGCTCGTGGATCGACTCCAGGATCGCGACGCACTCACGAAACTCACTCTCCGCCTCGTCGAGCCGCCCCGCCCGGTGAAGCGTCGACGCCAGATTGCAGCGCGCCACCGCCGTGAACCGGTGCTCCGCGCCGAGTGACAACGCATAGATCTCCACGGCGCGCCGGAACCCGACTTCGGCCTCCCCATAGTCGCCGAGCGAGTGCTGGACGAGCGCGAGCCCGTTTAGCGTCGTGCCCACGGTGGGATGATCGGGACCCAGCAGCGCCTCCCGGATCCGCAGCGCCTCCCGATGATGCTCCTCGGCCCCGGCGGGGTCGCCGATCGCGTCGCGAAGGGCGCCGAGTTGGCTGTGGCTCACGGCGGTCTCGAAATGCTCGTCACCGAGCGCGGCAAGCCGAATCTCCAGCGCCTCGTCCAGCAGCGCCTCCGCCCGGTCGAACTCCTCCCGATCCTGGTAGACGCGGGCCAGGTTCGCCAGATTCGTGGCGACCGTTGGATGGGTCGCTCCGAACACCGCCCGGTCGTTGGCGATCGCGCGCAGGTACAGTTCCTCCGCCCCGGCGAGGTCACCCTGGTTGTAGAGATTCACCGCCAGGTTGTTCAGCGTCTGGCCAAGTTCGGCGGTCGGACCCGTCGCCGCCGCCTCGCGGTTGCGCAGGGCGTCCCGGTGAAGCTCGGTGGCGGTCGCGTAGTCGCCGCGACTCCCGAGGACGACGGCCAGGTTGTCGAGCGTCTCCGCGATGTCCCGGTGACTCGCCGGGAGGCGGGCGCGTCGAATCTCAAGTGCCTCGCGGAGCGCCTCTTCCGCCGCCTCATAGTCCCCATCATGGAAACGGAGCACACCGACGTTGGATAGGGTCTCCGCCACGTCGAGCGACGCGGGGTCGAGGTCGCGGCGGATGGTGAGCGCCCGGTCGAGTAGCGCGTCCGCGCGCGGGTAGTCGCTGAGCATCGTCTGGACGCGGCCGAGAACGTCAAGCATCTGCGCCTGCACCTCCGGCTGTGACGCAAGCTCGTCAGTCCGCGCCTCCCCCTCGGCGAGCAGCGTCCGAACGTCGATCGGCTCACCGCTGCCGAACGGATCCGCCGTTTCGAAGAGGCCGATGAGGTACTCGCTGACCTGTTCGGCCTTTGCCGCCTCGAGTTGCACCCGCCGGTTCTCTTCGGCCAGTCGAATCGCATAGAAGCCGCTGAGCGCGATGATCCCGACGCCAACGGCCGCACCCACTGTCAGCTTGCCCCGGTTCCGTCGAACGAACTTGCCGGCCCGATACCGCAGCGTGTCCGGCCGAGCCTCGAGCGGGCGTCCCGCCAGCAGGTTGTCGATGTCCCGGACCAGTGCTTCCACCGACGCGTACCGGCGGGCGGGGTCCTTCTGCACCGACTTCAAGCAGATGACGTCCAGATCGCGCCAATCGCTCGCCCGCGCCGTGAGGCCGATCGAACGGAGGTCGCGCCCGCTGGTGGATCGTCTCGCAACCGTCGACGGGCGCTCCGGCTCCTCCGTGAGCATGGCGACCTCTACCTCGCCGGGCGTCCGACCATCCGCCACGAACGGTGTCCGTCCGCACAGGATCTCGTAGAGGAGGATGCCAAGCGAGTAAACGTCGGTGTACACGCCGACCATCTCCCCTCGCGCCTGTTCTGGAGCGGCGTACGCGGGGGTCATCATCCGGCTCCGGGTCACCGTCGGGTCGACGATCGTGCCGATCGTCTCCAGTTGTTTCGCGATCCCGAAGTCCAGCAGCTTCACGGTTCCGTCCGCCGTCACCAGGATGTTCGACGGCTTGATGTCCCGGTGGATGATCGCGTTGTGGTGCGCGAACCGAACTGCCTCGCAGACCGCGCGGAAGAGGCGAAGCCGTTCCTCCGTCCCCAGTCCGTGCTTCGCGCAGTAGTCCGTGATCGGGATCCCGTCCACGTACTCGATGACGAAGTACGGCGCGCCCGAGGGCAGCGTCGCCGCATCGAGGAACCGCGCGATGGCGGGATGGTTGAGGCTGGCGAGGGTGCGCTGCTCCCGTTCGAACCGGGCGCGGCTTTCGGGTGAGACCCACGCGTCGCGCGGCATCTTGATCGCCACCCGGCTCCCGACATCCGTTCGCTCGGCGAGATAGACGACACCCATCCCGCCCTCGCCGATCACGGAGAGGATCCGGTATGGGCCCACCGTCGCGCCGGGCCTCGGGCCCTCATCGAGCAACGTCGACGAGAGGTCGGCGATGCTTGCGTCGAGAAGGGTATCGCCCGCCATGTCGGCCTCGAGCAGGGCGAAGACATGGGGGATCAGCTCAGGCTCGCTGGCGCACTCCGTCGCGAGGAAGCCCGGCCGTTCGTCAGGAGGGATCTCTACGGCGCGGTGGAAGAGGGCCTGTACGGCTTCCCATTGTGCGGCGTCGAGTTCCATGCTGGTTGTGGGTGGGGATGGGCGCGTGGATGTAGAGCGGACGACTTCTTCAGGCCGATTGGTCGAGGCGCGCGCCGCGCGTCGCGGGCGGATCGGACGGGTCGGGGACCCGTCCCTGCAACCCGCACGCGACGGAAACCCCAGGGACTGTGTAGGGGCGGGCCCTCGGCCCGCCCGCCGACTTTCAGCCCGTGCGCTGGAGTTGCGCGGCGAGCCATGCCCGGGCGGATCGCCAGTCCCGAAGCGCGGTCGACTCGGAGATCCCGAGCAGAATCGCGATCTCGGCCACCTCGATGCCTCCGAAGAAGCGATACTCGACGAGGAGCGCCTGCCGGGTGTTCATCTTCGCCAGCCGGTCGAGCGCGACGTCCAGATCAATGAGGTCCTCGGCGCGGGCGTCCGCGACGATCGAGCCGTCGTCGAAGGTAACCATCGCGTAGTCGCCGCCGCGCTTCCGCGCCCCGCGGCGCCTCGCCGCCTCGATCAGGACCTGGCGCATCGCCCGGGCCGCGAGCCGCTTGAAATGCAGTCGCGACTCAGGCGCCAGACCCGGAGAACTCGCGAGTTTCACGTACGCCTCGTTGACGAGCGCAGTCGGGTTCAGCGTCGCGCTCGGGTCGTTTCCCCGCACAAGCGACGCCAGCCGTCTGAGCTCGTCGTAGGTGGCGGTGAAGAGTTCGTCGAGTTCCGGATTCGGTTCCATCGGGCTTCCAGGGTCGCCCAACCATAACGGTGGAGACCCCTCTCGCGAAAGCCGGTCGGTGTGTCGACCTCCCACTGTGGAACTCGCTCGTCCCTGCGGGAACACGTCCGTCCTTTCGGGAACCCGTCAGTTCTCTCCGGAACCTGCCCTTCGTCCGGGGGGCCGCCCGTCGTCGCGAGCCCTGCCCTGGTCATCCGAGCCGGTCCCTGTCATCCCGAGCGAAGCGAGGGATCTGCACGCCCCGCGCGAATGGGCAGGTGCGGATCCCTCCGCTCGGGATGACCAGGCAGCCTCCGACAACCATGAAACATCCATTTGGGTCAAGCGTCCAATCCCCAACACCCTTCTACCGCTCGCGCACCGCCAGGCGCATGAACTCGCCACGCCGCGTCGCGCAATCCTCGAAGGCGCCGCG
This sequence comes from uncultured Gemmatimonas sp., assembly GCA_964623785.1. Taxonomy (GTDB): domain Bacteria; phylum Gemmatimonadota; class Gemmatimonadetes; order Longimicrobiales; family Longimicrobiaceae; genus WHSP01. The sequence continues at coordinate 2,127 of CAZUVK010000014.1, read as the reverse complement.
CATGGCGAGCGTCAACGTCTTTGATTGCTGCTTCTCGACGCCGCGCATCATCATGCAGAGATGCGACGACTCGACCGCGACCGCCACCCCCTTTGGCCGCAGCGCCTCCCATAGCGAATCCGCGACCTGGTCGGTGAGCCGCTCCTGAACCTGCAGCCTGCGCGCGACGACCTCGACCACCCGCGCGAGCTTCGAGAGCCCGATGATCCGCCCGTCGGGAATGTACGCGACGTGCACCCGACCGAAGAACGGGAGCATGTGGTGCTCGCACAAGGAGTAGAACTCGATGTCCCGCACCAGGACCATCGCGCCGTGCGGTTCCTCGAAGATCCCCTCGCCGATCGCGTCGCTGACATCGCGCGCGTAGCCGCTCGTGAGCCACCGCAGTGCTTTCGCGACCCGATGCGGCGTCTGCAACAGTCCCGCCCGCGCCGGCTCCTCTCCGATGATCTCCAGGATCCGGTGGATCAGGCGACGAAGCTCGGCGTCGTCGGCGCCCGGCCCCGGAACGATTCGCCCGACCTTGATCCCCGCGGCCCGCCCGGCAGCCTCCGGATCCGCCACCAGCTCGGCCTCGCTCACGCGCTCCTCCCGGCCGCCCGTTCGCCCGCCCCGGCCCGCGACTCGAATTCCGCCTCCGCCCGCAGACTGGCCAGGTTCCGTCCGATTGTCGCGACCGCCCGATCCTCCCCATCCTTCACATATCTCACGGTACCGTCGCCAGCCGCCGGGTCACCGTCCACCCGCGTTTCATCCCACTCGGTCGCGTGCCCCACGTGGTCAATGACCACGTCCCACTGGCGCGTCCAGAAGAACGGCGGGTCCGTGAACGGCTGGCCGTGGCCGAGGATATTGCGCGCGGCCGCCTGGCCCTGTCGCTGCGCCGCGACCCAGTGCTCCACCCGGATCGGTTCGCCTGTCAACGGGTCCGGATACCGCGCGATGTCGCCCGCCGCGAAGACGCCCGGTTCGGATGTCTCCAGGTACGGGTCGACCACGACGCCGTTCTCCACCCGCAATCCGGCCGCCTCGGCGAGCCCGGTGTCGGGCCGGACGCCGATTCCCACGATGACCAGCTCGGCCGGGATCTCGACTCCGTCGCTCGTCCGGACCGAGTCCGACCCGATCGACTCCGCGGTGCGGCCGAGCACGAACTCCACGCCATTCCGTTCGTGCGCGTCGCGCAGGACCTCACCCAGCTCGGGGCCGAGCGTTCGCTCGAACGGCACCTCCTCCGGGGCCACCACGGTGACCCGCATCCCCCGAGCCGACAGCGACGCCGCCACTTCCATTCCGATGAAGCTCGCCCCAAGCACCACGGCCCGCTCACCCGACTTCGCGCGCGCCACGATCGCGCGCGAGTCGTCCAGGGAGCGGAGCAATCGCACGTGTGGAAGGTCGGAGCCGGGGACCTTCAGCCGGATGGGCGTCGACCCGGTGGCCAACAGAAGCGCCTCGAAGCCGAGCGCCCTCCCGCTCGCGAGCAGGACGGTCCGTCCTTCGAGGTCCAGCGAGCGAACCTCCTCCGCGACCCGCTCAATGCCGTGTTCCTGGTAGAAGCCATCGGGTCGAAGCGGGATCCATTCCTCCGGCGCGTTGCCCGCCAGGTAGTCCTTCGAGAGGTTCGGGCGGTCATACGGGGCCGCGCCGTCGCCGTCAACCATGGTGATCGGTCCCGCATACCCCTCCCGCCGCAACATCTCCGCGGCGGCCGACCCCGCCGCGCCCGCGCCCACGATCACGATGGAGTCCGGTGTCGACTCCGGCGATCCGGTCGGTGTCAGCGGCCCCTCCAGCTCCTCCCGCGCCGTCACCCGCACCCGGCCCTCCCGCACCTCCACCCGGAACCGCGCCACCGGGTTCAGCGCCGGCGCGCCGAGCGCCTCCCCCGTCAACACGGAGAAGCACGCGTGGTGCCAGGGACACCGGATCGTGTCCTCCACCACGAGCCCATCCACGAGCGGACCTCCATAGTGCGTGCACGTGCCCCCGATCGCATGCACCGTCTCACCCCGCCGCACCAGCAGTACGGGTTCCCCGCGAAAATGGCCACCAAACGGCGTCCCCTCCTCCACCTCCGCGAGCGCGACCCCCACCCCCAGATCCGGCCCCTCCACTTCGCCCCTG
>CAZUVK010000013.1:0-34045 GCA_964623785.1 uncultured Gemmatimonas sp. | reverse complement strand
CGCGGCGCGCAGGGATACTTCGGTGTCGAGGCCGACATCGCCACCTACGGCAAGGTCGTGGGCGGCGGGCTCCCGATCGGCCTTGTCTCCGGCTCACCCAGATTCCTCGATGCCCTCGACGGGGGCCCCTGGGTCTACGGCGACGACTCCTTTCCCGCCGTGGGGATGACCTATTTCGCGGGGACCTTCGTACGTCACCCGCTGGCGCTTGCCGCCGTGAAGGCTACGCTGACCCACCTGCGGGATGAAGGCGATGCGCTCCCGACCCGGGTGACCGCTCTTGCTGAACAGTGCGTGGAACGGCTTCAGGCGGTCTGCCGGGAACTCGGTGCACCGATCGGCTTCCAGCGTTTCAGCTCGGCCTTCCGGGTCCACTTCACCGTACCGGTGCCCGTCGGCGGCGTTTTTCTCGCGCTCCTTCGAGAACGCGGTATCCACATCTTCGAGGGCCGCACCTGGTTCTTCACGGCCGCCCATACGAGCGCGGACGTTGACTTCGTGGTGGACGCATTCCGGGGCGCACTTACCGAGCTTCTCGATGTGGGATTGCTCCCCCGTGAGCAGGGCGGCAACGGCTCGAGGCCGGGCGGAAACGGGGATCGTCCGGGCGCGGCCGTGCTGCGCGGTGGGCTTGGCGCCCCTCCCTACCCCGACGCGCGACTGGGCCGTGGCCCCGATGGCAACCCCGGCTGGTTCCGACCCGACCCGGATCGACCGGGTAAATACGTTCGTGTGGAAGGATGAAGGCAATGTCCCAGTACGATGGTCAGGCGGGTTATGAGTCTGTTGACTTCGATCCTTTCGCCGGGGACGAGCTAGTCGATCAGGCACCCTCGACAGAGGCTCAGCGGGAGATCTTCGCCGTTGCCCTGATGGGTGCCGACGCCTCCGGCGCATACAGCATCTCCCTTCCCATCCATATCGAGGGGCCGCTGGACGTCGGTGCGTTGAACCGCGCGTTCGCGGGACTGGTCATGAGGCACGACGCCCTCCGGGCATCGTTCACTCAGGACGGTCTCAGCTTCGTGATCGCCGGCGAGCCGACGATGCATTTCGAAGAGCATGACCTGGGCGATGACGTGACGCTCGAGGCCGCTCTCGTGGCGGCCGAGAGGGCGGCGGCGCAGCCATTCGATCTCGTGCGTGGGCCCCTCGTCCGAGTACAGCTCTTCCGAATGGGCAGGGAATCCCACCTCCTGCTGTTCACCACGCACCACATCGTCTGCGACGGCTGGTCGATGGCGATCCTCGTCGGCGAGATCCCCGCGCTCTATGCGGCGGCCGTCGAAGGCAGGCCAGTCGATCTACCTGCGGCACCCAGCTTCGCCGACTACGCACGCGACAGGTCGAACGAGCTTGAGTCGCCGGAGTATGCGGTTTCCATGCGCCACTGGCTCGAACGGTACAGCGCGCTTCCACCCACGATCGAACTGCCGCATTCCCGCCCTCGACCGCCGATCCGTACCTACAATGGCGGTCATGTCGACCATTCGTTTGAACGGGAGTCGGTTTCCAGGCTGCGCGCACTCGGGGCGAGGAACGGCGCGACCTTCCTCATCTCGATCCTCGCGTCCTTCGAGGCGTACGTTGCGCGAATCACCGGGGAGGAAGACCTGGTGATCGGCGTCACGGCGGCAGGCCAGGCGTTCCATGGCGATCCTGGCCTCGTTGGGCACTGCGTGAACCTTCTGCCCCTGCGGGCCGGGATATCTCTGGATGCACCGTTCACCTCGGTGCTCCGGGCCGTGCGCAACGAACTTCTGGGTGCGCATGAACATCACCATTGCACCTTCGGATCAGTGCTCGCGCAGCTCAATCCGCCGCGCGACCCCAGCCGAATCCCGCTGGTCCCGATCCTCTTCAACCTGGATCGGCAGGGTGCATCCGGGAGCTTTGGCGGGATCCGAGCGCGCGCTCTGCATCTGCCGCGGCGCTATGAGGCCTTCGAGTTGAACGTCAATGCCGTGGAGAGCCCGGAGGGTCTGGTATTCAGATGCTCCTTCAACGCCGACCTGTTTGAACCGGCGGATATCGAGCGGCTCTTCGCCGGGTTCTCGGTATTTCTGGACGGAATCCTCGCTGAGCCGGACCGGCCGATTGCCGGGATCCCCCTACTCCCGGAAACGGTCCGTAGGAATCTGGTAACAGAGCGAGCGGGACCGGTGGAGCCGGGTCTTGCCTCGGGGAGTTTTCTGGAGTGGGTCGAGGAGCGGGTAGAGATGGCGCCGGAGCGGATCGCGGTCGACGACGATGCGGGTCACGTCTGGAGCTACGGGGAGCTGTGGGAGTACGCGGGGCGTGTCGCGGCGGCGCTGGAAGGCAAGGGGCTGGGCCCGGGGGATCTGATCGGAGTGCGTCTGAGCCGTGGGGCACCGATGCTGGGCGTGGTGCTGGGCATCCTGCGCAGCGGGGCGGCGTATCTACCGCTGGATCCGGATTTTCCGGTGGACCGGCTCAGCTACATGGTCGAGGACGGGCAGGTCTCGCTGGTGCTCAGCGACACGGACGAGCCGCTGGGCGGGGCGGAACTGCTCACGCCCGAGGCGCTGCTCGCGAGCGGTGGCGCGAGTCCGGCCACGGCACATGCGCCGCGGCGGCTCCCGGGGAGCGACGATCTCGCGTACGTGATCTACACCTCGGGTTCGACAGGCAAACCGAAGGGGGTGGAAATCCCGCACAGTGCCTTGCGCAACTTCCTGGGCTCGATGCGGCAGGCGCCGGGGCTGGCGGCGGAAGACTCGCTGCTGGCGGTGACCACGCTGTCGTTCGACATCTCGGGGCTGGAGCTGTTCCTGCCGCTGTGTGTGGGCGCGCGGGTGCGGATCGCCTCGCGCGAGGTCGCAGGTGACGGAAACGCCCTACTCGAGCGGCTGGAGGAGGGCGAGGCGACGGTAATGCAGGCGACGCCGGCGACCTGGCGCATGCTGCTGGACGCGGGCTGGAAGGGCCGATTGAAGAAAGCCCTCTGCGGGGGCGAGTCGCTGCCCGAGGAACTGGCGCGGTCTCTGGTCGAGCGAGCGGACGAGGTGTGGAACCTGTACGGTCCGACAGAGACGACAATCTGGTCGACTCTCGAGCGTGTGGACGGAGAGGGTCCGGTCCTGGTAGGCTGTCCGGTCGCGAACACGCGAGTGTACGTGCTGGACCGGCATGACCAGCTCGTTCCCGACGGCGTCCACGGGGAGATCTGGATCGCCGGTGACGGGGTGGCGTGCGGGTACCGGAACCGTCCGGAGCTGACCGCCGAGCGGTTCCGGCCGGACCCGTTCGTGCCCGGCGGGCGGATGTACCGCACGGGGGACCTGGGCCGTTGGCGCGCCGACGGGCGCCTGGAGCATCTGGGTCGCATGGACTTCCAGGTGAAGGTGCACGGGTACCGGATCGAGCTGGGAGAGATTGAGAGCGCGCTGGAGGGCTTTTTGGAGGTGAGGCAGGCGGTGGTGATGGCGCGGGGAGAGGCGGAGGACCGGCGGCTGGTGGCGTATGTGGTCTTCGAGGAAGACGGGGAGCTGCTTGCGTCGGAGATCCGGAAACGCCTGGGGTCGACGCTCCCGCGGTACATGGTGCCGGGGCTCGTTTGGCCACTCGAGAGTTTCCCGCTCACGCCGAACGGGAAGGTCGACCGCAAGGCACTGCCGGACCCGCTGGCCACTGGCGTCAAGCCGGCCATCTCCGCTGCCGACCTGACGCCGGCAGAACGTATGATTTCAGAAATCTTTGCTAGCCTCCTGGGTAGTGAGGAGGTCAACCCAGGTGATAACTTCTTCGAGATTGGCGGGCACTCGCTCCTCGCCCTGCGGGCCGCGGATCTCATCGCGGAGCGAACCGGACATCGTCCTGAACCGCGATCATTTTTTTTCATGACAATCGCCGAGATTGCCGCCTCGATTCCCGGCCACGCGCAGATCGCATGACGGCATTCTTTTTTGGGACGGCGGAGGAGCAACTTTTCGGGTACTATCATTCGCCGCGCGGTGTCGGGTCGGGTGCCGTTCTGTTCTGCCCATCGTGGGGATCGGAGTATCAGTATGCGCACAGATCGCTGCGGGTTGCATCCCGGCGCCTCGCCGAACTAGGCTTTCACGCCATGCGCTTCGACTACTCGGGAACTGGCGATTCCTGGGGCAGTGAAACGGACGCGGACATGTCACGCTGGATTGGCGATACGGCGATGGCGATTGACGAACTAAAGGCGATGAGCGGCAGATCCCGGGTCGACCTGGTGGGCCTCCGCCTCGGGGCGAGCGTCGCCGCCGCAACAGCGACGGGAAGGCGCGATGTCCGAAGGTTGGTTCTCTGGGATCCGGTGGTGGATGGAAAGGAATGGGTTCGGGCGGTATTAGCGAGTTCCGCCGGGTTGCTCACGGGACGCGACGGGACGGTTGAGTTTGGGCAACGGCTTGTCTCGGCATCGCTTGTGGCGCAGATGGAAGCGGTGGACGCAGCGGATTACCGTGGTTCTACCGCGGATCGCGCGCTGCTGTTGGAGACTCACGCTGACGGCGGCCGCAACTTCGCACGCCTCAGCGACGCCCTAACCCGCATCGAGCATCAGGTAGTGGAAGACGCCCATGCATGGGAAGAAGATGACTCTATCTGGAACGGAATGGTTCCATCCAGGGCAATAGGCTCCCTGATGGCCTGGCTGCGCGCGACATGAACGAATGCATATTCGAGTTCGGACCGGGGAACCGACTGCTGGGGATTCTAACAGGCCCCATGTCGCCGGACTCCACCCCCGGCGACGTTGCCGTCGTGTTTACGAACACTGGCATCATCCACCGTGTGGGTGCGAACAGATTGCACGTGCGGTTGGCGCGCCATCTCGCCAGACATGGGCGTACCAGCCTGCGCTATGACCTGCCGGGGCTCGGCGACAGCGACCCCGTTGGCACCGGGACCCCAGGTGACCAAATGCTTGCCGGGACTCGGGCAGCCTTCGATCGCCTGCAGGCCATGGGAATTGCGAACCGGTTCGTCATGGTCGGTCTATGCTCGGGCGCCGATCACAGCTTTGCTATCGCCGCAGCGGATCCGCGCGTCGTCGCGGCGATGTTGATCGATCCCACCGTCGTCTTCTCGACCCGCCTCCACCAGGTCATCCGGGTAGTCCGTCGATTCGGACGCGGACTGCGTCCATCGGTCGCCTGGCGTATCCTTTCCGGGCGGAAGAAGCTGGATCTGGTTGGCCAGGTGACCGTGGCCGAGGCAAGCAACCGCGGGATACCTCACGCCCCAGCGCCGGAGATATTCGTCGAAGCTCGGAAGCAAGCTGTCGCGACCCTCAAAGACTTGGTGAGTAGGCGGACTCAGCTTTTCTTCATCCTGACCGGACATAGTCGCGAGGCCATCAGCTACCGCCGCCAGATCGCCGACGCGTTCCCCGAGATCGCCGAGCTCTCGCGTATCCTTCGGGTCGAGATCCGCCCCGGCGCGGACCATACCTTCTCCCGCGAGTCCGACCGCCTCTTTCTCGAGAAGCGGCTCGCCGAGTGGCTGGAGCGCGTGGCGCAAGGCGTGGACGCTCCGTCCCGTGACGTCTTCGTCTCCCGCTAGGGGAACCATGCGCCCCGCTGTCCGCTTTGTCCTGTCGATCGATACGGAAGAGGACAACTGGATCCCCGCGCGCCACGGGATCACCACGACCAACGTGCGTCAGCTGCCGGCGTTCGACGATCGGCTCCAGCGCCTCGGCATTCGCGCCACCTACTTCGTCTCCTACCAGGTCGCCGCCTCTCCCGAAGCAGCCGGGCACGTACGCGCCGTATACGCGCGTGGAGGTTCGGAGGTCGGAGCGCATCTGCATCCATGGAATACTCCCCCAGACTCTGGGCTGGAAGACCATGTGACGATGCTGATGAACTACCCGCCGGAGCTTCAGGAGGAAAAGCTTCGCGTCCTGATGGACGCGATCGAGTCGAACGTCGGAGCTCGGCCGACAACGTTTCGCGCGGGGCGTTTCGGCTTCGGCGCATCCACGGTACCCGCCCTGGCGCGAAACGGTCTGTACGTCGACAGCAGCGTCACGCCCTTGCTCACTTGGGAAGCGTACGACGACGGCCCGAACTTCGTCGACGCACCGCTTGGGGCCTATCGGTTCGACGCCGACGATCCGTATCGCCGTGGCGATGCAGATGCTCCCATGCTGGAGATCCCGATCTCCGTTGGTGCTACGCGATTCTCGCCGAGCCTTTGGCCGCGCCTTGCGCGGCTACGACAATCTCGCGTGGCGCAGGCGCTCCATCTGAATGGAATCGCGAGCCGCCTTCACCTCCTGAGGTGGGTCATCATGAGCCCGGAGACGAATAGTGCGGTAGAAATGGTTAACGCGAGCCGCAGACTCGTCGCGGGTGGCGTGGATCACCTTCATATGTTCGTGCATAGCAATAGTTTGGAGCCGGGGATGGGGCCGTTCGCTCGTGATCAGATTGAGGTGGATGCCTTGCTCGATCGTATCGATGAATATGTGGATAGCATCTCCCGGTATGTCGATCTGACGTTTTGCACGGTCTCCGAGGTTGCATCGCAATCAACGGCCATCGCGTAGTGAGATCATTCGGCGACAGCCGCGATTGCGCTCGCGCGTCAACAAGTGCGAGCGATTCCGCGACCGCGTTTGCTTGCTTAGCATAAGACAAGGTCTTCCAGGAGCGTTTGAATCGTCGGCGAAACCTCGTCAAGCCAATCGCTTCAACGATTCACTGGCTTGGCAATGAGTCAACTCAAATAGAGGGGTATGTCAGTACATCGAGAACAAATGACTAGTCCGGCGACTGGCCTGTTGCAAGTGCCAGAGAAAGGGAGACTGCTGATTGTAACGTACCATTGTCCGCCGAGCACTGCGGTCGGAGGATTTCGCTGGTGGGGATTCGCGAAATACTTGGTGCGCGCGGGCTGGTCGGTCGATATGCTCGTTGAAGGTGGTCCGCATGGTGTAGAGGCCGACAGTGCGCGTGGTGTACGCGTTGTGCGGGTACCGCGTCGCCGAACCGTTCAGGATGTTTATCGCGCGATACGAACTTCTCAAGCTGTCAAGGTCGGAAGAGCAGACCCTCCTGGTAGCAAGTCCGGGGCTACGACGGGACAGTCCGGTGAACCGCGTGCGGACAATGTAGACCGGCTCACTTGGAACAGGAGACTGCGTAGGGATTTCAGTGATCTGATGGGCTTCCCCGACGAGGCGCGAGGCTGGGTCACTCGTGCCTGGGCGAATGGCGTGCAGATGGTTCGGGCCCACCGCCCGGATGTCATCATCAGCTCTGGCCCGCCGCATAGCGCGCACTTCATCGCGAGCATGCTTGGTGCTGGTGGGAACACGAAGCATTTCGTCGACTATCGAGACCCATGGACATTGAACCGGAAGACTACGCGGCCGGCCGAGATAGCGCACCAGCTGTTTGAAGAACGTCTCGCCAAACGTGCCACCGGCCTTCTCGCCACGACCCCGGAGTTCGCTGCTCGGCTCCGAGATCGGTACCCGGACCGCCCCGTTCATTGGGTCCCGAATGGTATGGACACCGAATCCCTTCCCGTTCGTTCGCCCATCAGCGGAAATGGTATCAGGATCGTACATACCGGCACACTCTACCTGTCCCGGGACCCTCGCCCTCTAATCGAAGCATTTCGTATGATGATGCAGTTGGCCCCTGAGTTGGCCGGTTCATCCGAGCTTCATTTCATTGGCTCCGCTGAACCGATGCATCAATCCGTACTCGATGAAGGGCGCGCCGACCCTTTCCTGGGTCCGCATATCCGAGTCACACCTGCGGTATCGCGAGAGGAGGCTCTGGGATTCCTGGCCACGGCGGATGTCGCCATCGTGCTGGCCCAATCGCAGCCGCAGGCAATACCCGCGAAGATCTACGAGTCGGTCGCTTTGGATGTTCCAACACTCGTGATCTCGGAGGAAGGCAGTGCCTCGGCGGAAGTTGCGCACCGAATTGGCGCTGTCAGTTGTGATCCGCGAGATATTCCCCGATTGGCCTCGCTGCTTCGCCACGCAAAGTCCGGTGGTTGGGCGCTTCCCACGCGTACCCAACCGATTACACATGCTGAGTTGGCGAGGCAGGTTGATGGAATCATCCGGGGTACCGTGGTGGATCCTAGATCGGCCCAATGAGGTCATTGTTCCCCGGCGGCGGACGTTCGCCACCGCCGGGACTTCGCTCTATAATTTCTCCGTCTGAGATGAAGAGTCGACCGATTCTCGTGGTCGCCGGCGCGCGACCCAACTTCATTAAGGTCGTCCCTATCCTCCATGAGCTCGACGGCAGGGGGATCCCTCGTGTCTTTCTGCACACCGGACAGCACTATGACGTCCGAATGTCGGATGCATTGCTGGCCGATCTCGATGCGCCCCCGCCGGATGACTTCCTTGGTGTTGGATCAGGAACGCATGCGATACAAACCGCACGGATCATGGAGCGATTTGAGCCAGTGCTCCAGAAATGGTCCCCGCGTTGGGTGGTCGTTGTCGGTGACGTCAATAGCACGCTCGCGTGTGCATTGGTCGCGGCCAAGTTGCGCGAAGAACTTGGGTGCGGGATAGCCCACGTCGAGGCGGGGCTTCGATCAGGAGATTGGGCGATGCCTGAGGAAGTGAACCGCGTCTTGACTGACCGATTGAGTGATCTACTGCTCACTCCGTCTGATGACGCTATCGCGAACCTTCAACGAGAAGGCTTGACCGGAACCACAACACGGTTCGTCGGCAACGTCATGATCGATTCACTCTATGCGACGCTCCCTAGAGCGCGTTCGCTCGATATGCCCGGGCGGTTTGGAGTGTCACGAGGCAAGTTTGTTCTCCTGACCCTCCATCGGCCTTCGAATGTAGACGATCCCGAACGATTGAAGCTCCTGCTCAAAGCGTTCGCGCAATTGTCACTGGACCACCCGGTATTGTTCCCAATCCACCCCAGAACACGGCGACAGGTCGACGAGTACGGATTCTCGTCATTGCTCGACAATCTTCGGGTGGTGGAGCCGGTTGGCTACGCGGAAATGGTTGGGCTGCTTGATGCATCATTGGCGGTCGCAACGGATAGCGGCGGCGTTCAGGAGGAGTCCACCGTGTTGGGCGTTCCTTGCGTCACGGTAAGGGCTCAGACCGAGCGCCCCATAACTGTATCCGTTGGTACAAACCGCATGATGTCCTGGCCTCCATCCATCGATGGCGTTCTGAGCGACATGCGCGACGCCGTCAGTACTCCGCGGGAATCTGTTGGTGTGCGTGCTCCAGCGGGATGGGATGGGCGTACGGCGCAACGAATTGTGGATGCGTTGCTTGAGGAGAATCCTGTCGGGATCGGGTGACTGGGGCCTCAGCCCCTGAGCCATCGCGTGAACCGACGCGAGGAATCGGAATTCGGAACGCACCTACGCCCGCGGGAAAGGTTTGGTGCCGTATTGACGTGGGTTTCAACAACGAAGGATTGGCGCTGGCAAGGCTTCAGACACTGGCTACCGCATGCTCGGTTGTCTCAACGCGGTCAGGAGGACCCCAAGACTTGATCAAGAATAGATCGAACGGCGCGCTGGTCCTGATACGGTCGCCCGCCGCTCTAGCCGAAGCGGTGGAGACAATACCCGATGACCCGGCGCGTGCTTCCGCCATTGGCATGGCCGAACGGCGAACCGTCGAGCGGTATTACCCTTTGGAACGCAGAGTAAAGCGGTACGACGAAGCACTCGCTGGGCACCGTGCGGTCCAGGCGCCCGGTCTGCGCTGATGGCCAACATAGTCGTCACGGACGGCGAGCAGCGCAGCGCACTCGCCATCGTCCGATCTCTTGGTCGAGTCGGGCACCGGTGCGTCGTTGTGAGCCGTGGAAAGAGCCTCGCTGGCGCATCACGTCATGCCGCCCGCGAAGTTGTGCTGCCCGCTCCGGACGAATCACCCGCTGTGTTTGCCCGGGCGGTTGCCAGTCTCGCCTTGGAAGAGGATTCGCGACTGGTGATTCCGGTCACAGAGGAGGCGATCCTCGCAATCCTCGCACACCGGGATGAGATCGGCGCAACGGTCCCGTTCCCTGATCTGGAACGCTTTCGATCAGTCTGTGACAAGAAGCACGTTCTGCAAGTCGCGAAATCCATTGGCATTCGCGTTCCGAAGCAGTATGAGATCCGTTCCCGCGACGAAGAACCGCCCGCGAGCGAACTCCCCATTGTCCTCAAGCCGACACGTTCGGTATTCTCCGAGGCAGATGGAAGCCAGCACAAGACGGGCGTAACGTGGATTCGGAGACCAGGTGAGATGCAGCGCGCGCTACGCGCCTATCCGGACAATGCGTTCCCGATTCTGGCCCAGGAGGTGGTTAATGGACCAGGAATCGGAATCTTTCTCTTCGTGCGTGACGGAAAGGTTTTGGCGCGGTTTGCCCATCAGCGCATCCTGGAGAAACCGCCGTCCGGAGGTGTCAGCGTCCTGAGCCGGAGTGAACCGATGGATGAGACCCTCCAGACGCTGTCTCTCCGCCTCCTCGACGAACTTGGATGGACCGGGGTGGCGATGGTGGAGTACAAGCGTGATTCAATGACGGGTGAGCCCGTTCTGATGGAGATCAACGGAAGGTTCTGGGGTTCTCTTCAACTTGCGATTGATGCTGGAGTCGACTTCCCGAAGCTGGTCGTCGAAGCCGCACTCGGTGGCGACTTCGATCCAGTCACCAAGTACCGGAACACCCGGTTGCGTTGGGAGTGGGGGCATGTGGACCATGTCATCGCCCGCTTGAAGGACAACGATACGTCGCATGGAAACCGTATGCGTGCTCTCGTCGAATGGGTTGCCGCCTTCCCACCCGCTGCCCGCAGCGAGATCTTTAGAGTTTCCGATCCCGTTCCGTATTTTCGCGAATCCGTTGATTGGTTCAGACATGTATTCCGGTGATCCTCAGTGCAGCCTAGCCCTTGAATAGGCGTGCCGGGTGTAGGGAGTCCTGTTAGGAAGTACCGGAGACGATGGCGAGGGATTTCTGCCGGCGTTTTTCCGAAGAGGGCGTGACCGGACTGATGGAGGCAACGCGGTGCGGCCGAAGCTGTGGCGAGGCCGGTGCAAGGAGCTGCAGGGTCCGGTCGCCTATCTGGACCTGGACGATTGCTCCGACCTCGGGGGAGAAGAAGCAGGGCATGAGCCTGTCGTACAAGGGCATCGGGAGGTACGCGCCGCTGATCGTGTCGCTGGCGAACACGAAGGAAGCGCTCTACATGGTGAACCTGCCGGGGAATGTGGCCAGTCACGGCGACGCGCCCTTTTGGATCGACCGCGCGATCGAGCAACTGGAGCCGCACGCGGAGCGGATCTGCGTGCGCGGGGGCATGGAGTTCCGGCGCTTCCTGCACGGCATCATCCTGATGCCCGACCGGGTGAGCCGACGCGCGCGAGGGATCGCGCTTCGGCCTATCGGCTACAACGGACGCTGGACCGGCTCCCTGGCGCCTGGCTCACCATCGAACGGATGGGGTCCACGTAGCGCGAACGGGCAATGGGCCGGGTGATGCCATGCCCCGTGAGACGCTTCAACAACCAAGATACAACCGTGCCGCAACCACGTCTGCTTGCCGTCACACCTATTTTTTCGTGGCCGATTCGGGAGGGCCACACCTTGCGGGTCGCCGGGCTCCTGCACGAGCTCGCGCGCGAGTGGGATGTGACCCTCGTCAGCCCGTGCCGTGATGCCGACAAGTCCGCACTACCGGATAAGATTCGGTTCGTGTCGATACCCAGGGCTCAGGATGCCTTTCGCCTCACGATTGAAGAGCGGACGGCGCTGAACGAAACGGTAATGCGCGTTGCCGACTCCGAGAGGCCCGATGCGGTGTTGTTATGGGCGAGGATCGGCGCATCCGCGTTCGCTGGCACTCGCTCCGGCAACGTCGTCATCGATTTCGTGGACTGCCATACTCTGGAGACCTGGCGAGCGATGCGTCTGGCGCGTCAGCCTCTGGACGCCTTGCGACTGGGGCGAGATTGCTTCGACGCCGCTCGCAACGAGCGGCGTCTGGGTCGCGACTCGTTCGCGACCGTCGCCGTGGGCGAGGATGATGCGCGGGTACTTCGCCGGGTGATCGGGCGGGATTGCGTGCACGTTGTTCCGAACGGAATCCACCTTGGCGTGCGGGACAGTACAGCGCGCGATCCGCGACCAACGGTGTGCTTCACGGGAGTCATGGGGTACCCGCCGAATTTCGAGGCGGTACTCTTCTTCGCTCGTGAGGTGTGGCCAGCGGTAAAGCGTCAGGTGCCGGACGCGGTGTTTCTGGTGGCCGGCCGAGATCCGACACCTGAGATCACCGCGCTCCAGGCCGTCCCGGGAGTCGAGATACTTGGCTCAGTTCCCGATATGCCGGATGTTCTGCGGCGCTCCTGGCTCGCGGTCGCGCCCATGCAATCGGGTACGGGCATCAAGAACAAGGTGCTCGAGGCCTGGGCCGTCGGCACGCCCGTCATTCTGACCCCCATGGCCGCGAACGGGCTCGGGGATTCCCCGGTCATTCGCGAACTGACCCGGAGGCAACCGGGCGATCTCGCGACGCTCACGGTTTCATTGCTGCGCGACAACGATTCTCGCGAACGATTGGGTGACGCGGTCTACGATCTCGCGCGCGAGCGAAGTTGGGCAGCGGTCGCGCGACCGCTCTCGGACCTGCTCCTGCGCGCGGCTGGGACCACTCGTACGCAAGCCGGGATCCCACAGCCCGTCTCGTGATGCCTCGACGGGACCGCCCGCGCATCCTGCATCTGATCGACTCCGGCGGCCCGGGGGGAGCCGAGACGGTCTGCCTCAACCTCATCACCGGCCTCGACCCTGCCGGGTGGGACCACCACGTGGTTGTCCCGGTTCGAGACTGGCTCCACGCCGCGCTCGCCGACAGGGGCATCCCTTCCACGGTAATCGGATCCGAGGGTTCGTTCGACTTCCGATACCTCGCCGAGATCGTGCGTCTGATCCGGGAGCGTCGTATAGACCTGGTCCAGACTCATCTCTTCACGACCGCGGTGTATGCCAGCGTCGCCGGAAGGATCTCTGGTGTACCCGTCGTATCAACGATTCACGGCATCGTCGACACGGGCCCCCCGAATCGAAAGAGGGACTTCAAGTTCCGACTCCTGGACAGCGAGCGAAACCGCATCGTGCTCGTCTCCAGCCTGCTGAAGGAGTCGATCGCGACGCAGGGACATCTGCGCGACGAGATCACGCGAGTCGTTCCGAACGGAATCGACGTGAGCGAGTTCCGCCCAGCGCCGGACACCAGCTTCCGGCGGGAGTTGGGTATCCCGTCTGACGGGGTGCTGATCGGTGCGCTCGGCAACGTCAGGGTCCCCAAGGATTACGCCAACCTGCTCGAGGCCGCCGCCATTCTGAAGTCCCTGTCACCCGCGTACAGGATCGTGATCATCGGCGACACCGATGGCATGCCCGAACTATATCGTCAGTTGGTCGAGAAGCATGCGGAGCTGGGGCTCGGTGACGTCGTGCGATTCGCCGGGTTCCGCAGCGACACGCCGCGTCTGCTGAACAACCTCGACATCTTCGTGATGAGTTCGGAAAAGGAGGGCCTGCCGCTCGCGATGCTTCAGGCGATGGCGACCGGAGTCCCCGTCGTGGCGACTCGTTGCGGAGGCCCGCAGGAAGTGATTGTGGAAGGAGAAAACGGCTTGCTCGTCGACACGCACGCTCCCGCCGATCTCGCGAACGCGCTCCACACCCTGGCCGCCGATCCCTTCATGGCGGACAAATTCCGGGCGGCTGGACGCCGAACCATCGAGGAACGATTCACGATCGATCGCATGATCGAAGGCTACACGAGCATCTACCAGGAATCCCTGGGATAGCGCCGCGGCTCCGTGGCCACCGCGCGGTTCCGGTTCAGCCTTGCGCGGGATACATGTCAACAGAGGCGCTATCCTCCGGCGCCCACTCCGCGCCCGAAGTCGTCGTCATCTGGATCCTTCCCCCGTTCAACTCCCAGACGACGTCTGCCAGATCCCGAAGGGCCGTCTGGTGCGAGATGGCAAGAATTGTCAGGTGGCTGCGAAGCCCCGAGATCGCCCTGCCGACTTCTGACTCCGAAACGGTGTCGAGCGCCGTCGTTGGCTCATCGAGAATCAGCAACGACGGACGTACCACCACGGCGCGCGCGATGGAAAGCCGCTGGCGCTGACCGCCCGACAGCTGCATCCCACCCTCCCCGATCCGCTGATCCAGCCCGTTCGGCAGGTTCTGAACGAACTCCCACGCACTGGCGATCCGCAGCGCATTCTCCACGTCCTGGACGGAAATGTCCGGATCGCCCAGCGAGATGTTGTTCATCACGGAATCGCTGAAGAGCATCGGCTCCTGCGGCACATACCCGATGTGCTTGCGCCATTCGGGGACATCCACCTCGCTGAGATCGATCCCGTCGATCAGAATCCGACCCCCGGTCGGCCGAAGAAGGCCGGTGATCAGGTCGACCAGCGTGCTCTTTCCAGACCCGGAAGGTCCGGCAAGGGTCACGAACGTCCCGGCCTGGAGCTCGGCATCGACGCCACGAAGGATCTGTGCATCGCCGTACGAAAAGCTGACCCCGTCGAGTCGAAGCGATTCCCGCAACCGGGGCGGCGGCGTGCCCGTCGAGACCCATCGCTCGCGCGCATCCTCGGCGGACTGGATGTGCTCCATCAGGGAGCGGAACGAATGGTCTCCAACGGTGACCGACACCCAGCGCTGCTGCATGTTCGTGATGCTGGTGACGCTTCTGTAGAAGAGCGCCGCGAGGATCATCACCGATGTGGAACTGATGGTTGAGTAGGTGATCACCCCCCAGAGCCCGGCGGCGAGAGCCGTCATCACCAGTGGTTCGCGAGCCTTCTTGAGGAGTTCGGTCGACGCCAGCTCACGCTTCTGCGCCTCGAAATAGGCATGCGTTTCCTGCTCGAGACGCGGAAGAAGGTAGCGCTCCCTCCCCATGGCCTTGAGCGGTTTGAGGCTTGGAAGGGCATCGGTGAGCCGGGCGAGGACAGATCGGCGGACGTTGACCTGATCGTGTCCCGCGCGGCGGCTTGCTTCCACGCGGCCCTGGAAGAGCAGGAGGACGGTGCCGCCGACCGCGATGGCCGCCAGACCCGTCTGCCACGAGATGAAGAAGACCAGGGCCAGATAGACGAGGACCTGGATGCCTTCCGCGACCATCTGGGTGAACTCCGCGTACGCCATTCCCGTTCGGTCGGACTCGCTTCCCAGCGCGTTCGCGATGTAGCCGGTGGGGTAGGACAGCGCGTGCTTCCACTCGGCCCGGGTGATCGCGCGGATCAGGCGCAGCCGGAATTCCATGACCATCCTCGCCACACCGAACCCAACGGTGATCGAGGCGGCGTACAGGAACACGGCGCGGATCAGGAACATCACCACCAGGAAGATCAGGAGCGTGTTGACCGTCGCCGTGATCCCGATGGCACCCAGCGCCGTGGTGAGCCCCTCCGCCAGCGCGCCACGCTCCGATCCCTCGGCGCCGACCATCGCCTCCAGGACCGGAAGCGCGGCGGCGATTCCAAAACCTTCCAGAATTCCGCCGATGCCCAGCAGAACAACCGCGGCCACGGTGAGGGTCCGGTTGTTCGCCACGACAAACCTGATCAGTCCCGCATTCCTATCCATTCAAAGTCCTTGATCGCGGACCACGTTGCGCCCGCGGATGTGGCGAGTCCCGCTCGGGAACTCCGCTCATTCTGCGTTCCCTGCTGCATCGGCGCCCTTCGCCATTGACCGCCGGAACCGCTGCGTTAGCGTCGCCATCCGGGTGTATGCGCGTCCCAGATTCCGCTCCGCCCATCCCCGACCCTTCGTGATCCAGAAGTACGACGGGGTGCGAGACGAAGTCCGCACGATGAACGTCGACGTGGACGTCGCGGTGTTGGCCCATTCGGCTTTATAACCTTCCGCGCCCTGCAGAAGGTCTATACCCGCGAGGCCGGTGTCCAGCGCATGCTGAAGCAGAAACCGAAGATGGATCCGGCCGGGGGAGAACCGCGACAGCCCCGGATCAAAAGTCGGTTTGAAGTACAGCAGGTGACCGTGGCGGACCATGCCAATATGAAACGATATGGGCGTGTCCCCGCAGGTCACCACACTCACGTGCACTCCCTCGTCCCAGAGTTCGGACACGAGCCGGTAATACGATTCCCGAGCCGCCGCGTCGCCGAACGATCCCGGCCGTCCCGCGTCGAGCCATCGCCTGTCGTGCATCTCGAAGAACGCCGGCAGGAGGCGCTTCGCCTCGTCCGGAGTATCGACAACCCTGAACACGACAGGACCCCGCTCCTCCTCGATTCGCTTCTGGCAACGCCGGATATCGTTGCGGCGCTTCGGGTTCAGAGCCAAATCCGCATCGGTGAGACCGGGCCCGAATTCCTGGCGAAAGCACTCTGCGTCGGTTCTCACGAACGTCAGGCCCCTGGATCGCAGATGCTCCTCAATCGCATCCGGAAGTCCGTTCGCGTCCGGGAGATTCGCCAGAACGAAGACACCGGATCGCCGCGACGCCGCCAGCGCGGAATCCAGAAGCGCCGCCGAGACCTCGGGCCCCGCGCCCTCCGCCGTCAACGGCGCCGAGTAGTCGCCCCGGCCGCCGGCGAATGCCTCCACGACGGGGAGAAAGAGACCGAAGCGATTCATCCGCCGACGGCAGGTGGGGAGCATGCCCACGAGTCGTTCCCCGTCGAACGCCAGCTGCAGCTGGAGCTTCGCGGACGGGAAGTAGGTTTCCCATACGAGCCGGCACCAGTCCGGGTGCTGGAAGAACGACCATCGCTCCGCGGGCAGGAGCCCGATCCAAGCATCCCGGAGCGCCTGGATCCCCTCGGCCTCCACCACAGTGGTCCGAAGTTTCGACGTTTGGGCGGCGCGAACCACCTGATTCCGGGGCGAATCCGGCAGGTGTCCGACGAGGGGGGCTGTGTCGCTCAAATCTCTGGGTGCTCGAAGTGGGTCCACCAGAATACCTCAAGCGGCACCAGATATGACACGATGCCGGATCCGGCTTCCGGGAACTCGATGGGCGAAATCCGGTCAGTCTGGGTCACGCGTGACTCCCGACCGGTGGCGCGGACACTTGACCGCTTCCTCCCACCCGCTCCACCACTTCAAGCAGACGGTCTGCGTCGACACCCCAGTTGTAGTTTCGGCGAACCGCCTCGCGACCGGCCTCCGCGGCGCGCCATCGCACATCTCCACCCCTCAGTTCGATCAGCTTGTCGGCGAGACTGCCCGGATCGCGATCGCGGAAAGCCCGGCCACACCCGGTCTCATCAATCACTCGCTCGACTGGCGGGGCATCCGAGCCGACAACGGGCAGACCGGCGGCCATGTAGTCAAAAAGCTTGTTGGGAATCGTGGTGTTCCAGCTTTCGTCCGCGTGGTGCGGAATCACCCCGATGTGCGCACTTCGGAGGCGCCGCAGGGCGTCGTCGTTCGGCAGGTACCCCAGGAACTCGATGATGCCCCCCGAGGGGTCGACCTGGCGCGCCTCTTCCTCGAAGTCGGCGCGCTCACGGCCATCCCCGATCAACGTGAGGCGAACCTTCACGCCACGGTCGCGAACGATCCCGACAGCCTGAATTAGCGTCGAGATGCCGCGCGGCGCCTCCAGCAGGCCGAGATACGCGACGTGAAGCGGTTCCTGGTCGGCCAGGTCGGAGGTATCGGCTGTTGACGACGACAGATGATCCAGCGGCGGGGTGTTGCTCACGATCGTCATTCGGTCCGCGGCCACGCCCATCGCGGCGAGCCGGTCGCGCGACTCTTCAACGACGACGATGATGTGATCCACGTTCCGGCATGACCAGTTCTCGACGCGCGTCACGAACGCGGGATTGCGAACGAGCCAGTCGCTCCACCGGTGCCGTCCATTCTCCCAGACCGACCGAATCATGGCCGGGTAGTTCTCCGCCATGTCCAGAATGACCGGAATCCCCAACCGCCGGCCGACGTACACCGATGTCGGCGTGAGCGGAAGGTCCCGGCAGAGAATCACATCCGCTTCGATGCGCCGCGAGACCCGCTCAATCAGATTCGCCCACCGCGGATTGAAGAACGCCGGAAACATACTCGCCCCGCTCAACCCTGTTCCGATCCCGTCGAGCGGGGCCATCCGGTGGACCGTGCACTCCGGAAGACGCTCCTCCAACGGCCTTGCGTCGCGGTTGCGCGCGACCATGTGCACATCGTGACCGGCCTCCGTCAAGGATCTCGCCACCTTGGCCGCGCGAACGTCCCACGGATACTCGGCGTCCCATACAAGGCAGATTCGCATTATTCTCGCGCTGAGTGAAGTCCGGATTTCGTCCACGACGACGGGCCCCGACGGTCGCAACGTCCATACCGAAGACGGACTTGCGAACCGAGCGCCGCCGCGGTGGGTGTGTCGGCCGGCCGCTCAATCGATCGCCCTTCTCCGGACCGAGTGTTGGCGCGGCGCCACAGCCGTGGCAATGAAACCACCCCGTGGCGGGCGATGGACCGCTCGACGGCCGCCAGGTACGTGGTACAGGACGTCACTGGTCTGCGAAGTGCACCCACCCGGGCGGCACCGGGGCGGCCGAATTCGCTGGCTCAAACAACCGCTCATGCCGCGAACGCGAATCGGGGCCCGTGCTCCACCACGTCCGCCGCCGTCACAATCCGGAGGGTTGACCTCCTGACGACGTCCAGCGTGGGTCTCAGCCACCTGAACACCTGTGATCGCCATAGTCTCGGCGGCAATCCGTCGATACTCGATATGGTCGCGGGTATGTGCCCTGCCGCGCGGCTCGCCGCTGCGTGCTGGACGGGCACCTGGCGGTGTCGCGGGCGGGGGCACATTGGTGCCGGGTTTGACGAAGCCCGAGAAGGAAGAGTTCCAGTTGGCTCCGCGGCTTCCGGAGACGATCTTCGACGGACGCTGATCCGACGGCAATGCGTCCCGCTGTTTCGGTTCAACACACGTGCTGGATGTCGACATGACTTTGAATGAAGCGCTTGCTCTTATTAACTCCCGAAATGCAGCAACGCCGGTCACTCCACATTGGCTGGTGTGCGGTTTCGAGCCGCTACACCTGGCTACCCTTCTGCGCGGTCACCTTCTGGAAAGGCTGCCGGGCCAGGTCGAGTTGAGATCCGGTGTCTACGGTGACATATTTGGGAATCTCGAATCGGCCGTAGCGTCAGACGCGATCGCCGCGGCCGTCGTCATTGAGTGGCCCGATCTCAATCCGCTCCTGGGGTTGCGCGCCAGTGGCGGCTGGGCCGAGGACGCCAAGGACTCCATCGTCGCAACCGTCCAGAAGCGTTTGGCTCTGCTTGAAGATCGTTTGGGTAGCCTTGGCACCCGCATGCCTGTCGCCGTGGCTCCGCCCAACCTGCCGTGTCCCCCAATCGGTGGGACTCCCCCCGACCAACAGAGCCGATTCGAACTGGAGCTGAACTGCTCGGTTGACTCGTTCCTCCTTCGCGTATCCCATCTGCCGGGAGTGCGAATCGCACGCCGGCCCGACGCGAGCAGGACGGATGCCGCACTGGATTCCAGGATGGAGTTGATCGCGGGTTTCCCCTACACCCTTCCGTTCGCCGATTCACTCGCGAGTTCGATCGCTGCGGTCCTCTGGCCGTCGTCGCCCAGGAAGGGCCTGATAACCGACCTTGACGACACTCTTTGGCGCGGGATTGTGGGCGAGGTTGGGCCTGATGCGGTCACCTGGAGCCAGGAAGCCCACACGCAGACTCACGGACTCTATCAACAGATGTTGGGCTACCTGGCTTCTAGTGGTGTCCTCGTGGGAATCTCTTCCAAGAACGATCCGCATACCGTTCGGACCGCCTTGGCGCGCGAAGACCTATTTGTCGCTCCCGACACGTTCTTCCCGGTCGAAGTCGGATGGGGGCCAAAGTCGGCCAGCGTGGCACGAATTCTCGAGACCTGGAACATCAGCGCGGATTCCGTGGTGTTCATCGACGACAGCCCCATGGAGATCGAAGAGGTACGCAGCAATCACCCCGGTATCACCGGGTTGCACTTCGACGGCAAAGACCCGCGAAAAGTCTGGACTCTCCTGCAAACGCTTCGCACCCTCTTTGGTCGACCCGCGTTCTCGGATGAAGACAAACTCCGCCAGGCAAGTATTCGCTCCAGCACGGAGATCGGGGAGTTGGTGGCGAATGTGCCCGCCGGGTCTCCACAGTTCCTTCGCGAGCTGCAAGGGTCTGTCACGCTGGCGTGGCAGGTGCCGCTGCACGACAATCGTGCATTCGAACTGGTGAACAAGACCAATCAATTCAATCTGAATGGTCGGCGTATTAGTGAAGGGGCATGGCGAAGGGACCTTGAAGACTCGGCTGGCGTCATTCTGGTGCTTTCCTACGCCGACAGGTTTGGTCCGCTCGGCAGGATCGCCGTCTTGAAGGGCTCTAGACACGGCGATACTGTTCATGTGACTCACTGGGTGATGAGTTGCCGGGCTTTCTCGCGCCGCCTCGAGTATCATGCGCTTGATGGGCTCTTCCGCCAGACAGGGGCCACGGCGGTTACCTTCGATTACGAGGCAACCGAACGCAATGGCCCGCTAAGGGAGTTTTTTCATGCTATTGGCATCGCGGTCGACGCCCCGGGCACTGTCGGCATCAGCCGGGAAGAGTTCGCCGCCGGTGAGTTTGTATTGCCTCACACTATCATCGACCTGGACAACGAAGGGATGGTCTAATGTTATGAGTGATACTGAGAAACGCGTAGTGGCATGTTTTGCCAATGTCTTCCCCGGTCTTGATGAAGATGGGATTCGCGGCGCGGACACGGAATCCCTTTCCGCTTGGGATTCGCTTGCTCACGTCACGCTGTTAGCCGCTTTGGCTGAGGAGTTTGGCCTGTCCTTGGAACTCGAAGACCTCGAATCCTTGACCTCGTTCCCGCTGGTACTGGCGCGCTTCGAACGCGATGCGAGTACGTAGTAGCCGGCCCGAAACTACCGGACGGCCTCACACTGCATTCGCCCATTGAGTATGCAACCGCTCCGTTTCGAGAGGGCGGTTGCGCCGTGAACCGTTGATGATTGAGATTCAACCTTTCCGCGAGGAACACGCTCCCGATTGCGCCCTCCTCCATTTTCGCGCAATGCGGGGGCGCCCGGATATACCTGGTTCCGCCCTTGCGGCGTACTTTTGCGAGACGTTGCTCCAGAATCCATGGGCCCGGCAGGACCTTCCCTCCCTCGTTGCAATGGAGGGAGGAAAAGTCGTGGCGGCGCTTGGGATTGTTCCGCGACCGATGTTGTTTCGCGACAAGCAGATTCAGGTAGCGACGCTCACGCAGTTTATGGTGGACCCCAAGCACAGAAACGGCCTGGCCGCGATTAAACTTCTCGGTACTTGCTTTCGGGGCCCGCAAGACATGACATGGGCGGATGGTTCATCGGATCCCGTGTACCTTCTGCACCGGCCCTTCGGCAGCACTCCAGCCCCATTTTACGCGCTTCACTGGACGCGGATTCTTCAACCGTTCGCGATGGCCCGCGACGTACTTGGCCGCTCTGGGTGGGCCAACAAGCCCCTACTTGCTGCTGCGGGGGTCGCCACGGGAGTGGCGGACCGGATAGTCACACGAGCTGGGCCTCTTCGGCCGCCAGGCACAACCTACAGTGCGCGCCCCGCCTCCGCGGAAGAAGTTATGAATTGCATCGAGGATATCGGATGGCGGGAACCTTTGAAGCCTGACTATGACCGCGCTTCTTTCGCGTGGTTGATTTCTCAGGTCTCACGTGTCAGCGACCGAACGCTTCGGATGCTCGTGGTGACCGACTCGGACGGTGTGACATGTGGTTGGCTTATATACTTCGTCCAGCCAGGGGGGGCAGCGTACCTGTTGCAGCTTGGTCGCAGACGGACGGAGGATTTCGAGCCCATCTTCCACATACTCCTTTCCGATGCCAAACAGCTTGGATGCGCGATGGTGAAGGGGACGACCCGCCCGGACCAGCTGACTACGCTGACCCGCAACTTCTGCTTCTTTCGACACCCTGAGACCTATGCATTAGTCCATTCGCGGGATCGGGAGCTTCTCAATGTCGTCTGCCTGGGAGATGCGGCCCTCACCGGCCTGGACGGGGAACGCTGGCAAAGATTCGCAATGGAGCCTTGGGATCAATAGTCGGAAGCTCCCCAAGCTTCAGCGGACTGCTGCTGAACAACCACACACCGCAAATGATACAGCTGTCACCACCTGATTCGGTTCAACGATGAGATATGCGGAATATTGCATCTGAACGCCGACCCACAATGGAACCAATGAGATTTCACCATATTGGAGTCGCAACTCACGACCTTTCCAGGAGTACCGCGTTGTACGAAGCGCTGGGGTACTCCCGAGTGGGTCAGGATGTTTACGAGGACCGTATACAGAACGTTCGGCTATGCTTCCTCCAGCGAGTCGGCGATCCGCTAATCGAACTCGTTGCCCCCGTAGGTCAATCCTCGCCAGTTGCTGGCATTCTCAATAAAGTACGCACATCCCCCTATCATACATGTTACGAGGTAACGGATATTGTCGCCACGCAGGCGACCCTGCGTGAATCCGGCCTCTTCCCCGTGGGCCGGATAGTACCCGCGGTCGCATTTGACGGCCGCCTCGTATGTTTTATGTATAGCCCTTACGCCGGGCTCGTGGAACTCCTCGCCGAGTGAACCGGTGGTCCGCGAAGTGCACGCACCGGGGCGGCTTGGGGGCGGCCAAATCGGCCGGCTCCGTAAGCCGGCTTCGATGCGAACGGGAACCGCTTCCCATCAAGTCTGTCACCGTCACAATCCGGAGTCTCGATCCCCCGACAGATTTTGGCGCGGATCTCAGCCAATCGGACCACCATGATCACCATAGTCTTGGCGGCATTCCGCCGATACTCGACATGGTCGCGGAGGTTGCGAGTGGTCGCGCCACCCCATTCCGAAGACGTACCCCGCGGTGTCGCGGCGGGGATACATTGTACCGGGCTTGACTCCACGATCGCCCCGCGGATCGCGTTGATCCGCGCCGGGAGGGTTCATCGAGGAATGACCGACGAACGAAGGCATCCATAGATGTGCGGTTTCGCGGGCTTGCTGCTGATGGGCGGAGCGTCCGGGCTGGATCTCGATCAGACGGTGGCGCGGATGACGGAAACCCTGGTCCACCGGGGTCCCGACGACGCCGGTCGGTGGAGCGATCCCGCGACCGGGATCGCGCTTGGGTTTCGCCGGCTGGCGATCGTCGACCTGTCTGCCCACGGGCATCAGCCGATGCGCTCCGCGTCGGGGCGGTTCATGCTCGTCTTCAACGGCGAGGTATACAACCATCTCGCGCTTCGCCGCGAGCTCGAGGAAGCCGGCTTCCGGTTCCGCGGACACTCCGACACGGAGACGATCCTCGCCGCCTTCGAACATTGGGGCGTTCGAGCCGCGGTCGGCAGGTTCGTCGGAATGTTCGTGATGGCGCTGTGGGATGTCGAGGAACGGAAGCTTTCGCTGGTCCGGGACCGTCTCGGAATCAAACCGCTCTACTTTGGGCGAAAAGGCGGAACGTTCCTCTTCGGATCCGAGCTGAAGGCCCTCATGGCGGTGCCGGGGTTCGACCGGGCCATCGACGAGGAAGCGATATCGGCGTATCTCCGCTATCGCTACGTACCCGCGCCGCGATCGATCTTCCGGGATGTCAAGAAGTTATTGCCCGGTACCATCCTCGAGATCCGGGAAGGTGACGCGGGAAACGGGCGCGAGGAGCCCTTCTGGTCGATCGCGGACGTGATAGCGAGCGGGATCGCCAATCCGGTCGCCGGTTCCGATGACGAGATCGACGCCGAAGTCGAACGGCTGCTCGAAGATTCGATTCGTCTTCGCCTGCAGGCCGACGTCCCGCTCGGAGCGCTGCTCTCGGGAGGAATCGACTCGTCGCTCGTCGTCGCGCTGGCGCAGCGCGTTTCGCCCTTCGCGTTGAAGACGTTCTGCATCGGGTTCGACGACGCCGCGCACAACGAGGCCCCTCACGCCGCCGCGGTGGCCCGTCACCTCGGGACGACCCACACCGAACTGACGGTGACGGGAGAGGACGCGCTCCAGCTGGTTCCCCGGCTTCCGGTGATGTTCGACGAACCGCTGGCGAATGCGTCGCAGATCCCGACGTACATGGTGTGCGAACTCGCGCGGCGCAACGTGACGGTCGCGCTTTCCGGAGATGGCGGTGACGAGGTCATGGCCGGCTATCACCGCTATCTCGATGGCGAACGCCTGATCTCGCGGATGAGTCATGTGCCCGCGCCACTGAGGCGGCTCGCCGCCGCCGGCATCGGATCCGTCTCGTCCAGCGGGTGGGATCGTACCTATCGGGCGGTTGGTCCGCTCCTTCCGGGTGGCGCGCGCCACAGGCTTGCGGGGCAGAAGGTCAGCAAGATCGGCAACCTGCTGAGGGGAGCCTCCGAGGCCGAAATGTATCGCTCGCTCCTTTCAGCCTGGCAGGAGCCACGACACTTCCTTCATGGCGGCGCTCCCGATGCGTCTCCCGTCGACCACGCGCTCGATCGCTTCGCCGGACTGCCGTTGATCGAACGGATGATGGCGACGGACCAGGTCACCTACCTCCCGGACGACCTGCTGGCGAAGGTCGACCGGGCAAGCATGGCGGTCGGCCTGGAGGTACGGGTGCCCCTGCTCGATCATCGGCTCATCGAGTATGCGTGGCGTTTGCCGCGAGACCAGAAGATCCGGGACGGTCACGGCAAGCACGTCCTCCGCCGCATACTTTTCCGTCACGTCCCGAGAGAACTCGTGGAGCGGCCGAAGACGGGCTTCACGGTCCCGGTGGCCGCCTGGTTGAACGGTCCGCTCCGGGAATGGGCGTCCGATCTTTTGAGCGGTGACCCGGGTGATCTCCTGAACAGGGAGGCCGTGCTCGGCGCGTGGGGGTCATTCCGGAAGGGTGAGCATCATCTCGCTGACGGCCTGTGGACAATACTCCAGTTGATCGCGTGGCGGCGGGAGTGGAACGCTTGATGCCCGCCGCGAACCCATCCATCGCGAGGCCCGGAACGGTGGCCGCAACACGATTTCATCAATGATCGGGACGCTTCGCAACGGTGCCCGGAGACTCTACCGGGAGATGATGCCGCTGCTCTACGGGCGCACGAATTACAAGCTCTTTCTGCAGCGCTCGTTCGTCAGCCTTGACCGGCGGGCCGCGGCCATCCTTTGTTCCACCAATGTACTTCCCGGTTTCATCCGGCCGGTCCCCATCAAGGCGCCGTTCGGGCGTTCCATGCTCGTGGTGGCACCCCACCAGGACGACGAGATCATCGGATGCGGGGGGGCGATGCTGCTGCAGAAGCAGGCTGGCCTTGATGTCCACGTCGTGTTCACCCAGGATGGAGGCAACGAACACGCCGAGGATGGCAGGACTCGCGAGGAACAGATCGCGATTCGGGAAGCCGAGGCCTGCGCCGTCGCCGCCGCGATGGGGATCCCGGAACCGGTCTTCCTGCGGAGCGCCCAGCTCCGCGGCGAGGACGAGGAGCGGCTCATCACGCGGCTGACCGAGGAAATGGAACGAATCCGCGCTGACGCGGTTTTCACACCGTTCTTTCTCGACTACAACTACGACCACCAATTGACCAATTTCGTCCTGGCGGAAGCCCTTGCTCGAACCACGCTTCAGCCGAGGGTATATGGATACGAAGTCTGGGGCCTGACCGTCCCCAACGTGATCGTCAATATTGACACGGTGCAGGATGAGAAGAGCCGTCTCCTCTCCATGTATCCGTCGCAACTCTCGGGGAAGGATTATGTCCACGGGATCACCGGGCTGAACATGTTCCACTCCCTTCACTTCGGAGCCGGCGACTGCCGGTTCGCCGAGCGCTTCTTCGAGATGCCCTCGGCGGAGTTCGTGGAAACGGTGCGAGCGATACGCGCTCGCGTGACCCCTGAAGACGCCCATCATCCGGGGGTCTTCTGATGAGCGTCTCTACGCTGCCCGCTCCGGTTCGGACCTCGCGGCCCCGCCCCCGCGCCGGGGCACCGATGCCGTGGTGGCGGGTGGAGGCCAGGGCGCTCCTCGAGCCGCGCACCGCGCTGATGGGGCTGGTCCTGTTGACCTATGTCTGGCGCTTCCACGATCTCTCCGGGTTGATCGCGCCCCTCCGTCTGTCGGCGATCGCGACGATTGGCTCCTGGGCGTTCCTCGTGTGTGCTCCCCGGCTCAATCACCTCAAGTCGATCATTCCGCGCGCGGGGGTTCGCCCGCTCATTCTGAGCGTGCTCTGGATCGGCGTGACAGTACCTTTTGCGCTTAGTACCGAGATCGCATGGGAGTCGTGGTGGGGGTCGCACTTCAAGACCCTCACAATGGTTCTCTTTCTGCTCACCTGCTTCACGACTTTCCATACCGTGAAACAGGCGATGGCGGCCCACATTTTCGGAGCGGCCACTCTCGCCGCTTTCTATGCGAAGGGTGGGTTTGCGCTGTGGGGGAGCCCCGTCCCGATGTACGACGTGAACGACATGGCCATGCATCTGAACATGGCCCTGCCGTTTGTCCTGTTCTTCGCGATCCGCGCTCCGCAAGGTTGGCTCAAGTTGTCACTCTGGGGTCTGTTGGCCCTCCTGACCGTCTGCGCGCTCATGACGCAGTCGCGCGGCGCGTTCCTCACGGTGGGGCTGCTCACGATCATCATCCTGCTGAAGGCGTCAGCCATCAAGTTCTGGATACGCTTGTTGCCACCAGTTCTCGTCGTGTTCGCTTACACCTTTGCGCCCCCTGCTACCAAGGAGCGCCTCTCCACCCTGTTTACCCCGGCCGACGACTACAACGTCGACGACGAGCACGGGCGAGTGGAGATCTGGAAGCGCGCCTTCGGCTATCTGAGCGACAATCCGATCGCCGGCGTGGGAATGACCAACTTCCCGGTCGCCGATCTCTATCTGGCACCTCAGGCGCGGCAGGGCCAGGCCGGTTGGTCCGGGAAGGCCGCGCACAACGCCTTCGTGGAGATGGGCACGGAGACCGGGTATCCGGGGTTGACGCTCTTCCTGATGATGCTGCTGGGCGCCCTCTTCCGACTCTACCGGATCCGAGGATTGGCCAGACGACACCTGCGCGGCACGCCCGTGGGAGACGAGGTTGTGCTGGCTGCCGAGGTCCTCTCGCTCTCCATTGTCGCGTACTGTGTGGGTGGCTTCTTTCTGTCGATGGCGTATGCGCCGATCATATACAGCGTGATTGCCATGGTTGCGGGCTTCGATCTGTGCGCCAGCCGGCTTTTTCCTGGCGCCAGGGCGGCAACGGCGCGAAAAGCGCCCGCTCGTGTTCTCAGAACCCCGATGGAAGTCGGATAGTGGTGGTGACGGGATCTCACTCGCGGCGGAATGACCAGGCCAGTCGGCACCTGCTTCCTCCTCCGCAAGCGCTCCCGTTGGATGGAATGAACGAGCGGCGATGCGCGGGCGCGCAGCGGGCTTGGTACATTGACTCGGCTGTTGCAAGCATGCTGATCGCGCTTGAGGCCGGACTGGCCTGCGGCAATCATCGCGCGTGCTTCCGACCGGCGTTCCCGGCGTAGGTTCCCTGCAAGAAACAACCTGCGAAGCTCGCGTCTTCACAGCCCGCCCACACTTCCGCAATCGGCTCAGATCGTAACCATTGGGTATTCTCCAACTTCCAACCGAACACGCATGATCCGCCGTGAATTGGCCAGGGTGAAGTGCCCCACGTTTGGCGGAGAGGGGCTATTCGCTTCGGTGACATGACCACAGAGACGGCGCGACGGCAAACGGAAGCCATTCTTACCCCCTTCGCTCGACGAAACGGGGGGGTGCCAACTGAAAAACTGCTTTCACTACATCGAAGCCTGAGGGCTGCGGTCGACGTCTTGTTCCGACTCGACTCGGTCACAATTTCCGCCCATACGAACCAGGAGCATTTTCAATGAGATCTCGGGATCTACGGGGGCACGATGGGGTCCGGTAGCCCATATCTCTACGTCATTCGCCCCGGCCCCGTCTGGTCCGTTGAGGATCTGCGAGTCCTGGCGGGAACTTTCGGCGCTGAGTTCGACGGTGAGATCATTACTTGGGGAGGGGCAACGCAGGAAATCCGGGCCGGAAGATTCCGGGCGCGCACGCTTCGTTCGCTCAATGGCCTTCCGCGTCTCTCACGCCTGGCCTACATGTGGCGGGTAGTATCCCGGGGTCTCTGGATCCGATGGGGACGAGGGCGGTCCCTCCTGCTGCTTTCTTACGATCCTCTGCAGAGTGGCGTCCTGGCCCTGATCCTCAAGAGGCTTACCGGAGCGAAGGTCATTTGCGAAGTGAACGGCGTCTACTGGCATCCGGATACGTTCATCGACGAACCAGATCGCGCTGTCGCGGAGACCAGGCGACACCGAATGGTCAAGGTCGGATCGGCGGTCATGTCCCGCGTCGACATGCTGAAGCCACTCTATCCGGAGCAGATCGAGGGATTTGACCTCCAGAACGCCACGACACCGGTCACCGCTTTCCCCGATATCGTCAATTCGGAGCTCTTCGCTCCGACGGGGGCGGAGCCGCGGCGGCAGATCCTTTTTGTCGGGCATCCGTTCCTGCTCAAGGGCGTGGACCTGCTGTTGAAAGCCTTCAATGAAGTTGCCCCATCGTTCCCCGAATGGCGCCTCGTCCTGGTGGGATTCGGAATCGAGAAGGCAGCCCGCGAGACATGCCTGGTCGACGACCGCGTCGAAATCATGGGGCCGCAGAAGGCCGAGGTCATTCGAAGCCTGATCGAAGACTCGAGCTTCCTCGTTCTTCCTTCGAGATCAGAGGGAATGGGGAGGGTCCTTCTCGAAGCGGCGTTGGTCGGCCGACCACGGATAGGGAGTCGCGCGGGAGGCATTCCGAGCGTGATCGAGGATGGCGTCGACGGGCTTTTGTTCGAAACAGGAAGTTCCGAGGGCCTGGCACTGGCTCTTCGACGATTGATGGCGTCTCCGGAGTACGCTCGCGAGCTCGGCGAACGGGCCCGGGAGCGCGCGCTGCGAGAGTATACCACCGAAGTGTACCTGGATCGATATCGGGCACTTATCAGATCAATGGTCCCCACCCATCGCGAAGGCTGATCGTCACTGCGTGAAGTTGCGCAATGGAGCGTCCTGGCACGACGACAACCTGCTGGCATGACTAGGCCCCTGGAAGTGGATTCACTTCCAGGGGCCTAGTCATGCTACCGCCATTTCATTCTCGACTTCAGGGGTCCCCCCGGGAAATTCCCTAGCTATTCTCGTACAGGGGCGCCGACCATTGCTACCAGCCCGGATTCGTGGTGTAGACCCGCACCGGGCCCCAGTCGCGCGTCCCGGAGCCGCGCGGATCCGCGTTCGCGCCGAGGCGAATGGAGTGGAAGAAGTCGGTTGCCGGGTTGCCCGTGTTGAGGTTGCTACCCGTTCGGCTCACCCATCCAGCAGATGCCTGAGTCCGCGTAATGATCGGGTGATCGTCGAACCACCACTCGAAAATGCCGTCGCCGTTACCCATCTTCAGATGCAGGCGGTGACGATGCCATTGCCCGTCCCATACCTTGTTGACCACGTCCAGCGCACCTGGGAAGGCGGGGTGGTCGCTCGTGAACTCGAAGGCCATGTTACTCGCACCGCCGAAGGAGCGAGTGGGCGTGGCGTAGTGGATCTCCCAACGACGGCCCCCTTGGGCATTGCTGAAGACGAACAGCGTCTTGTCGTCGCTGGTCCCGCCCCAGTTGGAGTCAAACCGCAACCAAACTTCCAGCCAGATCTCCCGCGCGTTCCCGATGTTCAGCGCGAGGTCGAGGTTGCAGCTACCCTCGCTCCCAGTTCCGGGGTAGCGGGTCCGCGCGAACTTGCCCGTGGTGCTCGTCGGAATCCCCGACGACTGCTCCAGCGATACCGGACAATTGGGCGAGCCCATCGCGGCGGCAAGCAGTCCCTGCGTGCTGGAGAAATTCCACTGCTGCTCGTACGCCGCGCCGCCCGGGGACGGGGTCGTAGGAGGCGGGGTCGGATTCGTGGGAGGCGGTGGCGTCGTTGGCGGCGGCGGGCTCTCCGGCTGCTGCTGCGCGGAAACCTCCACCCGCACCGTATCCGGCGAGCAGCAGTTCGCGGTCGCTACGATAAAAGCGATTCCGACCGCCCTGGCGGTCACCCTGCCTGAACTGTTCACGGTCGCAACTCCGCTGTTGAGACTCGTCCAGACGACACCCGGTGTGAGGATTCGGGCACCGTTGGTGCTTCGCGCTTCGGCACTAAGATTCGCCGTTGACCCGACTCCAGTCAACGATACCGTTGTCGGAGAGATCGTGAGAGTCCCCAGATTTGAGGGGGGTTCGGCACCACCACCACCACCACCACCACCAGCAGCACTGGCCGTCTTGGCGGCAACGACGTTGGAACGGCCGCCCAGCGCAGGCTGCTGCCCAAGCGTACCGCGATAGCTGATGAGCTGGATTTCGACGCTCGTACCCGCGGGGACATCGGTAAAGGTGTGCTCGATCGCTGAGCCCTTCGCGCCCGCGGAAACCGCACGTTCCGTCTCCGCGGCCTGATCCCACCGCAGGACCGGTGAGCCGGCGCGCATCGCGTATTTTGCCGATCCTCCATTACCGTCGTCGACACCGGTCCACCTGATCGTAATCGAGTTCTGCGTGGTTCGCACGACTCGAAGGTCGGCCACCCCGTGCGGAGCCGTCACCGGCTGGCTCGGCGGCGTCGCTGGCGGTGCAGGCGGCGGCGTCTCCTTCACCGGCGGCGGCGGGGGGGTCTCCGGCGTGGTCGTGGTCGGTCTGGAGGCCCTTGCCAGGATGAGGGTGATCAGATCCTTGAGGAGGGACTGGCTGGCAGTGGGCCTTCGCGCCAGGGTTTCGAGGCCCTGCTCACCGCTGGCGCCGAGCGTCCACAACGTGCTGGCAAGACCGTCTGAATCGGTGAGTGCGCGGTCGGGGCTGACGGAGCCGCCACCATCGACGACCTGGAAATCGACCGTGACGCCGGGGACCGGGTTGTCATGTCGATCGACGAGCCTCACCACGACTTCTTCGTCGAGGGGTTCGAACTCGGATCCCTCCAGAGCCTCCGACGACAGGCGTTCGAGCCGCGTGGCAACCTGCCGCACGGTGACCGTAGACGCCTTGCTCACGCCGCCCGCGGTCGCGGTGATCGTGGTCGTACCAGGAAACTGGCCCGTTACGACGCCGCTCTCGTCAACCGTCGCGACCCGCGCATTCGCGGTGGTCCAGGTCACCGGCACATCCACCGGGTTTCCCGTCCGGTCCACGACCGAGATGGGCAGGCGCCCGGTCTCGCTATCGTTTACCGCGAACTCGCTCGCGAGGCCGATCGCTCCGACTCGTGACGCCTCCGTGTCGAGCAGGGCAGCGTCACAGCCAGCGATCATCATGACCGCCGCCACCGCACTGCCCAGAAAGGTCGTCCGTCGATTCATCATCGTCGATTCTCCATGCCAGTTGATTCGGTTTCCGCCAGCTTTTCTGCATCGTCGTGGCTGGCGGCCCGGCTGGCGTGGCGATCGATGATGACCGCTGTAGCCCCGTGGCTCTGCGTCACCGCCTTTCAGCGGTTTTGCTCTGAGCAGCGCACTGTCCCGTCTTCTGTTTCCCAACCGCACGCATGGAACTGCGTGGATGCCGATACGCACTCGACCTCAGACCCGAACCATCCAGGCGATTCCACGGAGCCGGTCTGGCCTGGTACAAACAAAACGGCCGCCGGCACGGACTCGACCGGATGGGGTCGGGTCTCTAGCTGGCGGCCCGGCTGGCATGGCGGTGGAAACCGCGGTAGCCCCGTGGCTCTGCGCCCCCGTCTTTCGGCGGGTTTGCTCTGAGCAGCGTATCGAACTTGCCTCGAAGGGCGATGAGAGTCGGAATCGTCAGCTCCGACCCGTGCTGGTGAGTACTTCTTCCAGCGAGACTTCGGGGGGGACGTCTGGCAATGCGCGGACCACACCGGAACGCAGAACCTATATTCTTCTGAGGCAATGAGTTACGGATTCGGACGATTCTCGCCGATCGCGATCCGCTCAGGCAAAACGCGAGGGGTCGTGCAGAATTCCAGCAGGGAAGGAAAGGCTCCTCGTACCGGGGGATGGATGCCCCCAGGTACTTCGGCGACAGCCGTTCCGCGACCGCGACCGGATCGGGTAATCGAAGGCATACGGCATGGAACGCAGCGGCCGGGCGGGCGAAGACCGGGAACGACGCGCTGCACGCTCTCGATTTCTCCTGGATCGGAGCCGATGCTCTGGATCAGGAATGGCCAGCCGAATTGGGATCACGCGTCGGCCCGTGGTACATTCCCCTTCGTGAACTGGACCTCCGAACGCAATCTCCGGGGCCCGGGGCGGCCTTTGTCGTCGGAAAAGGGCTGTTTCGACGGCAGGGGGCATCAGGACCGGCGCAGATCGGATCCTGGAGGTGCGGGCGGTTGTAAGACAAACGTCCAACGCGACCTGACGATTGGTGATGGAGCCGTATGATATTGCCGGAACTCGCCGACGCGTCCGTTGACGGGCGCCCCGGTTCAGTCTCCATGCCCGCACCCGTATTCAGTTCGGGATCGTCTATTACCTCCTTCGAGAAAGCTGTGAGACCGGGGGGATGTGGTCCAACCCTGAAGCGCTGGCCGCGAGCACTCCAAATGGCTGACGGTATTCTCCCGACAACGGTCTCGAAATGACGGTTTCCCTTCGGCACGTTCTCATCGGCAACGACACGCTCCTGATCTCCTGCGCGGACATTCTGCGGGAGCGCGGCCACGACATCATCGCGCTGGTCACGGACGAGCCCGCCATCGCCCGGTGGGGAGCGGTCAACGGCATCCGCTGCCTGCCACAGAACGCCGCGTACCCGGCGGCGCTGGCCGTCGCGGACTTCGACTACCTCCTTTCCATTACGAACCTCCGCCGGGTGCCGGCGGAGGCGCTGCGCCTGCCACGCCGCGGGGCCCTGAATTTTCACGACGGGCCGCTGCCCCGGTACGGCGGGCTGTTCGCCCCGGCCTGGGCCTTGATGGCCGGCGAACCAACGCACGGCATTACGTGGCACGTGATGACGGAGGCGTTCGATTCCGGCGACATTGTGCTGCAGCGCGTCGTGCCGGTGGACGAGGACGAGACCTCCTTCACCCTGAACGCGAAGTGCTTCGAAGCCGGCATCTCGTCGTTTACCGAGCTGGCCGAATTGATGGAGCACGGGCCGTTGCGGCGCACGCCGCATTCGCTGGACCGCGCCACCTATCACGGCCCGGGCGATTGCCCCGAGGCGTTGGCTATGCTCGACTGGCGTAAGCCGGGTGTCGAGTTGGCCCGCACGGTGCGGGCCCTGGATTTCGGCAACTATGCCAACCCTCTGATCGCGCCGCGCCTGCCTGGTCTCGCGGGGCACATCCTCTTGACCGGAGAAGTCGCGTTCGCGCCGGGAGGGAACGCTGTACCGGGCACTGTCGTCCATACGGAACAGGGGTCGCTGGGCCTGCACGTGTCCGATGGCATGTTGACCTTCGAGGTACCACGTGGCGCCGACGGCGAAGTCCTCGACACCGCGTCGGCCATTCGCCACCTCGGCGTGGAGGCCGGCCAGCGCCTGCCGTTACCCGACGAAGACCTCGTCACGGCGGCCAACGCTGTTGCCGCGAAAGCCACCAGGCACGAGGCGGCGTGGATCAGCCGTCTCACGTCGCTCGCGGCACCGGAACTGTCGAACCTGAAGCCACGTGACGGCGCGACCGCCCGCTTCGCGCGCGTGCCGCTGAAGACAACAGCCAAATCCGATGAGGTCATCGCGCGGTTCGCGACCTTCATCGCCCGCATCTCGGGCCGCGCGGCTGTGGATGTGGCGTATCACGATCACGATGCGCCGGGCACGACACGCGCCCTCATCCGCGACCACCTCACGGACGCGGTCCCACTGCGCGCCGTGCTCGACGATACGACCACCATCGCCGAGGCCACGGCCGCTGTGCAACGGGAGATGCTGGATGCCGCCACGCGCGCGAGCATCCAGC
>CAZUVK010000012.1:23160-34327 GCA_964623785.1 uncultured Gemmatimonas sp. | reverse complement strand
GACGACACCGCGCGAGAGCTCGACCCGCTGGCCTTCGGGAACCTCGCGCACGCGGTCCTGCAGGGCTTCGGTGCCTGCGCGGATCGCGACTCCACGGATGCCGACCTGATCGCGACACGCCTTCTGGCCGTACTCGATACGGAGGTCCGAGCGCGATATCCCGATTCCTTCCCCGCCGTCTCGTTCCAGCTGGATCACCTGCGTGCGAGGCTGGGACGTTTCGCGCGATGGCAGGCGGAGCGCGCGGTCAGCGGCTGGCGAATCGCCGTCGTCGAGGGAAAGTCGTCGTTCGCGGCCGCTGGAGACGACGATGGCCAGCGGGCCGGCGGCGCGACCGAATGCTTGTTCGACGTGGACGGGGAGACAATCCAGCTGACCGGCCGAATCGATCGCATCGACCACCACGCGGCGACCAGTCGCTGGGCCCTTCTCGACTACAAGACTGGCGATGCCGTCAGCCCGCCGGAGAAGACACACCGGACGAAGAGCGGGTGGATCGATCTGCAACTGCCCCTCTATCGACATCTTGCCGCGTCCCTGCTCGCGCCGGACGGATCGCCTCTGATCCCTCAGGGTGCAGCGGTCGAGTTCGGGTACGTCGCGCTGCCACGGGCGCTGGATGAAGTGGGTGACCTGATGGTCGATTGGTCTGAAGAAGATCTCGAGACGGCGGACGAGACCGCGCGGGAGGTGGTTCGACGTCTTCGCACCGGGGTGATCCGGTTCGGGGGCGCGAAGTCGGCCTACGGGGCGCGCGACCCCTTCGCGGCGCTGCTGGGGACCCGGTTGCTCGTCGCCGCGGGAGGTGCCGACGGCGCGGGCGAGGGGGAGGACGAGTGAGCGGCGTCCGGCCACCCCGTGAACTCGTCCTTGCCTCGGCTGGATCGGGCAAGACGTTTCGGATCTCGTCGCGGCTGATCGGCCTGCTCAACGAGGGGGTCCCGCCGGAGCAGATCCTGGCGTCGAGCTTCACACGGAAGGCCGCGGGCCAGATCCTTGACCGGACGCTCGCGCGGATGGCCGCCGCGGCGGTAGCCCCGATCGAGGCCCGCGAGCTGGGGATTCACGCCACGCTCGACCGTGGACGGCCGGCTCCGTCCGATACCGCGGCATGGGCGGAGGTCCTCGAGCGCACGGTGCGCAATCTTCACCGGCTCGATGTCGGCACGCTCGACGCGTTCCTCGTTCGGGCGGCGAAGTCATTCGAGGCGGAGGTCGGATTGCCCGCTGGCTGGGGCATCGCGGACCTACCCGCGGAAGATCGCGTTCTCGTCCGAGCGCTCGAGCGCATCCTCGACTCGGCGGATCGGGTCGCGCTGATGCGGATCCTTCACCTCTGGTCGAACGGCGGTCCGCATCGGTCGGTCCACGATCGCCTGCTGAAGTCGATTCGCGCGCTGCTGGCCATCGATACCGCGCTGGAGCCCGGCGCGTTCGACCCGTGGGGCGCGTTCCGGCGTCGCGGCCGCGCGCGCCTCCCGACCCTCGCCGAGCGCGAGGCGCTGGCCATCCAACTCGACGGGATCGCGCTACCCTCGAAGAAGGCGGGCGGGGAGGATGGACGATGGCGGAACGCGGTCAGCGCTCTGACCGCGGCCATCCGGGGAGGCGATTGGGAGAAGGTCCTCAAGTCGAAGCTGATCACGAACCGCCAGTCGCCTGATCCCGCCTATTTCGGAGTCCCGTTCCCACCGGACCTCATGGACGCGTCCGGGGAGGTGACGGAGGTGGCCGTGGGCGCCGTCCGCGCGGTGCTCGCGGACCGGGTCGAGGCGCTCGGTGAGATCACGGCGCTCTTCCGCGACACGTATCGCGCTCTCCAGCGCGAGGCCGGGGCGTTCACCTTCGCCGACATCACGCGGCTCGTTGCCTCCGGCGACCCGCTGGGCGGACGATCGGATCTGTATTACCGGCTCGACGGCCAGATCCGGCACATCCTCCTCGACGAGTTCCAGGACACGTCCCGGCCTCAGTGGGAGGCGATCGAGCCGCTGATGGACGAGGTGCTGTCGGACGAGAGCCGTGCGGCGGTCGTGGTCGCCGATCCGAAGCAGTCGATCTACGCG
The DNA here is from genome assembly GCA_964623785.1 of uncultured Gemmatimonas sp. Lineage (GTDB taxonomy): Bacteria > Gemmatimonadota > Gemmatimonadetes > Longimicrobiales > Longimicrobiaceae > WHSP01. The sequence continues at coordinate 32,261 of CAZUVK010000012.1, read as the reverse complement.
TGGCGCGGTGCCGAGCCCGAGCTCGTCCATGCCGTGGGGGACCGGTACTCCCTTGCGGATGATCACCTCGACGTGAGCTACCGGTCGAGCCAGGTCGTTCTCGATTTCGTGAACCTGGTCTTCTCGGACATCGTCTCGAACCCGATGCTGAGCGATGACGAGGTGCGGGCCGATATCGCGTCCGCGTGGTCGGACGACTTCCGCCCGCACACCGCCCACCGGAAGCTGCCGGGGCAAGTATCGCTGGAAGTCGGCCCTGAGGATGAGGAAGACGCGCCGCGCGACGCCGTGATCTGCGCGTACGCGGCGACCCGGATCGCGCAGTTGCGGGCGGCGGCCCCCGGATTCAGCATCGGCGTTCTGACCCGGACGAACGCCACAGTCGCCCGGCTGTACCTCGAACTCCGCAATCTCGGCATCCCCGTGAGCCAGGAAGGCGGCAATCCGCTGACCGATTCGGCTGCCTGCGAAGCGGTGCTGGCGCTGCTCCGACTCAGCGACCACCCTGGCGACTCGATCGCGGCGTACCACGTCGCGCAGTCGCCTCTGGGCCGTGTCCTGCGGCTTCGGTCATACGACGACCGCGAGTCGGTGTCGGAGGTTGCGGCTGGGATCCGGGGCCGGCTCATCGAGAATGGTTATGGCGCGACGATCGGCGCGCTGGCGACCCGATTGGCGCCATCGTGCGACGGACGGGAGGCCCGGCGCCTCTCCCAGCTCGCCGAGCTCGGCCACCGCTACGATGACGAAGGCGGGACCCTCCGCCCCACGGATTTCATCCGCCTGGTCGAATCGACTCGCGTCGAGGATCCGGCCGCGACCGATGTGCGCGTCATGACCGTCCACCAGGCGAAAGGCCTGGAGTTCGATATCGTCGTGCTCCCGGAACTGGGGGGACGGATCGAAAGGATGAACCACGCCGAGCCGCGGCTGCTCACGCTCCGACCCACACGCACCGGGCGGCCGGACGCCGTGATGCCGGCCGTTGGCAAGGATCTGCGTCGGTACTTCCCGGAACTCCAGGACGCACACGCACAGCGCCAGTCGGCGGAGTGGCGGGATGAACTGAGCACCCTCTACGTGGCGCTTACCCGGGCTCGCTATGCGACGCTCATGATCGCCACGGACACCGCGCTTGGCGCGGGCGCCGCGAGCGTGACGCCGGCCGCCGTGATCGCGAATGCCCTGGGTCGCGCGCTGAGACCAGCGACCCCGCCGGGCCAGGTCGCGTACTCGATCGGGGCCGCGGACTGGTATCTCCATCCCGACGCGAGGGCCGACGGCAAGCGCGACGCCATACCCACACCGGCCCCACCCGTTCGGCTCGTCGCGGATTCCGCCGGACGCGCGCTCCGTCGCCAATCCCCATCGGATCTCCACGGCGACGGCCAGATCGATGTCCGCAATCTGCTGCGTATCGATACCGCCGCCGCGATGGAGCGCGGAACCCTCATCCACGCATGGTTCGAATTGATCGAGTGGATCGATGACGGCGTTCCCGATGACGGGGCGTTGATCCGCGTCGCACGCCGCGTCGCGCCACACCTATCGTCCGAGACGGTGGAGAAGTGCGTCGACGACTTCCGCGAGTGGACGATGACGGGCGCGATCCGATCGGTCCTCCGACGCTCGCGCTATCCTGGCGCCGCGGAGGTCCAGCGCGAAGTTCCATTCGTCGAACGTCGCGACGGGGCGTTGATGGAAGGTGTGATCGACAGGCTCGTCCTGGTCCGCGAGGGCGGCCGCCCGGTCTCCGCGGAAATCATCGACTACAAGACGGACCGGCTCGACGATCACGAGATTTCCGCGCGGGCCGAGCACTACCGGCCACAGCTGGACGCCTACGCGCGCGCCGTCTGCGGGATGTACGGCATCTCGGTCGTGCGGTGCGCCGCTACGCTCGTCTTCCTCGATCCGGGGCGTGTCGAGCCGCTTTCACCGCCGCTGCCGGCGCCACCGGCACCCTGACGCGGAGATCGCGATGCCAGAGGAATCGGGCGCGGGCGGCCCGGCCACGGCGACGCCGCTACGGCGCATTCTGCATATCGACGTGGACGCGATGTTCGTCCAGTGCGCGATCATCGAGGATCCGGAACGGCTCGCGGGCGAGTCGCTCATTCTGGTGGGCGGAAGCCCGGACGGCCGCGGGGTGGTGACGTCCGCGAGTTACGGCTGCCGCGCGTTCGGCGTTCGCAGCGCGATGCCGACCGCAACCGCGCTTCGGCTCTGCCCGCGCGCCATCGTCGTCCGCACGCCTGGCACAACGATCCGCGCCAAGAGCCGCGAACTTCGCGCGGTGCTTCCCGAGTGGTCGCCCGTCGCCGTCATGGCCTCCGTCGACGAAGCCTATATCGACCTGACGGGCACCGAGGCCCTCTATCGGCACGAGACGCTGGAGGATACGGCCCGGCGGATCCAGCGACAGGTGAAGGATCGTACCGGGCTCGACGTGTCGATCGGCGGCGGGTCGAACCGCCTCGTGGCGAAGCTGGCGACCTCGTTCGCGAAGCCGGCCGGCGTGTTCATCGTCCCTCCCGGCGAGGAGGAGGCCTTCGTGGGTCGGCTGGAGATCGGCGATATCATTGGAATCGGACCTTCGCTGCTCGCCGATCTCGGGCGGCGCGGGGTCACGTCGATGCGAGCGCTCCGGGCGCTCGACCTGTCCACGCTCGAGTCGTGGTGGGGATCCGACCGCGCCCGGTGGCTCTGGCGGAGGTGCCGCGGTATCGACGAATCGCCGATCTCCACCCGCGAAGCCGCCCGGAGCATTTCCAGCGAAACGACCTTCTCCCGCGACCGGTTCGACCTGAAGGAGCTGGAGCAGGCGCTGCTCGGGAGGGTCGTGGACGTGGCGGCCTCGCTCCGGAAGCAGGGACTCTACGCCCGGACCGTCACGGTGAAGCTGCGCGACACGGAGTTCCGGGATCGTTCGCGCGGACGCACGCTGCCGGAAGCCGTCCAGACCGACCGGATCATCCACACTGTCGCTCGGGAACTCCTGCGGGATCTCCGCGAGGGCAGCTCGTCCCGCATCCGGCTGATCGGGGTTGCGCTCACCAACCTGCAGGAGTCGGCCGAGCGGGAGCAGCATACCCTGCTCGATATCGCGCCGCCGATGGAGCGCCCGAAGGACCGTGCGCTCTCGGCTGCCGTAGATCGCATACGGTCGCGACACGGGCGCGTCATCGGGCCTGGCGGCATCACGGGCACGGGCAGGCACGGCCGCGATGAGTAGCCTTCCGGCCCGCGGACTTTCGATGTGCCGCCATAAAGGCCAGATTGTTCGCCCGAGGCCCGCCGGCAGCGCTTGCCCTCCGCACCGCCGCCTGAATTTTGCCGACCCGCGCTACCGAGATCTCCCGACCGCGCCCGGGTCGCCACGGCTTGATATTTTGTCGACGATGGTCCGCGCCCGCTCCCACGGTGCCGGCGTGAGCGCTCCAGAACCGTGTCGGCACCAACCAGGTTGAGATGAACGATCGAATTCTGAAGGCAGTCCGGCGCGAGAAGGTCGACGCGACGCCGATCTGGTTCATGCGGCAGGCGGGCCGGTCACTTCCCCGGTATCGCGACCTTCGCGCCGAAGCCGGCATGTTCCAGATCCTCCGCGACCCGGAAGCGGCGGCCGAGATCACAACGCTGCCGCTGGAGTACTTTCCGGTGGATGCATGCGTTCTCTACAACGATCTTTCCACGCCCTTCTTCGGCGCGGGTTTCAACGTGGAGATGCGCCCGGGCATCGGCCCCATCGTCGACTGGCTGATCCGCGATCCCTCGGACGTCGACCGGCTCCGCGCGTACGATCCCCGCGTCGAGATGAAGTACATCCTCGACCAGATCCGGCTGCTCACGAGCCGTATCGACGTGCCCGTGCTCGGGTTCGTGGGCGCTCCCTTCACCCTCTGCTCCTACCTGATCTCCGGGCCCGGATCGCGGAACCAGGAGGAAACGAAGACCTTCATGTGGCGCGAGCCCGAGGCCTGGAACCGTCTCGCCGCGTTCTGGGCCGACCATATGGCGGAGTTCGGGATCGCGCAGTACGAGGCTGGGGCCGGCGTCGTTCAGGTATTCGACTCGTGGGCCGGGTACCTCGGTGTCGACGACTACGAACGCTTCGTCTTCCCGCACATGCGCGCCATCTTCGACCGGCTCCGCATGGTTGGCGTTCCGTCGATCAACTTCCTGACCGGCAATCCGGCCCTGCTGCCACTCATGGCCGAGGCAGGCGGCGATGTCATCGGGGTCGACTGGCGGATCCCGATCGATGAGGCCTGGGAGATCGTAGGCGATGATCGGGCGGTGCAGGGCAATCTCGACCCGGTGGTTCTCCTCGCCGGACGCGATGCCGCGATCGCGGCCGCGCGCGCCGTGCTCGATCGGGTGGGTGGCAGGCCGGGCCACATCTTCAACTGCGGCCACGGACTCCTGCCCGGCACCGATCCGGATGTGCTCCGGGCCGTCGTCGACTTCGTCCATGAGTACACGGCCGGCGGCTGACCTCCACCGCGCGATGTCCAGTCCGACGGCGGGACCGAGTCCTCGCAAGACCTGACTGTGCATGATGTAACTTCTGGATAAACGTTCGCAACGGGTAATGGAAAATGAAGATAGGTGTCCTCCTCTTGAATTTCGGAGAACCCGAAAATCCGACGATGGACGAGGTTGTTCCGTTCCTCGAGCGGATCTTTGCGCTGAACTCGCCGCTGATGGGAGACGGGGGAACCGGGGAAGCCGAGCTTCGGGAGAGGAGTCGCCGGCTGGCCGAGGCGCGGGCGCCGGGCCTGATCGCGGAGTACGAGGAGATCGGCGGGTCCCCGCTTCATCGCCAGGCGCGCGAGCAGGCGAGCGCGCTCGAGGGGGAGCTGGTCGGGCGTGGGCTGGATGCGGTGGTCCGGGTCGGGATGCAGTTCACGGACCCCTCGATCCAGGCCGCAATCGACGAGGTGACGGAGGCCGGCGCGGAGTTCCTGGTGTCGATACCGGTGTATCCGCTGAGCGGTCCTTCGACCAGCGTCGCGGCATTGAACGAAGTTGACCGGGTGCTGACGGCGCAACGCTGGGACGGGCCTGCTCGGCAGGTCACGGGGTGGCACCGGCACCCGCTCTATCTGAAGACCCGGGTCGACGCGATCCGGCGGGTCGTGGAGGACGACGGAATCAGCCTCGCCGACCCGGGAACGCGGTTGGTCTTTTCGGCGCACGGTACGCCGATCAGGTATCTCCGCGAGGGAAGTCGCTACGACGACTATGTCCGCGAGTTCTGCGCGGCCGTCGCGCGAGAGCTCGGAGCGGATGACTACGTGATCGGGTATCAGAATCACACGAACCGGCCGGGTGTCGAGTGGACGCAGCCGGACATCGAGGCGGTGATCGACGAGATCGATGCTGAGCGGATCGTCGTGGACGCCGTGTCGTTCATCCACGAACAGTCGGAGACGCTCGCCGAACTCGACGATGAACTGCGCGAGCGGGTGATGGAGCGGGGAATCGGATTCCACCGCGTCCCGATTCCGTATCTCGCGTCGGATTTCGTGAGCACACTGGCGGACCTCGTGGAAGCGGCGGTCGAACCATCCGAGGCCCGGGTGGCGCTCCATGCCTGCCAGTGCAAACCCACTCGGGGTACGATCTGTACCAACGGCCGGGGCTAACGTCGTCGGGCCGGGGAGTCAGGCCTTGTTCGCGTGGATGCGTGTTCGCGGCACATTGAAACGGGAGGAAGCGATGAAGGAGATCCTGAACTGGCGTGCCTTGCTGGCCGTCCTTCTCGTCGGGATCGTGGCGGCGGCGTGCGCGGAGGCGGAAGCCGCTGGCCGCGGGAAGGCCGTGCACGGCGGGAGCACTGAGGTGACGGCCTACCTCACGCCTACATGCGGATGCTGTCTCGGCTGGGTCGAGCACATGCGCGCCAGCGGGTTCACGGTGAACGTCGTCTACCAGGACGACCTGACGGGCGTGCGGCGCGAGCACGGCGTGCCCGCCGAACTGACCTCGTGCCACCTTGGCGTGGTCGAGGGTTATGCGATCGAGGGTCACGTCCCCGCCGATGTCGTCAACCGGTTCCTTCGCGAACGGCCGGCACTGGCCGGGATCGCGGTACCGGGCATGGTGGTCGGTACGCCGGGCATGGACCATCCGGACGGGCACGTCGACCCATACGACATCGTTTCGTTCGATGAGGACGGGCCGGTCGGGGTGTACGAGTCCCGCCGTTGATGCCGACCCGAGGGCGGAGGGTCTGTCCGCGCCGACGATGGTACGACTCGGATCGGGCCGACGCGCCTCGGTGAGAGACGGATGACCGAACGCACCTTCGTGGCCATCGTGGGCGGCGGACTGACCGGCCTGTCGCTCGCCAACCAACTCCGGATCGACGAGATCCCGCATGTGGTCCTCGAGGCCGATGAGCGGGTCGGCGGCGTGATCCGTAGTGGCTACGTGGAGGATTCTCTCCTCGAATGGGGCCCTCAGCGTTCGCGTCTGACATCGTCGTTCAAGAGCCTTGTGACATCGCTCGGCGTGGCGGATCGCCTCATCACCGCGCCGCCGGGCCTCCCCCTCTACGTCTGGTCCCGCCGCAAGCTCCGTCGCGTTCCCTTCTCGGCAGCCGACTTCTTTCGATCCGACATCGTTCCGGTTCGGTCACGACTCAGGATACTCGCCGAACCGTTCACGGCGGGCGCGCGCCCGGACGAGTCCGTTGCCGACTACTTCACGCGGAAGATCGGGCGGCAGACCTACGAGAACGTCGCTGGACCGCTCTACGGCGGACTCTACGCCTCGGACCCGGCCGACATGGTGATGCGGCTCTCGCTCAACCATGTGCTCAGGGAGATGGGCGTGGGCCGGAGCCTGGCGCTGGCGTTTCTGCGACGCGGTGGGCGGGTGGATCCGCCTCCCGCGTGCTCGTTCCAGGAGGGGATGGAAACGCTCGCTCTCGCCCTGCACGTCGCCAACGCCCGCAACGTTCGGGTTGAGTCGCCGGTTCGGCGTCTGCGTCGGCACCCGGAAGGCTGGGAGGTTCTGAGCGAGGCGGGCAGCCTGATCGCCGAACAGGTGGTGCTCACCGCACCGGCCCCAGCGACCGCCGCGATCCTTGGCGACGAGTTCGGGTCCATCCCGGACGCGATCCGGTCGTTGACCTACAACCCGCTCATGATCGTCCACCTGCACGCGGAGCAATCGATCGGCGGCCTGGGGTTGCAGGTCGGGCTCGGTGAGCGAATGGTGACGCGCGGGGTGACGTTCAACGACAGCCTCTTCGGGCGGAAGGGCGTATACACCGCCTATCTCGGTGGGGCGAAGGCGCCGGAAGTCGCGGGTTGGGGTGATGACGCCCTCGCCACGACGGCCCTCCGCGAATTTCACCGGATGACCGGGATCGACGCCCGGGTTCTCAGCATCCAGCCAGCCTGGATGCCGGCGTGGGATGGCTCCTGGGCGGCTCTGGAACGGGTCGAACTCCCACGTGGAGTTCACCTGGCGGCCAACTGGGAGTCCCGCCCGGGTATCCCCGGTCGCCTTGCCCAGGCGAAGCGGCTCGGCGAGTGGCTCGGCCTCGCGTACGGCGCGCGAACGAAGCCGGCCGCCGGCTGAGTCTCCCGCCGGTTCGGTTCCTGCAACAACTCCCTCCATGACCCACGGATCAGCCGAATGGCGATCCGTTCCCCGCGCCAACCAGCGCCGAGGTCGGAACAAGCCTCATGACAGAGTCCCGCCGACGGCTGACCAGCGTTCTCGTGGCATCCGACCTCTCCTCGAATTCCGACGAGGTCGTGCGCAGCGCGTCACGGCTCGCGGAAACGGCCGGGGCGGAGTTGCACATTGTCAGCGCCTACCAGGAGTTCGATTCCGGATTCCGCGGCGGCTCGCCGACCGAGATGCCCGATGCGGTGAGGTCCGAGGTCATGGACGCCCTGCCGGTTCAGATTCGGCGGGTACTGGACCCCGACTCGCCCAAACCGGCGAGCATGTGCGTTCGATTCGGCGCGCCTGACCGGGTGATTCTCGACCGGGCGAGGGAAGTGGAGGCCGACCTGATCGTCCTTGGCAGGCACCGGGGAAGCGACCTCAGCGCCAGCTTCCTCGGCACGACAGCCGATGCCCTGGTGACGGCCTCACCAGTCGGGTGCCTTGTGCTCCGGGGAGCGGTGGACGTGCCGTTTCGGCGAATCGGTATCGCGGTGGACCCCGCGCGCGCGCCCAGCGGCGCGTTTCGGCGGTCGGTCGAGCTTCTCGCCTCGGTGCTGGGCGACGAGGACAGCCGCACCGCACATGTCACCCTCGTGCATGCCGTGCCACGCGGTTCGCAAGCCAGCGCGGCGGATGTCGAGGGTGCGCTCGAGCCGCTCCTGACGGACGCGCGGCGGCACACCGGTGATGGCGAGTCTCCTCGAATCGACGCGAGGGTGGTTGCGGACAGCGATCCGGCCGAGGCGATCGCCAGCTGGGGGTGGAACGAAGGTGTGGACCTGCTCGTGGTGGGGACGCGCGACCGTCCACGTGTACAGGGGGGTCACCTGGGGTCGGTATCCTCCGCGGTGGCACGCCGGGCGCGATGCGCGGTCCTGATGGTGCCGCCCGACTCCTGAGTCGCGGGACGGCAACGGCCATATCGCGATGAAGTTGGAGTCAGCCGGTCCCGGCAAGAGGGGTAAGCATCGCGGCGGCGACATCTGCATCGCGACGATGCACGGCGAGTGCGATGCCGTCGGGTCCGTCTTCACGAGAGTCGAGCTGGAAGGTGTCGTCACTCAACAGCAGGGAATATATTCCCGCGTTGAGTAGTTCGATCTGCGCCTCATCCGCCTGCAGCAGGCTTCCGAACGTACGGATCACGACCAGGCTCTCGGACATTGTGGCATTGCGCTGAGTGGAACGTGCCTCGTGGTACCCTCCTTTCCGCCTCCCGAATGCTGCAAGACGCTTGCCGCCGACCGACTTCGGCCCGTCCCGGGGCGTCGTCGTCAGCCCCGGGAAAGGGAAGGCCTCCATCGCGCAAGGCGAAGCTGGCACTCAAGTTGCCGCAGCCACCGCGACCGTTTCCCCGATACGCGGTGGATCGCGTACGGATCATACACCAGGAGAGAGATCGTTATGAC
>CAZUVK010000012.1:13831-23150 GCA_964623785.1 uncultured Gemmatimonas sp. | reverse complement strand
ACGAGCCGAGCATACCTTGCATTCATCGCCGTGGCCGGCGCCCTTGTTACGCTGGCACCGACGGCCGAAGCGCAGGTATTCACCCCTTCCTACATGGCACCCCGTTCCGCGTCCGATGTCGGCGTCTACCTGTCGGAGGGGCCGGGCGACTTCGCCATCGAAGGCATCTGGCGGACGCGGCAGGGGGGATACGACCTGGGCCTCCGGGCCGGAATCGCCGACACGTACAACCTGGGTCTCCTGATCGGCGGTGAACTGCGCGATCCGATCTCCACGAATGCCCCGCTCGATCTCGCGCTGACCGGTGCCGCGCAGGGGCTCATCATCATGGACGGAGATTCTGGCGTCGGTTTCGCGGGCGGTCTCTCCCTCGGCTACACGTTCGACGCCGGCGAACTGTCGTTCACCCCGTACCTTCATCCGCGAGTTGCCGTGATCGCGGGCTTCGGCCCCGACGACGTGGACCTCGAGCTACTCGCGGACTTCGGGGTCGATATCCGGTTGAGTCAATCGCTGGACCTGCGGTTCGGGTTCGGCTTCGGCGACTACACCGCGGACTGGGGCGTCGGGTTCGCCTGGCGCTGATTCTTACCCGATACAGGGGTGCTCCGTAGCGGAGCGGGGCTGGTTGGCGTATCATCCACGCCAACCTTCTCCCGATCGCGAGCCCAATGAGCGCCCACCTCTTCATCATACATTTCCCCGTCAGCATGGCGGTCGTCGCGGCCACGCTGGATCTCGTCGGCGTTGCGCTCGACGACCGAGCGCTTCGCGACTGGGCGTGGCGATTCCTGCTGGTCGCCGCCGTAGCCGTCTTCCTCGCGTTCGCGACGGGGGAGGGAGCGCGTCTCAATGCCCTCGGGACCGGTGCGGTTTCCGTTCCGCGAATGGCGACGCACGAGCAGTGGGGCAGCGTCGGCATCTGGGCGGTCGCGATGGCGGCGCTCCTGCGCTCGCTCTGGCGAAATCGCCTCTCAGGCGCCTACGGGTGGCTGAACCTGGTCCTGCTCCTCGCGGCGACCGGGCTTCTCGTGGCCATCACCTACACCGGCACGCTCGTTCGCCACGGCGGGTGACCAAGGCTGATGCGCGGCGCGCCCACTCCGCCCCATCCCTGACGATCCTCCAGTCATGATTTCCCCGCGGGTCCTGACGTGATCAGCGGCCTTCTCGGCGGCATCGGCCTCTTCCTCCTGGGGATGACGTTGATGACCGACGGGCTGAAGTCGGCCGTCGGAGGCGTGATTCGCGACCTGCTCGCCCACTTCACCGGCGGGCCGGTCCGCGCGTTCCTCTCCGGGACCGCGTTGACGGTGCTCGTCCAGGCGTCGAGCGCGACCGTGGTCATGACGATCGGTTTCGTGAGCGCGGGGCTACTCGCCTTCACTCAGGCGATCGGCGTGGTTTTCGGCGCGGCCGTGGGCACCACGAGCACGAGCTGGCTCATCGCGTTCTTTGGCCTCCGCTACAGCATTTCGCTCGTCGCGTTGCCCGCGGTGGGCGTCGGCGCGCTCCTCCACCTGTTCGGGCGAGGGCGCACCGCGTCGATCGGTCTCGCGCTGGCGGGGTTCGGGCTCATGTTCGTCGGGATCGACACCCTCCAGGCGGGAATGGAGGTTCTGTCCAGCCGGGTGCAGCTCAGCGCCATCCCGGGAAGCACGCTGACAGGCAGGGCTTTCCTGGTGGCGATCGGGATCGCGATGACGGTGGTCATGCAGTCGTCGACCGCGGCGGTGGCCACGACGCTCGCGGCACTGCACAGCGGCACGATCGACCTCACGCACGCGGCGGCACTGGTGATCGGGCACAATGTCGGTACGGTGGTAACCGCCGCGATCGCGTCCATCGGCGCTTCGGTGCTCGCCCGCCGGACCGCGATGTCGTTCATCCTTCTCAACGTGTTCTCGGGGGTCCTCGCCTTCGCGATGCTTCCGCTCTACCTCGGGGTATTCGACGATGTCAGCGTGGCGACGGGTCTTGGCCCGGCCCCGATGATCGCGCTATTCCACACGGCGATCAACCTGGTCGGCGTCGCGATCCTGCTACCGATTACCGATCGATACGCGGGGCTCATCACACGACTGGTGCCCGAGCGGACGCCGTCTCTGACCCGCTACCTCGACACCACGCTGCTGGCCGTGCCAAGCGTCGCGATCGAGTCGGCGCGCCGGACGGTCCTTGAGATCGGCGCCTCCCTCGTCGGCATGACGCGCGCGGTCCTCGACGGCCGTGATCCGCAACGGTTCTACCCGGAGATGATGGAGACCGCCGCCGCGGCCGCCGCCGAGACCCGCGCCTTCCTCGGCCGCATCCGGTCCGCTCCCGGTGACGAGGAGGAGTACCACGACCACCTCGCCACCCTTCACGCGGCCGATCACTTCGACCGGCTGCTCGAGGCGCTGCACGACGCTCCGACGCCCATCAGGCTCAACTCCGATCCCACGCTCAAGGAGGTGGCGAGCACGGCCTCCGCGGGTCTGACCGGATCCCTTCGCTGGCTGGAGGCGGGCGGCGCGGCCGAAGGCACCCCGAGCGTGGAACCGCTTTCGCGGGAGATCGCGGAGCTTCGGCGCCTCCATCGCCCGACCATCCTGGCGCGGACCGCCGCGGGCGAGGTTCCGCCTACCGTCGGGCTCGAGGTACTCGACGCGATGCGCTGGGTCGACCGAGCCGTATACCATATATGGCGCGCGACCTACCACCTCGCGCCGCCGACCGGCCACGCTGACGAGTCCCATGAGGTGTTCGAGGACGCGCCGACGGGTGCCGGGACTCCTGATTCGCGACTCCAATGACGCGGCACGGATCCGTCCTCAACGACGCCCCGGGGCCCGCCCCGGAGGTTGTGATCCGCCCCGCGACGTCGGAGGATCTCCCGATCGTCCGCGCCGTACTCGACGAGGCCGCGCGCTGGATCAACGGCCGCGGCGACGAGATGTGGGGCGAGGATGATCTGGCCGCCGACAGAATCCTCCGCGAGATCGACGAGGGTCTTTTCCATCTCGTCGAAGTGGACGGCGAGCCCGCCGGCACTTTCCGGTACCAGCTCACCGACCCCGAGTTCTGGCCCGACCTGGAATCCCCGGCGGACAGCGCCTTTCTGCATCGACTGGCTGTCCGCCGCAAGTTCGCGGGTGGCGGCGTGTCGTCCGTGATCTTTCGATGGGCAGCCGCCAGGACCGCGTTGATCGGGCGCGATTGGCTGAGGCTCGACTGCGACACCCATCGCCTTCGCCTCCAGGCGGTATATGAGCGGTTCGGCTTTACTCGGCGGGATGAGCGGCAGGTCGGCGCGTTTCTCGTATCCCGATACGAGCTTCGTATCTTTCGAAGCGAGTGATGCGCGGCCCACGTATGTATTTTCTTCGGGTGGTCGGGACCGTACCTTCCGAGGACCGAGCGTCATCCGTGAGGGGACTGGTGATGGTCTCGCGGCGCGGCGAGGGCTGTCGCGACTTTCTTTCAGATTGTTCTCACCAACGGGGGCGGCAATGGCGACGACGATGAATCAGGGCCTGGTGGAGCGGATGAAGGGCGCGGCGATGCTCAACACAGCCACGTACGAGGAGGTCGAGGCCGATACCTCCGCGACAGGTCAGGCGGCCATCGTGGTGGCGATCGTGGCGGTTGCGCAGGCGATCGGAGCGATCGGGTCAGGTTCACCGCAGGGGATCATTCTCGCACCGATCGGCGCGATCCTGGGATGGCTCGTCTGGGCGGGCGTCACCTACCTCATCGGCGACAAGCTGTTGGGTGGTACCGCGACCTGGGGCGAACTGCTTCGCACCATCGGTTTTGCTCAGTCGCCCGGAGTGCTCGCCGCCCTCGGATTCATTCCGGTTCTGGGCTGGCTTGTGCGATTCGTCGTCGGGATCTGGATCCTGGTCGCCGGTATCATCGCGATTCGGCAGGCGCTCGACTTCGGGACGGGGAAGGCTGTTCTCACGGCGATCCTGGGATGGCTCGCGATCGCGATTCCGATGGCGCTACTCGGGGCGATGGCCAGCTGATTGCTCCCGCGGGCGATTTGATTACCCCAACCGGAGAATCCGTTTTGCGGAAGATTCGTTCATACATCGGCGCCACCTTTGGGCTCGCCGTCGCGTTCGCCGCTTGCGCCCCGGCGGCCACGCCCGCGGCCAGCGGACCCGCGCCGGGAACCACGGCTTCCACGATCGAAGCAAGCGACCTTCGCCAGCGGATCGGGTTCCTGGCGAGCGACTCACTCGCGGGACGGGACACCGGGACGCCCGGCATTGAACTGGCCGCCGAGTACCTCGCCGCCGAGGCGAGGCGGCTCGGTCTCCGGCCGGGTGGGGATGGTGGCACCTTCTTCCAGAGCGTCCCGCTCCAGCGGAAATCGACGCGGGCCACGGTTACCGCGAACGGTCCGGCGGGGCCGAGCGACCTCGGGTCGGACGAGATCCTCCCGGTGTCGGGCATCGGCGGTCTACCCGCCGCTTCGCGGCTCCAGGGCGGCGGGCCGCTGATCTTCGGTGGCCATCTCGTCGACGAGCCACTCGGCGCGGACGAACTCGGTCTTGAGCAGCTCCGCGACGCCGTCGTCATCGTACGATTGAACCCGCCTCCGGGCGTCGACGCGAACGCCGCGCCGCCGCGACTGGCGATGGCGTCGCTCTTCAGCCCATCGAGTCCCGCGGCCGCGGTGCTTCTGGTGGCGGAGGAGACCGAGGCTGACTTCTGGGACTACGCCGCCGATGTTTCGGTAAAGGGTGCGGTCTCGCTCGACGGGGGCGGGCAGGCGGGTCCGACCGCGCCTCCGTTCTTCCTTATCTCGACGGACGCCGCGGAACGCCTGCTCGGCATGCCCCTGGCTGACGCGCGTCGGCCGCGGACCGATCTCGGCTCCCTCCAGTACTCGATCGACGACGAGGTGGAGGAGATCGCGGGCCGGAATGTCATCGCCATCCTCCCCGGTGCGGATCCCGCCCGCGCGGGCGAGTACGTCACGCTCGGGGCCCATTACGATCACGTCGGCATCGGGATTCCGCAGAACGGCGACTCCATCTTCAACGGGGCGGACGACAACGCCTCGGGGACGGGGGCGCTACTCGAGGTGGCGGAGGCCCTCGCCCATCTTCCGGACAACCAGCGGCCCGCCCGGTCGGTTCTGTTCGCGTGGGTCACGGCCGAGGAATCCGGTCTTCTCGGGTCTGAGCACTTCACGGATAATCCGACCGTTCCGCGCGCCTCGATGATCGCTCACGTGAACCTGGACATGGTCGGCCGCAACAGCCCCGACAGCATCTTCAGCGTCGGTGCCCGGAGGATCTCCACCGAGCTTGGGGATCTCGTCGAGACCGCGAACCGCCGCCAGCCACAACCGTTCGTCTTCGACTTCGAGTTTGACGCGCCGGGTCATCCGGAGCAGATCTACTGCCGTTCCGACCACTACAACTACGCGCGGTACGGCATCCCCATCCTGTTCCTCACCAGCGGGTTGCACGACGAGTATCACGCGCCGGGTGACGAGGTGGAGCTGATCGACTTCGAGAAGGCCGCTCGGGTCTCCCGCCTCGTCCGCGACATCACGCTGGATCTCGCCAACGCGATGTCCCGGCCGCGAGTGGACCAGCCGGTGCCCCCACTGGGGACGCCGTGCATGTGAACGGGTTCTTCGGCGCCCCTCTTGTCATCCCGAGGCGAAGCCGAGGGATCTGCACCTTGCGGTCCGCGAAGGTCCCGAAGTGCGGATCCCTCGGCTGCGCCTCGGGATGACATGGAAGCTCAGAATGACCGGCCCCCGCTGGTTCCCGTCGCGACATGAGTCCGGAAGGTTAACGAAAGAGGGGGCGCCGATGCGCCCCCTCTTTCATTCCCGCCGCCAACCCGCGCCGCGTCAGGACACCGCCCAGAATCCTTCGAGGGCCGCGCCGTCGGGACTCTCTCGTAGCTTCTCGAACGCGCGATTCCGGATCTGCCGGATCCGCTCGCGGGTGACGCCGAGCAGCAGACCAATCTCCTCGAGCGTCCGCTCCTCGCCCTCGTCGAGTCCATAGTAGAGGTAGAGGATTTTCCGCTCACGTTCCGTGAGGTACTTCTCGAACATGCGCTCGAGGAACTCACGACGTGCTTGTGACTCGACCTCCTCCTCGATCTCGTCAGCCTCGGCGCCGGCGAACCGCTCGCCAAAGGAAGAAGAGTCACGGTCCCCCCGATCGAGCGGCGCGTCGAGCGAGAGTTCGCTGGCCGCGACCCGCCGCAGCGCGCGAATCGTGTCGATCGGTTCGGCCATCTCGTCGGCGATCTCCTGATCGGTCGGCGAGCGCCCGAGCGTCTGCGTGAGGGCCGTCTCCGTCCGCGACAGGCGAACGAGGTTGGAGTTCTGGTTGAGCGGGATCCGCACCGACCGCGTCTGCTCGGCGAGCGCCTGGAGCACGGTCTGCCGGATCCACCACACCGCGTAGGAGATGAACTTGACGCCCTTCTCCGGATCAAACTTCTTCACCGCCTTGAGCAGGCCCTCGTTGCCGATGCACACGAGCTCGGCGAGGCCGAGGCCCCGGCCCTGGTACTTCTTCACGTATGATATCACGAAGCGGAGATTCGCGGTGACCAGGCGTTCTGCCGCTTCCTTGTCTCCGCTGCGCGCACGGCGCGCCAGCTGACGCTCCTGCTCGGGATCCTCGATGAGAGGATACTTCTCTACGTCGTGGAGGTACTGATCAAATGAGTCCAGGGCACGGGAGCTGAAGAACATGGGTTCGGCTCGTTGGGATGAAATGACAAAGGGCGGCAAGCAACGTCGAAATTCGACGGCCACCGCCCTGCACTTACTCGTTCAGGCGTCTGTCCCCAGCCACAAGTACGGTCATTACCCGCTCGATCAAAAGGGGTCGTCGCAATCGTCCAGCGATCAGGCGCCTTTTCGGGGGATGGCCCCCGGTCCCGCTACGGGGGGTCGCCCTTCGACGACCCTAATAGTGACCGACCCGGAGTTTGGTTCCAAAATTGTCACACCGGTGTTTTTCCGGTGACGGGGATGGGAAAAATGCCCTGATCCGAGGCACGCCCGGGGTGGCGGAGCAGGCCACGGCCGCGGCGGTGGCGCCGCGACGGGCACGGTGGTACGGCGGTTCGTCGGGACTCACCCGCTCGGATTCGCGACGCTCCCATCTCCGACCGACGAGAAGACGAGCGCCGCGTTCACGCCGCCGAACCCGAACGAGTTGGAGATCGCGTTCCGCGCGAAGCGGGTTTCACCGGCGCCGTTCGTATACGGCAGGTCGCAATCGTCGCCCGGGTTCTCGAGATTGAGCGTGGGCGGAATCCATCCGCGATGAAGCGCGAGGGCCGTAACGGCGGCCTCGATTGCCCCCGAGGCCCCCAGCGCGTGGCCATGGTAGCCTTTCGTGCCACTCACGCTCAACTGGTCGGCGTGGTCACCGAATACCTCGCGGATGGCGCGGCTCTCGGTCCCGTCGTTCAGCGGCGTTGAGGACCCGTGCGCGTTGACGTAGTCGATCGAGGCGGGCGAGACGCCAGCCGTACGGAGCGCCTGCCGCATCGCGCGCGTCGCCTGCCGCCCGTCGGGTCGCGGGGCGGTCATGTGGAAGGCGTCGCTGGTCGTGCCGTAGCCGGCAAGCTCGGCGTAGATGCGCGCCCCTCGCCGTTTTGCGCTCTCCATCTCCTCGAGGACGAGAATCGCCGCGCCCTCGCCCATGACGAAACCGTCGCGCCCCGCGTCGAACGGACGCGAGGCGCGACCGGGGTCGCCGTTGCGGGTCGACATCGCACGGAGGATGGCGAACGCGCCGTAGCTGAGCGGCGAGAGCGGCGCCTCGACGCCGCCCGCGAGCGCGACATCGGCCGAGTCGTCGCGGATCAGCCGCCACGCCTCGCCAAGCGCGATCGCGCCCGACGCGCAGCTCATTCCATTCGTGGCGTTGGGTCCGGTGAGTCCGAACTCGATCGCGATGTTGCACGACGACGACCCCCCGAATACGGAAAGCGCCAGATGAGGGCTTACCGCCCGCACGCCGTGGGCGAGGTAGAGCCCCAACTGTTCCTCGGCGAGGGCGATCCCGCCGAGCGCGGAGCCCACCTGCACGGCCACGCGGTCCGGGTCCAGCCCGCGCGGATCCAGCGCCGCATCATCCAGCGCCATCCGCGAAGCCGCCACGGAGAACTGCGCGAACCGATCCATTCGCTTGAGCCGCGACCGATCGACATGGTCGGCCGGCTCGAAGTCATTGACCTGCGCGCCGATGTGGCTGCGAAAGGGGGAAGGATCGAATCGGCTGATGCGGGTCACCGCCGAGGCGCGCCGCCGGAGCCCATCCCACAACCCATCGGCGCCGTTCCCGATCGGTGTGACGCACCCGATCCCCGTGACCGCGACGCGGCGCGTCCGGGCACGATCGGCCGGAGACTCACCACCGCGCTCGGGGTCCGGGCTCACGGCGAAACCCGCTCGCCGTTCGCGTGCAGCGACCGGGCGCGGGCCGCGATCCCGGCGAGCGTCCGCCCCGCGACATGCTGGATGAACACCGGACCGATGATCCGATCCGCGATCGCGCGCCGCGCCGCCCCCGGCAGCGGCCAGGCCGGGCCCGCGCTCCAGTCGTGGACGATCCGGACCCGCGTCCCGCCCAGGTCATCCGATTCAAAGGTCCACTCGACATCCATTCCGGTCGTGATTCCACCGACGTGTCGGTAGATGACGGCCGGACGCGCCTCGTCGATCGTCATCTCCGACACCCACCACACGGGGTAGGGCAGCGGCCCGAAATCGCGCCGAGCCGCCATCTCCACCCGGCCCGTACCGAACCCGTCCTTCCGCTGAAACCGCACCCAGCGATAGTGCGAAAGGACTTCCGGCCAGCGTTCCACGTCGGCCGCGGCGCGGAAGCAGATCCCGACGGGGGCCTCCATCCCGATCTCGTCGATCGTGTACACCTGGCGCCTTCCGGATTGGGCGGGAGGGCGGCGCGCCGACGGGGCGAGCTCGCCAACGACCGCGCGGTCGTCAGCGCGGCGTGAAATCCACTTCGGGGTCGAGCCCGCGGACGAACTCCGCGATCAGCCGGGCACTGGCGTCCAGATCGTCGAGGGAGACGATCTCGTTCGGCGAATGCATGTACCGATTCGGGACGGAGACCACGGCCGTCGCCACGCCATCGCGCGAGAGGTGGATCGCGTCCGCGTCCGTCCACGTCTGCCTGGCGGCCGCGTGGATCGTGTAGGGGATGTCCTCCCGGTCCGCGGCATCAACGAGGGCGTCGTAAACGATCGGATGGGCGGAGGAGCCGCGCGTAAGGACCGGGCCGCTCCCCAGCGCTCGCTCGCCGATCTCCTT
>CAZUVK010000012.1:4205-13821 GCA_964623785.1 uncultured Gemmatimonas sp. | reverse complement strand
CGGACGAGCGCCCCGCCGCCCTGGTACCCGATCTCCTCCTGAGTCGTTGCCACGGCCGCGACCTCGGCGGTGAATGACTCCCGATCCGCCGCCAGCAAACGCAGTGCCTCGAGCACAACGTACGCGCCGATCCGATTGTCCACCGAACGCGAAGCAATCAGCCGGTCGCCGAGTCGAACCAGGCTCGCGTCAATCACGGCGGCGTCACCGACCCGCACGCCCCGCTCGACCACGGCCTCCCGGTTCGCGGCGCCAATGTCGATCCACAGGTCCGTCAGCTTCGAGACCTTCTCCCGTTCCTCCGACTTGATCAGGTGGATCGGCTTCTTCCCGATCACGCCCACGACGTCGCCCGAGCGACAGAGCAGCCGGATGCGCTGGCCCACGAGGACCTGCGAGTCCCATCCGCCGATTCCGTCGAAGTAGAGGAAGCCGTCTTCGTCGATATGGGTGACGATCAGGCCGATCTCGTCGATGTGACCCGCGAGCATCACGCGGGGTGAGCCGCCGGGGTTGAGGATCGCGATGGAGTTGCCGCTCACGTCGGCCTCGACGCGGTCGCAGAAGCGCTCCGCCTCCGCGCGCCAGACGCGCGCCGGGGCGATTTCGTAGCCGCTCGGTCCGGGCGTATCCAGAAGACGGGCGAGGAATTCGAATGAATCGTCAGTGATCATCGGCACCGGCGCGGTCGCGAACCTGGGGTGTGTAGGCGTGATAGAGGTGCTTCACGAGCACCTCGGCGGCGTAGACCTCTGGTGGAAGGTCGTCGAGCGACGCGAGGGCGCGCAGTGCCTTCGCCTGCCGCTCCGTCAGCGAGAGCGTGATCGTTTCGTGAGCCATGGTCAGTTCGCGCCCTCGGCGAGGAGCGCGGCGGGGAGTCCTTCCCGGATCGTCGGGTATCTCAGGTCGACGCCGAGAATCTCGTGCATCCGCCGATTGCTGCACCGGCGCGAGGCGATTCGCCGCTCGAACGCGTCGCGGCTGAGTTCCAGCCGAAGGTCATCGCGGTCCACGGTGGGCGGCATGGGCAGGGAGAGCAGGGTGGCCGTGAGTTCGGCGTATTCCTGGCCGGTCGTCGGCTCATCGTCACAGAGTAGGTAGATTTCCCCCGGTTCGCCATGTGTCCAGGCCGCGATGATCCCGCGAGCGAGGTCGTCGACGTGGATGCGCGAGACCCACAGATCCTCGTCGTCCAGTCGACGGTAGGCTCCGGTCTCGAGCCGCTGTCGAAGGGTCCGGCCCGGGCCGTAGATCCCCGGGACCCGGCAGACGCGGACCGGCGCTCCGTGCTCCGCGAAGGCGTCCAGGTAGATCCGCTCCGCGTCCGCGCGCGCCCGACCCGCCGGCGACGTCGGCGCGATCTCGGTCGTCTCGTCGGTGACTTCCCCGTCGCGACGGCCGTAGACCGATGTGCTGCTGACGTAGATCAGGGCTTCGGGCCGGACATCCGCGAACGCGGTCGCGACGTTCCGCGTCCCCCAGGAGGTATACCGGTTCTCGTCGATCCTTTGCGGACGAACGAGGTCGATGACGAGGTCGGGCGCGGACGCCGCGAGCGGGCGGAGGCTGGCGGGATCCATGACGTCGGCGAGCGCGGGCGTCGCCCCGGCCTCCGCGATCTCCGGGAGCCGCTTGTGGCTCCGTGTGGTCCCGATGACCTCAACCCCGCGCGCTCGCAGTTCCCGCGCGAGAGCGAGCCCGACATATCCGCAACCGAGTACAATCGCCTTCTTCTCCTTCAAGGGAATCCTCCTGATCCCGCGACCCGCGCAATACCTAGAAACTGGATGAGCATGCGATAGGTAAGACCCCAGATTGTATGACCGTTATACGAGAGGGCGGGGAACTGGTGGGTCCCGCCATCCGGATGTACATAGAGGTGATGGGCCGCCGACACCGGATCGGAGAGGTGCGCTACCGGGATCCAGATCGTGCTCGCGACCTCGCGCGGATCAGCGACCTCGACCGTCTCCTCTGTGGCGGCGAAGACAAAGGGGCTCACTGCAATGCGCGGTCCGCCCGAAGAGGGACGGACCTCGTCGAGCCGGCCGATAAGGAGCCCGTCGGCGAGAAGATCGATTCCGACCTCCTCCCGTGTCTCGCGGATCGCGGTGTCGAGGGGGGTCTCCTCGCCCTGTCGTCGGCCACCGGGAAGCGCCATGTGGCCAGACCACGGGTCGGCCTCGGAAGTGGAGCGCTGGATTAGAAGGATCTCGAGATCGCGCGGAGCCGGGCGCACGATGAGCGCGACCGAGGCGCGGGAGAGGCCCGGGTCGGTGTCGACGAGCCGGGGTTTCCGGCTCTCCAGCGTTGCGTGGAGCACGCGGATTCTGGGGTCGATCACTCTTCCGGGGAAAGCGGCTGAAGGTGTTCGGGTGACACCTCTTGCGAGGTGCCGCGCGGCAGGTTATCACATCCTGAGCGGTCCGGCAATCCACCGGCCACACCACTCCCGCCCCGCGCTACCGCGTTGCAACTCCGCGAGATCCAGGATGCCCGCCGCCGGATCAGCGACCATGTGGTCCTGACGCCGTGCACGCCATCGGAGGTATTCAGCGAACTATTCGGCGGGCGGGCGTCGTTCAAGTTCGAGAACCTGCAGCGGACGGGCTCGTTCAAGGACCGTGGCGCGCTGAACCGGATCCTCGCGATCGACCCCGCCGAGCGGCCGCGAGGCGTGATCGCGGCGAGTGCCGGCAACCACGCGCAGGGCGTTGCGTACCACGCCGGTCGCCTGGGGATCGCCGCTACGATCGTCATGCCGGAGCGGACTCCCCTGATCAAGGTGTCCAGCACGGAGCGATTCGGGGCCGCGGTGGTGCTGCACGGGGCGAACTACGACGAGGCGATGGAAGAGGCCACGCGCCTCCAGCGCGAATCCAACGCCACGCTGATCCACCCGTTCGACGATGAGCATATCATCGCGGGGCAGGGAACGATCGGGCTGGAACTGCTCGAACAGGTGCCCGACATGGAGGTCCTGGTGGTGCCCGTGGGCGGGGGCGGCCTGATCTCGGGAATCGCCGTGGCGGTGAAGTCGGTGCGACCGGAGGTTCGCGTGATCGGCGTTCAGTCGGCTCGGTTGCCGTCGGCGGCGAGGGCACTCGAGGCGGCCCATGTCGTGTCGGTGCCGCCGGCCGACACGATCGCCGACGGAATCGCGGTCCGCCGCGTCGGGGACCTTACCTTCCCGCTGATCGAACGCTGGGTGGACGACCTGGTGACTGTCGAGGAAGAGGAGATCGCGAGCGCCGTGCTCCTGCTCCTCGAGCGGGAGAAGACCGTGGCGGAGCCGGCCGCGGCGGTTACGCTCGCCGCGATGGTCGGCGGACGGGTCGCGACGGCGGTGGATCGGCATGTGGTGATGGTGCTCAGCGGCGGAAACATTGACGTGAACCTGCTCTCGCGTATCATCGATCGCGGCCTGATCAACGACGGACGGCTCGCGCGGATGGAGGTACGGGTCCCCGACCGGCCGGGGGCGCTCGCCGCGCTCACCGCGCGACTCGCGGAGATGGGGGCGAACATCCTCCGGCTCGACCACCGCCGCGGGACCCAGGGGCTCTGGTTAACGGAAGTCGCGGTTGAACTCACACTCGAGACGCGTGGCCGAACTCATGTCGATCAGATGGTCGAATCGCTCGAATCCGCCGGGTACTCCGTCCGGCGTGGCTGACCCCGTCCGCGGAGGCGAACCCCTGGGGCTTCGCGACCGGGTCTTTCGGCGCGACGGGTTCCGCTGCGTTTACTGCGGCCAGGTGTTCCCGCCCGATCTGCTCACGCTCGACCACGTTCAACCGCGCGTGCGGGGCGGGGATCAGTCCGCGGGGAACGTCGTCACGGCATGTCGGGCGTGCAATACGGAGAAGGCGGCGATTCCCGCCTGGGCATATCTCGCGGATCGACCCGAGAAGCGGGCGAATTTCCTGGATTACGCCGACTTCGTCTGGGAGCGGCACCGCCGCGCCGTGATCGAGGCGGCCACCCGGCGAGGAAGCAGGAAAGACGATAATCCCTGACACGACCTCGAGCCGGACCCTTTTCCCGGCGCGTCGTGTACTGAGTTGCATCCGAAATCCCCCGAAAAAACTGCTGGAAATGCCGCCGTTCAGTACCTGCCGACGCTATCTCGGGTGCGCCGCCGCGGCTCTGGTGTTGCTTCTCGCCTCGTGCGGGAGGATCGCGCCGAGCGGGTTCAGTGGCGACGTCAACGCGCTCCTCAGCGAGGGTGCGGGGTTCGTCGTGAACCTTTCCGCGAGACCGGCCAGCGAACTCGCGGATCACGAGGTCATCGCGCTCGGGTACGTGGAGCGCGCCCGCCTCGGGCTGGGGAGTCCGTTCCGGCTCGTCGAGTATGTCCTGCGTGATCCCGACCTGCCGGAGGAGGTGCAGACGCTCGTCGCGTACGGGTTGATCGCGCGGACGCTGGAAGGCGCGACGTACAGCGTGGACCCGCGGGTCCTGGACATTGCCCGGCTCGCGGGCGTACCGGCCGGGATGCCGACCGGGTACGCGCAGCTCCGGTTGATGGAGGACGCGATCGAATCGGCGCCGACCGCGACCGCGGGCGAGCGGACGATCCGGCTGGCCTATCTTCTCGCGGCGTCCGAACGTACCGTCGACCCTTCGGTGGGTACCGTGGTGGCGCATGTGGCGGCGATGCTTGGCGACCGCCGGCGGGCGGCGGAGGACGCCTCTTCGCTCCTGCGGACGGCGGCCCGGTCGAACCAGGACCCGCTCGTGCTGGTGCGTGCATGGCGCCGCGAGCTCAGGTTCGGCGTCGAGAAGCCGCGGCTGGTGCCGGCGACGCTGCGGGAAGAGGAAGCGGAGGCGCGCGACGGGCCGCAGCTCGCGGTCGCGTTGCGGAGCCTGGCGCAGCGACTCGGCACGCCGACGACACTGGTCGGCGAGGTGAACGCGCCTGAAATCCCACACCTTGAACCGGTGCTCGACGGCGCCGCCGCCGACCGCCTGCGCGCGCTCGCCGAAACCCGCGACTACCCGGCCCAGGCGCCGATCGCTGTGGCGGTCGATATCAATCGAGACGGACTCATGTACGGTCCGCGCCTGCGCAGGTCCGATCGGTTGGCGCGCGAACGTTTCGCGACCGAGTCATGGAACGAGGAGCGCCTGACCGCGGGCGCGGCGATCCTCCGGGCTCTCGGCGCCGACAGCGGCCAGCGGCCCCCGCTCGTACTGCTGCAGGCCGCGACCTTCCTCCGGGTATGGAACCAGGAGGAGCCGTGGTTCCCCGGCGATCCCGCTCCGAAGGAGCGTGAAGTCGTCGCGCGATTCGGGCTCGAGGAAATTCGTTTCGGGGATGACGTCCCCGATTCGTGGCACCCCTACTATGTCCGGATGCTTGCTCGCGGCCTGACCGATCTCCAGCGAATCCTGCCGATGACCTCGGTACGGGGGATGGCGGTCGTGATCGGTGACATCCCCGGCAGCGTGCCGGCCCTGGCGCTCCATGAGCCGAGCACCCGAACGCTCTACCTGCCGCCGCGGAGCGGTGCGGGCACGCTGGCGCATGAGCTGGCGCACGACCTCGACTGGCAACTCGCGCGCAAACGCTACGGCGCGCGCGGCGGGTACGCGACCGACATGGCGATCCGGAACAACCGCGGCGATCGGATCGCGTCGGCGATGATGGAACTCTCGGCCTCCCTCGTCCAGCCATCGGACGACGACGAATCCACTCCGCACCTCACCCGACCGGCGGAGGTGTTCGCGCGCGGTACAGACTGGCTCGTGGCCGCCGTCCTCGCCCGCGACGGGCGGCTCGGCGGCTATCTGACCTCATTCCAGGATCCCGTCCTCACCGGTTATGGGACGACTCGCGGGCCGGACATCACCGGGGGGGCCGTTCCCGCCCTCATCGCGATCCTGGATGCGATCTCCCCGGTGCCGGAGCCAACCCGCGAGTGGGCGCTCGACACGTATGGCCCTTCGCGGTCCCTGATGGGAATCGAGCTCGCGCGCGCCGTGTCCGACGCGGGCGCGAACCTACCGCTCGAGCGACGACTCGACCGGATTCACGAGGTCGGGTTGCGCTCATTCCAGGCGGTGAGCGACTGCCGGTACGGATCGGCGGCCGGGGCGCGGCGCCTGGTCACGGCGCAGCGGACGCTGGCGCGCGCGAGCGTCGACGCCGCCGCGCGGGGCGCCGCCGTCGATGCGATTCGCGCCGTCGCGGCCGGGTTCGGCGACCCCGAACTTCGCGCCGCAACCGACTCCTGGATCTCGGCCCGCCTCTCGGGCCTGCCCGGCGGACAGCCGACCGAGGTCATCGCCGAGTTCATCCCGATGTACGAGCAGCTACTCGCCAGGGCCGCGGCCGCCGGTGGCGACCAGGGCGGGCCGGTCGGCGCGAACGCATTCCAGGCGCGGAGCACTCCATCGCTCTGCGGGGGTAATCCATTCGCGGCGGATTCGCCCGTGGTTCGCTTCCGTATCTCCACGGGTGGCCGGAATCTCTGACGGCTGGAAGGGTGCAGGCACTTGAGGAATCACGACTACGCGACGCAGGAACGCATCCTTCGCATGGCGCACGAGTTCATACGGGAGGCGCGGGTCGACCTTGCCCGCGCGGCCCGCGAGGATTCGGACCTACCGCCTCGGATTCGCGTCGTCCACGATCGACCCGGCCATGCCAGCCCGGAGTATCGCACGCTCGCCGTACCCGTTCCCGAAGGCGCCGGGGGGGCGTCGCCGGGGGTCCTCTCGGGAGCGATCGCGCACTACGCCAGGCGCAATCCCCCCTCCTGCCTCATGCTCGTTCTCGACGTGGTCGCGGCCGGAGCGAATGGAAGCCCGCAGTCTCTGCTCATCGCGGAGGCGCGAGACCGGCTCGGCACCCGGCTGTTCATCATGCAGCCGTTCCGGATCGTCGAAGGTCGCGTATTCTGGGATGAACCGCTGGAGGGCGGGTGGAGGGACCCCGGCGCCGACGAGATGATCATCGACGCCGCGTTCGCCGGACGCTGATCGGGCCGCGTACAGATCTCACGCGAAGCCGCGAAGGGGGTGGAGCGGGTTTCGCGGCTTCGCGTGAAACCTCAATCAGGGATCCCTCTCACGCGCAGGCGAAGCTCCCGATGATGGTGTTCAGCTGGTACATGTACTCGTACTTCGACACGCCCGGCGCGTAGAGCCAGGCATCCACGAGGAACGTGCGGTCTCCGCAATCCACCATCCGCGTGATGTACGGACCGGCCGCGGGCCACTGGCCCGGCGGGTTCGACCACACCCCCTGGATCTGAACCGCCCGGTGTCCACTCACCTGCAATTCATGCCACTCCTGCGCGCTTTCGGTTACCTGTGGCGGCTGCGTGAGCCGGTCCAGCATCTCGGTCCGCCACTCGATTGAACTCTCCGAGCCGAACTCGACTTCCGCGCTCGGCCTTGCCGCCACGGTGATGTTCCGGATGAGCCGTGAGGGGTCGGGCTGGTCGTTGCGGAACTGCCAGATGCCCGGTTCCAGCTGCTCCACCCGATAGACGTTCGGCACGACGAGGTTGAAGCCCGCCGTCCGGCGGAGCGAATCGGCCATCGCCTCGTTCGGGCGCGATACGAACATGCGCGCATGCGCGTACTCCTCGAACTGGGAGAGGTAGATCTCACCGACCCGTTTGAGGAGCGGCTCGGCGGCCGCGGGGCCTGATCCCGGCGGCAGCAACGCGATCGTGACGAGCTGGTTCCTCGCCCAGACGTTCCGGACCTGCATGACGGTTGGAGCCATCGGCGTGTCCCCGCGGTTCTCCGCGAGCGCCTGGGCGACGATGGGGTCGTTCTCGTCGCCGATCAGAAGGACCTGCCGGGTATACCGAAGGTTCGACCAGCCGATCTCGGCGGGATCCGCGTGGGCGACGTCGAACACTCGCTCATTGCGGACCGTGAAGGTGCTCGGCATGAGCGAACTCACGATGCCGTCCTGCAGGACCTGCCACGCCGACGTGGGCGTGGCCACGAGGATCTCGCTCGCTTCGCCCATCGCCTGAGGTTTGTCACATCCGGTCAGCAACGATACCGCGCCCAGCGCGATCACGGCCATGCTACGGCCCAGCGCGTCCGCGGACTTGCTCATGGGCTGACTTTCCTTTCGGCTGGACTCGACCGGTCCCGAGGGGCGCGGCCGAATCGCGTCTCTAGTTTGCTCCACACCGTCTCGATCGGGAGGTCCCGGGCGCGAAGGAGCACAAGAAGGTGAAACAGCAGATCCGCGGCTTCACCACGGAGGTCTTCCGGCGACTCGTTCTTCGCGGCGATCACCACTTCCGTGGCTTCCTCACCCACCTTCTTCAGGATCTTGTCGAGACCCGCGTCGAACAGGTAGTTCGTGTATGACCCCGGTTTCGGCTCGCGGATCCGCGTGGCGATGACTTCATCCACGCGACCGAGGATGTGAGCGCTGCCGGGGGCCACGGTGAGGTGATCCCCATCGAGCGTTCGGAAGAAGCAATCCCGCTCTCCGGTGTGGCAGGCGGGGCCGATCTGATCCACCCGGTAGAGTACCGCGTCCCCGTCGCAGTCGACGCGGATTTCGCGCACGGCCTGCGTGTTTCCGCTCGTCTCGCCTTTCATCCAGAGCGACTGGCGCGACCGACTCCAGTAGTGGGCCTGCCCGGTGAGGCTAGACCTCTCGAGCGCCTCACGATTGGCGTAGGCGAGCATCAGGACTTCGCCGGTGGAGGCGGCCTGGGTGACGACGGGGACGAGCCCGTCGGCGTTGAATTTGATCTCGTCGAGCCAGGACATGCGGGCGATGGGAGGGCGGATACGGCGAACTATGGGCGGGCTGAATCTACCCGGCTCGGCGGGACGTGGTCAAATGGCGATGCCGGAGGCCACCGTCTGGCGGTGGCCTCCGATGGCACCGTCTCGGCTCGGGTCAGACCGGTCTGCGGCCCGTTATGACCCGCCACGCGATCACGATGATCGCGATGATCAGAAGCAGCCACGCGAGCCCGCCGAGGAAGTTGAGCACTCCGCCGACTCCGAGCAGCGCGATGAGCAGCAGCAATATGCCGATGATGAGGATTGCGTCCACGGTCGTCTCCGGGTCCCTTGGGGAAAGAGGCGAAAAACTCGACCTCAGCACACGCAACCCGCATGCCCGGAACTCGCGCGGGCCGTTGCGAATAGGCCGGTTCCGCGCATATCTTCCCGGCCATGCCGAACGAGAGAATTTCGCGAATCCCTCCCGGTTCCCGGGATCTGCTGGCAGGCGACGTTC
Organism: uncultured Gemmatimonas sp.; assembly: GCA_964623785.1. Lineage (GTDB taxonomy): Bacteria > Gemmatimonadota > Gemmatimonadetes > Longimicrobiales > Longimicrobiaceae > WHSP01. The sequence continues at coordinate 4,586 of CAZUVK010000012.1, read as the reverse complement.
GTTGCCGAAGGGCGGTGCAGGCGGCCTGGTTCGATCTGGCGGGTGGCCGCGGTTATGACGAGGTGATCCCGCCCACGTTCGAGTACGAGGAGGTCTTCGCGCTCGCCGCCGGCCGCGATCTCGCTTCCAGCCTGATCCGGTTCATGGACCAGGACGGCCGCGTCGTCGCACTCAGGGCCGACTTCACTTCCAGTATCGCGCGGATGGCCGCGACGAAGATGTCGACCGCCGAACTCCCGCTCCGGCTTTCCTATGCCGGCAAGGTTTATCGTCAGGCGATCGACAACGGGGGTCATGATCGGGAAGTCTTTCAGCTTGGCGCCGAACTGATCGGTGACGGGTCCGCCGAAGCGGATGTCGAGACGCTGCGACTCGTGATCG
>CAZUVK010000012.1:0-4195 GCA_964623785.1 uncultured Gemmatimonas sp. | reverse complement strand
GACACCCTGCGGTCGTTGGCGATCGATGAGTTCCAGATCAACCTGGGGGACATCCGGTTCATCCAGCCGTTGCTGCGGGAGTTGGGGGACGAGGAGGGGGAACGGGCGGGTGAGGCGATCGACCGGAAGGATCGTGCGTCGCTCGCGGAGATCGCTGGATCGGGCAACGTCAACGCCTCGACGGCCATGGCGCTCGAGCAGTTGCCCGACCTCATCGGGCGCGCGGAGGTGCTCGCCCGCGCGGCCACGCTCGCGTCCGAGGGCGAATCGCGGGCCGCGCTTGACCGGCTCGGCCAGATCGACTCCCTCCTCACGCCGGCGGAGCGTGACCGGGTGGTCTACGACCTCGGTGAGATTCGCGGGCTGGGTTATTACTCGGGGATCCGGTTCGAGGTGTTCATCGCCGGTGTGGGTCGCGCCGTCGGGTCCGGCGGTCGGTATGACGGGCTCCTCGCGTTGTATGGGCGCGAGGCCGCCGCCGTCGGTTTCGCGCTCGAGACCGACGCCATCGCCGACCTCCTCGTGAGCCGGGAAAGATGAGCCGTCCGATCCGGATCGCCCTGCCCAAGGGTCGGATGATGGAGGCCGCGCTCGACGCCTGGAGCCGGATCGGCTCGAGCATCGAGGACGATCACACGCGAACCCGCCGCCTGATCCTCCCCTCCGCGGATGGCCGATTCGAGTTCCTGCCCGTGAAGAGCCAGGACGTGGGGTCGTACGTGGAAGCCGGGGTCGCTGACGCGGGCGTCGCCGGCTACGACGTCCTGCTCGAGCATCGGTCAGACGTGCTCCAGCCGCTCGACCTGGGGTTCGGCGCGTGCCGCCTCGTCGTCGCCGCGCCCGAGGGTGCTCCGTATCCCCGGCTGGCGAGCGGCGCGACGCCCCGTGTGGCGACAAAGTACGTGAACGTCGCCGGACGATTCTTCGGCGGACGCGGCCTGCAGGTCAGCGTCGTCCGCCTCTCCGGCTCCGTCGAGATCGCGCCGCTGCTGGGAATGGCCCACTGGATCCTGGACCTCGTGGAGACGGGTCGGACGCTCCACGAGAACGGGCTCGTGGTGGTGGACACCGTCGCCCAATCCTCGGCCCGGTTGATCGTGAACCGGGCAAGCCACAAACTTCGTCTCGAGGAACACCAGCGCCTGATCGCTGAGCTCGAGGCGCTTTCGAGCGCACCCGTCGCGACCAGCGCGGGACAGGCGGGCGATACGATTTCATGACGATCAATCTCATCCGGTCGGAGGCTCCTTTCGAGGAGATCCGAGCGATCCTGCGGGCGCAGTCGGCCGAGAACCCCGAGCTCCGCGACACCGTCTCGGCGATCATCCGGGATGTCGCGGAACGGGGCGACGCGGCGCTGCTCGAGTATACGCGCAAGTTCGATCGCTTCGATCGGCCCTCGGTTCGGAAGTTGAGCTATGGGCCTGATGACCTGGAGCGTGCCGCGGCGGAGCTGGACACGCCGCTGTTCAAGGCGCTTCGCGCCGCGGCCACCAACATTCGCGTGTTCCACGAACGCCAGGTCGACCGCGGTTTCCTGGACCTGCTGCCCGATGGGAGCATGCTCGGCCAGCGGGTAACCCCGCTCGAACGCGTCGGAGTCTATGTTCCCGGTGGACTCGCGGCCTATCCATCGTCGGTGTTGATGAACGTGATGCCGGCGCGCGTGGCCGGTGTCCGGAGCGTCGTGATGGTGAGTCCCACGCCCGACGGTCAGGTGGCCCCCGCCGTGCTCGCCGCGGCCCACATCGCCGGCGTCGACGAATTCTATCGGGTCGGCGGCGCGCAGGCCGTGGCCGCACTCGCCTACGGGACCGAAACGATCGGCGCCGTCGACAAGATCGTGGGACCGGGGAACCGATGGGTCGCGGAGGCGAAGCGGCAGGTGTTCGGGCGCGTCGACATCGACATGATCGCCGGCCCGTCCGAAATCCTGGTGATCGCCGACGACACTGCCAATCCGACCCACGTCGCGGCCGACCTGATTGGGCAGGCGGAGCACGACGCCGACGCGATCGCCTGGCTGGTGACCACCGACGAAGCGCTCGCCAGCGCCGTTCCCGCGGAGGTCGATCGGCTGCTCGCTTCGAATCCCCGGGCGGAGATCGCCCGAGCATCTCTCGAGACGAATGGTCTCATCGTCATCGTGCGCGACCTCGCCGATGCCGCGGAAGTCGCGAACCTCCGCGCCCCCGAGCACCTCGAGCTGATCGTGCGCGAGCCGCTCGCCCTGGCGGGCGCCATCCACAACGCCGGCGCGATCTTCCTCGGGGCGCATACGCCCGAGTCGCTGGGCGACTACTACGCGGGCCCCAACCATGTGTTGCCGACCGGGGGTACCGCGCGCTGGGCATCGCCGCTGGGGACCTACGAATTCGTCAAGCGGACCAGCCTTCTCGGCTATTCGGCGGAACGTCTCGCGGCGCACGCCGAGGACGTCATCCGCCTCGCGGAATCGGAGGGTCTCCCTGGCCACGCCGAAGCGGTACGCGTACGGTTCAAGTAGCCAGGCTCCACATCACCAGAACCGGAATCACCGACGTTGCGTATCCTGTACTCGTTTACCTGCCAGCACGCGGAACCCCGACCCGATGGCCGGCTCGACGTTCACGGGGTGTTCCACGAACTCTTCGCCCGGAGCTTTCCCGCGGCCCAGGACCAGCTCGTCTTCGTCCTCGCCGTCGAGTGGGAGGCGGAGTCACCGGGTAGGCGTGAATTCAAGATCGATCTCCTCGATCCGAGTGGCTCACCCTCGCTCACCATCCAGGGTCACACGGACGTCACCGCGCCACAACCGTACGCGCCACCGCCGCGCACGGTCCTCATCCTCCCGATGGAAGACATCCGGTTCCCGGTGACCGGGACCTACATCTTCCACCTCTCCGTGGGAGACGAGTCGATGCCGGTCGCTCCGCTTCATCTGATCGAGCACCCTGAAGCGGAGTAGGGTCGGAGGAGAACGTCAACTCGGCGCGAGGACCCGCCGCAACAGCGTCAGATACCTGGCGATCTCTCGGGGATAGGCGAGTGGTCCCAGTCCGTCGGCCTCCTTCGAGTGCGCGAAGAGGCGGGTGATCGAAACGGTCGCGTCCACCGCCGGGGGCATTGCCGCGGCGAGCCGGAACGTTTCCGTGAAGGGGATGAGCCGATCCTCGCGGCCGTGGGCGAGCACGACCGTCTGATCCAGGTTGGGGAGGTGCGGCCTCGGGTCGAGCCCCCGTGCGTGCCTGGTCGCCGCGGCGACGATCCGTTCGGCAAGCGAATGCATCGCGTCGCGCGGAGGTGTGGTCCCTTCCACTGGCGCAATCAGGTCAAAAACCTCTCGCTCCTCGGAAGAGAGCCGCGCCCGGATCGACCGGTGAAGCTCGTCGTGTCGCGGCTTCGCGGCGTAGACGCCGCGCACACCCGACGCCGCCGCCAGCTCGCGGGTGGCAAGTTTGAGATCCTGCATGTGGGCGTACTCAGGGACCTTGTCGAGATAGTTTGTCGCCACGATCCACCGTCCGTAGGGATCCGGATCGAGCTGGTACCGCACGCCGTCCCATTCATGCTCGCCCGTGAACATGCAGTACAGCGACCGGGCCAGATCGCCGTACCCTCCGAACGCCACCACCTTCCGGACGTGCGCGCGGACAGGGTCCCGGGACGCGCTCATCAGCGCCTGGGTCGCGCCGAACGAGAAGCCGATCAGGGTGATGTCTCCGGTCACGTCGGACCGTGACCGGAGGTGTGCGACCGCGGCCCGGATCGCGGTGTCGCCGGCCGATTCATCGAGGCGCAGCTCTCGCCAGGCAGGTACCTCCGGGACGATTACGGCGACGCCCGAACTGGCGAGGGCGTTCGCGAAGCGCGTGAGAACGGGGTGACGGCGGCCTGGAATGGTCACCCCATGGAGCAGGATCCAGGCGGGCAGGGAACGGGTGCCTGGCGGGCGGATGAACGTGGCGGGAGATCCCTCCGCGGGTGAGGGAAGCCGGATCTCCGAAACGACGACCCCGTTGTCCGGATGGCGGAAGTAGCCGCTCAGGAAACGGAGGACGCTTGGCATGAATATCCTTCAGCTAGATTGAGATCCGACCGCTTCCTCGATCGACCGGAAACCGGCCGCCTCGAGGTGCTCCACGAGCCCGAGATTGATCTGTTTCACCACGGCGGGGCCCCGATAGACGAAGCCTGTATAGAGTTGGACCAGGCT
>CAZUVK010000011.1:18693-35943 GCA_964623785.1 uncultured Gemmatimonas sp. | reverse complement strand
CCTCGTCGGGGATCTCGACCCCATTCGTGCCGCCCGTGGTGGGCATCTGTTGTCGGACGAGCTCACGATCCATTTCGGGCTCCTGCCGCGCGCGAACCGCGGCATCTTCGCGATCAACGAACTACCCGACCTTTCGGGCAAGGTGCAGGTCGCCCTTTTCAACGTCATGCAGGAGGGGGATGTCCAGATCAAGGGCTACCCCGTCCGTCTCCCGCTCGACGTGATGCTCGTGTTCAGCGCGAACCCGGAGGATTACACGGCGCGTGGAAAGATCGTCACGCCGCTAAAGGACCGGATCGGCGCGGAGATCCAGACGCACTACCCTCGCAGCTTCCAGGACGGGATGGAGATCACGCTGCAGGAAGCGTGGCTCGAGAGAGACGGGTACGACGTGTACCTCCAGCCCGCGATCTCGGAGCTGATCGAGCGAATCGCGTTCGTCGCGCGCGCCGACAAGCGGGTGGACAAGCGGAGTGGTGTGTCGCAGCGGATGCCGATTACGGTGATGGAGACGGCCGTATCGAACGCGGAACGCCGGTCGCTCGCGAATGGCGAGGATCGAATCGTCCCCCGGGTCACCGACATCTACGCCGCGCTTCCCGCGATCACGGGGAAGATCGAGCTGGAGTACGAAGGGGAGCTGCAGGGATCCGACGCGATCGCCAAGGATCTCATCGGCGTCGCCGCCCGCGATCTGTTCGACGGCATCTCCGACCTGGAGAGTCTGGAGGAGGTGGTCGACTATTTCGACCGGGGCGGTGTACTGCAGATATCCGAGATGTCGGGTTGCGACGTGTGCTGGCGCGCGCTCAGCTCGGTGCCCGAGTTGATGGAGGTGACTCGGAGCACGGGTCTGGTCGCCGAAGGTGATCGGGACGCCGAGGTCGTGATCGCGGAGATCCTGCTCGAGGGGCTCGCCGGACACCGGCGGATCTCGCGCGCGGACACTGGCGCGTACATTCGCGCCCGGCCCGAACGGTCGAGCCGGCCAGGCGGCGGGTTCGATCTGGATATCGGCTGAGGTCTCGTGGCCGCCGCTTCTTCCTTCACGGCATTCGCCGGGCTCGTCTCGAGAGTCCTCGGAGCTCGATCGCGAAAGTTCGAGCCAACGTTGATTTCGTTCCCAGTGTAGGAATGAATGGCCGGCGGATCGAGTCCGCATGGTCGACAACGACGAATTAGTGGGCGAATGATTCGGATATTAGTGATGGTCCTGGCGCTGCTGGTTGGCGCGGGAACAACGGTGGAGGGTCAATCCGGTGGCCGTCAGGGCGACCGTGATCCTGATCCCGTGCCGTTCCTCATCGGGATGCGTGCGGAGCTTCGACTGACCGACGCGCAGGTTTCGAAGCTGCAGCAGATCGAGGCTGATGTCACTCGGCTCAACCAGCCGCTGATGGCGAGGATGGGTGAGCTGCGTGGCCAGATCCGAGCGCTCGGCCCGCGCGAACAGATACCGCCCGAGCACGTTGGAAGATTCGACGAGCATCTGGCGGAGGCGCGCCAGGTGATGGAGCAGGTCCAGTCGAACAACTGGGCATCGATGCGGCGGGTAGGCGATGTTCTGTCCGAACGGCAGAAGGAGCAGGTTGCTAAGGTCCTCAGGGAACTAGGCGAAAATATTCGTGAGCGAAGCGGTGATATCTCCAGGCCTTCCGGTTCCGGAAATTAGCCTCGCCGTGGGCGGCCCCGCCGCGCGGCAGGTCGCGGAGGAAGTCGCGGTTTCCGCGCCGGCCGAGGTTACTGACGCGCAGCTCGCGGCCCTCGTCCAGCAGGTCGTACGCGGCCGCGTCGCCCCGCTGGACGAGGGCCGCGTACGACCTGCTCGTCCGCCGCCACATGCAGCGCGCGTTCGGGGTCGCAATGCGGCTGCTGGGGCAGAAGCAGGACGCGGAAGACCTCGTGCAGGACGCCTTCATGGCCGCCCTCGACAAGATCGACACGTTCGATACGCAGAGGGACTTCGCGCCATGGTTCTACCGGATTCTGGTCAACAGGTGCTTGAACGCGCGGAAGTCGCGCGCGAGAAGGAACAGTGTCGATATCCCGATGGATGCGGCGTCTCCGGTCGCTTCTCCGCTCCTCGAGACGGAGCGGTCGGAACTCCGCCGCGAGCTGAATCGCGCGATGGAGCTTCTGCCGGAGCGTCAGCGCACCATCGTTTCGATGTTCGATCTGGAGGGTTTTTCGAGTCCCGAGATCGCCGAGGTGATGGGAATCTCGGACGGGACCGTCCGATGGCATCTCCATCAGGCGCGGCGCGTGCTTCGTGAAGCGCTCGAGCCGTACGCAAGGAGGAAGTCGTGAATCAACTGGAAAATCGGGACGAAATCGCGGATCCGCTCCTCGCGGCCGTGATGGATGATGTTCGCCACGAGGGGAGCGCCAATGTGGATTGGGATCGCCTCCGCGGCGCGATTACGTCGAGCGCCGCGCTGCCACTCGCACGGCGACGGTCGCACCGGCGTTCGTTCGCGTCACGGTCATTCATGCCCGTCGCGGTTGCGGCGAGCGTCGCGTTCATGCTCTTCATCGGGCCGAGCGTCTACGAGGGGATTTTCGAGGCGCCGCCGGTCGTCGCGGAGTTCGCGACCAACGTCGACGAAGATGTGCTCATGCACGCATTGACCGGTGATCTCTCCGAACAGGAGCTGCTGAGGCTCGTAAACGGGAGCCCGGAGATGCTGCTCGCCGTCGCGATCGGCTCGCGATAGCGGGCGCGATCCGCCGCGGGGGGGGTGAAGAGTGACCGGGTCCGCCCGGGCTCGCTCTTCACCCCTTCTTCGTTCGCGCCGCGATTCGATCCGTCGCGCCGGGCGATCCACCGTCCCATCGGTCGCGCGGTTCGCCGCTGGCCCGCAGAATGCAGCTTCGGGCGAGGTACGCTATTGCCGTTCCTCGTGACCAGGGATATCAGTATGGCCCGATGCGAAAGCTGCGGAAACGACTACGATCTCTCGTTTGAAGTGATCGCCGCCGGTGAGCATCACGTGTTCGACAGCTTCGAGTGCGCCATCAACGTGCTCGCTCCCGTCTGCGATCATTGCGGGGTGAAGATCGTGGGGCATGGCATTCAGGGCGACGGGACGTTCTATTGCTGCGCGAACTGCGCCCGGACGGCCGGGGAATCCGGGGCGGTCGATCACCTTTGAGTCAATCCGCCGCGGTCGGGCGACTGCGAGGCGGCGGGCAACCGGGTTCCGTGCATCACATACACTTCGGCGACAACCTCGACGTCCTGCGCGGTCTTCCTTCCGGGAGCGTCAATCTCGTCTACATCGATCCACCATTCAACACGGGCCAGGTACGCCGGTCCGACCAGTTGCGGGTCAAGGTTGCGCCAGCTGGCGAGACGGGACGGCGCGGGTTCAAGGATCGCGTGTACTCGACCGAGCGCGTGGCGCGACGTGAGTTTGCGGACCGGTTCGATGACTTTGTCGGGTTCCTGGAACCTCGACTCGAGGAAGCGGCGCGGGTGCTCGCGGATGATGGATCGCTCTACTTCCATATCGACTACCGCGAGGTTCACTACTGCAAGATCATGCTCGACGGGGTGTTCGGACGCGAGTGTTTCATCAATGAGATCATCTGGGCGTACGACTACGGCGCACGGTCGCGCCGGCGCTGGCCGGCCAAGCACGACAATATCCTCTTCTACGTGAAATCACCGACTCGCTATACATTCGATATCGACGCCGTGGAACGCATTCCGTACATGGCGCCCGGTCTGGTCTCGCCGGAGAAGGTTCGTCGCGGGAAGACGCCCACCGACACCTGGTGGCATACGATCGTGCCGACGAGCGGGAAGGAGCGAACGGGGTACCCGACGCAGAAGCCGCTGGGCATTCTCCGCCGGATCGTGGCCGCATCGTCCCGCCCCGGCGACGTGGTGCTGGACTTCTTCGCCGGGAGCGGAACGACGGGGGCAGCCGCCGCCGAACTCGATCGGCGGTTCATCCTCATCGACGACAACCCCGAGGCGATGCGGGTGATGGAACGGCGGTTCGCGGATGTCCAGGGGATCTCCTGGCATGGGTACGAGTCGGCCAACGGCGCGAGCCCCCAACCCACCGCAGTTTCATGATCGGCTCAGATGTCATCGCCGTGCCCGCCTCGGAGATCCAGGCATACCTGCACGCGCAGATCCCCATTTCGGCCGCGATGGGTGTGGAAGTGGACGCGGCGACCGACTCGGTCGTGCGGCTCCGCGCCCCGCTCGAGCCGAACATCAACCACCGAAGCACGGTATTCGGCGGCAGCGCGTCGGCAATCGCGATCCTCGCTGGCTGGACGCTCCTTCACGTCCGCCTGAGCCATGGCGGGCACGGGTCGCGGATCGTCATCCAGAGCAGCTATGTTCACTACGACGTTCCGATCGACGGCGCGTTCGAGGCCGTCGCTCGCGAACCTGATCCGGCCGAGTGGGATCGCTTCATCCGCACCCTCGACCGGCGCGGGAAGGCGCGGATCGAGATAACGGTCGATCTCGAGCAGGACGGGCGCTTGACGGGCGGGCTGACCGGCGCGTACGTCGTCGTCCCGCACGATTGAACGCCGCGGCCGCGCTTCATCAGCGCGGCTTTCGGACCAGAACCGGTACTCCTCCAGGAGGCGTTTCGCGATGAAGTGGATCGTTGTGCTCGGCGTGTTTCTCTTTTTCGGCGTTGTAATCTACACGTCGATCGCGCCGGTCCAGACCCGGTGCGAGGTGTGCCTGGAGTTCGACGGTGAGCTGGTCTGCCGGAACGGAGCAGGCGCAAGCGAAGAGGAAGCGATCCGGGCGGGGCAGGAAAGCGCCTGCGGCGGCAACGCCGTCGGGATGTCGGAGTCGATCGCGTGCCGGGCGGCGGTGCCGGTGAGCGTCCAGTGCTCGGCCACCTGAAGACCGTCGATAAATCGCGCGGCTCTGCGTGAGCTTCGCTGCTCCCTTCCCGCTATCTGGGCCTTTGCGATTCCCGATCTGGCGGGGTACCTGGCGACATTAGCTGGCAGGGGTCCGACGGCAGAGTGAGTCGGGGGATCTCCAGAAAGTCGTCGATGGGCCGCGCTCGTATCAGCTCCAGGTCCGCGTTCCGCGGGTGCCGGAAGCAGTAGACCCTCCCGCCGCGCTCCGCCGCGTTCGCCACCGTCCGATACACCCGCCCACCCGTTGTCGCGTGGATGACTACCAGGGTATCCGACAGGCGCGTTATCAACTGATTGCGAACGATTGCGGCCGCGCTCGTCGGGCGTCGCTGCTGGATGGCGGAAACGACCAGAAGCCGACCGGCATCGATCGCGGCGCTCCAGGCGCGCGGGAATCGTCGGCCCGCCAGCGTTGTTGACAGGCAGACGACGGCGCGATCGCCGCGACGGATGAGTCCACGCAGGATGGCCTTTTCGAGCGGCGTCTGGAATCCACCGATGATCGTGACGTCGGCCCGGCCGAGAGTCGCCAGGCCGTCGAGTGCGGGGAGGATGAGGTCCGGCGGCACGCGCACGGACGCGAGAAGCCCGGCCGAGGGACGCGTCAGCAGGCCCAGGTCTCCCAGGGTCGGCAGGTCCACGGGGACCATGACGGTTGCGCTACCCATGGCCGGGGCCGCGTTCGATGATGATCGGACGCTGGCGGCCGTCCAGGATTGGAAACCAGCGGGAGAGCGCCGTGGGGAGGCTGCTGCGTAATTCGGTGCCCCGGAGCGCGAGCGCCGAAGTGGCGGTTCTCCACTCCGCGGTCGTCGCCGGGTTCGGGCGAAGCCGCTCGTCGGCCGCCAGGATCCACGCGGCCGCCAGATCCAGCGCGGCATCCGTCTCGTCCCGATGGACGCCAGTCGTCGCGAGGCCGTTGGCGCCGGGTTCGTCGCCGTCGCCCCGCCCGCGGATCGCGATGTTCGTGTCGATCCCGACAGCCTCACCGGGCGCGAACCCGACCCAATCTTCAATCTGGCGACGGAGGCGTGCCGCGCTCGCCTCGTCCCGGGCGAAGCCGAAGATGCTTCGTTGGGCGATGCGCTGCCGTACCGGGCACAAGCCGGGGTGATCATTCAAGCGTTCGTCGAAGAGGTCGACCGCCTGGCGGAGGTCCGACAGATACTCGGGTCTCCGGCCACTACGGGCGATGGCCGCATCAGCGACGATGCCGCGCGCGCAGGCCAGCGCTGAGGCGCGTACCCACTCGAGCGACTCCGCCGCGCCGATCAACCAATCCGCTCGATCCGCCCGACGGTCCACGACGACAATGCGGTCGAGGACGTCGAGCGCGGTGCGCACCCGCGCTGGTTCCGCCATCTCCCGCAGGAGGCGATCGATCTCGCCGGTGGGGTCCGCGGGATCCGGATCCAGCGGCGGCATGAGAGCGCGCGCGAGCGCGGCTGTCACGCGGTTCCTCCCGCCGAGCTGACCATGACCGGCCCGGCTGGCCCGGGCACCGGCCTTCGCGGAACGACCGGGCAGCGCGGTCTTCTCCGGCAGCGGGAACTCCTCGTAGACAGCGTAGCCACTCTCCAGCCGCCGGACGCGGGTCCCGATGAAGTATCGATGCCCGGCGTCGGAGAAGAGGATCGTGTCGCGGTCGCTGGCGATCCGATCGCGAACTTCGATCCGCTCGGCGCGCCCGGGTGGGGGAGCGCCGAGCGCACTCTCGACGAAGAGTAGCCGGGACCGGCCCGAACGACGGAGCCGCCACGCGACGCGCCGCTCTTCGCGTCGTACGAGTACCGCGTCGCTGGGTGGCGCGCTGAATTCCGCGGTAAACGGACCGGAGAGCGCGGCTTCGAGTTCGGGCGAGTGAATCGAGTGTGGCGGCGGACGAAGCATTGGGGCGCGAGCGATACCGTCGGCGAGAGCGAAGCGGAACCGGTGTGCAATGCAAATATTCTTCGCCGCCGCGGGCCGACAAGTCCCAGAATTGGCGTCCTGGTCCCGGGTGGCCACAAAAGGCACAGAGGGCACAAAGGCGGAGGAACCGCAGAGGAAGCGAGCGAGGGGGAGAGAACTCCTCTCCGGGATGGTCACGGTGCCCGCAGGGGATCAACTCCTCGTCGTTTCCTTTTGTGCCGTTTTGTGCTTCTTGTGGTTTCAGTCCCGGACGCGCATCAGGCCTTCCTGCGCGACCGACGCCACGAGTTGCCCAGCCTCGTCGAAGATGCTCCCTCGCGTGAACCCGCGCGCGCCCCCGGCGGTCGGGCTGTCCATCGAGTAGAGGAGCCACTCGTCGACGCGGAATGGGCGGTGGAACCAGAGCGAGTGGTCGAGTGAGGCCAGTTGAAGGTTCTTCGTGAAGAGCGACATCCCGTGGGGGCGGAGCGCTGTCGAGAGGAGTCCGTAGTCGGAGGCATAGGCGAGGATCGCCTGATGAACCGCGACATCGCCATCGACCCGACCGCGCGCCCGGAACCATACCCGCTTGATCGGCTCGCTGGGCGCGGGGGCGAACGGATCGATCGGGTCCACCGCCCGGAAGTCGATCGGTTGTTCGGCCGTGAGCACGGAGCGCGATCGATCCGGCAGCAGGTGCGCCCGGCCGAGGATGAGATCCTGCTCGCTCGTGAGCGTTTCCGGGGGAGGTGCCAGCGGCGCATCGATCTGATGCACGGGTCCGTCCTCGAGAACCTGAAAGGAGACCGCGAGGTTGAAGATCGCCCGCCCGTGCTGGATCGCCGTCACGCGGCGCGTCGTGAAGCTCTTCCCGTCGCGCAACCGGTCGACGAAGTAGACGATCGGGGCGGCCACATCGCCGGGCAGGATGAAGTATCCGTGGGCCGAATGCGCCTCTCGCGGCTCATCCACCGTCCGTCGGGCGGCGACGAGACCCTGCGCGAATACCTGGCCGCCGAAGACCCTCCCCGAACCAGTGTCCCGGCTGGCCCCGCGGTAGATGTTGACCTCCAACGGCTCGAGGTCGAGCTGCTGCATGAGCACATCGAGCGATTCGCTCAAAGGTATCCAACTCCATTCGTGATAATCGTTTGCCGACCTGGCGACGCGCAGGGCTGGAAGTCCCTGGCTCCGTCCGCCGCGCGGAAGGAAGGTACTGACTTTGCAATACAATACAACATTCCGCGGCGTCGGAGCCGGCGCCGAGATGTCATATCAATAGCGCGGGAGTTGACTCATGGCCGAGATCGACGTCCAGAAAAAGAGCAGCAGCCACATATGGGCCTGGATACTGGGGCTGATCGTCCTGGGGATCGTGATCTGGATGCTGGTAGGCAGATCCGACTCCGACGATCTGAGTGGCGTGCCCTCTGAGACCCCGGCCGCCGAGCAGCCGGTATCGCCACCGGCGACCGCCCCGGTCGACACCGTGCGGATCGGAACCGGGACCGGCTACTAGCGTTTCGCCGCGGAAGCCGCCGGCGCGCTCGACGTGATGCCTCGGTCACGGGCGCGCCGGGGCGGGGGCGGGGGCGGTGCGCGGATGGGGCATGGTTCACCGCAAAGAAACGCGAAGAATGCCAAGTCACTCAGCCGCCTTTCCCGGCAGTGCCCGTCGCATTGAAGGTTTCCTTTCAGGTCCATCATACTCAGATTCATGATCTGCCCCTCATCGGCGAGGAGGCGGCTGTCTCGTTGCCCACGGTACGACGGGCACAGCACGGGGGCGGTTCCGCACCCGCTTCGTAATTCTGGCTTCCCAGGGATCATGAAGAAGACATGGAGTGCCTTGGGCGCACCCCGTTTGTCGCTGGGAGTTCTCCTCGCGGTCTCCGCTTCCGTCGCAGCGTGTGCCGGCGAATCGGGCGATCCTGCTCGGGAGATGCCGCAGGGCACGCCGCTCGAGGTGGAGTCAGCACCCCAGGTGAGCGTCGGCGTGCTGGAAGGCGACACGGCACAGCAATTTGGTCGCGCCGGTACGCCGTTTCTCATGGCGGATGGCCGGCTGGTAGTGCCCGATGTACAACAGCGGACGCTGCGCGTATTCGCGGTCGATGGCTCGTTCGGGCGCAGCTTCGGTGGAGCGGGAGCGGGTCCTGGTGAGTTCACCCTGCTGTCGGGCGCGTGGCCGCGCGGGGACAGCATCGAGATCTACGACCATCGGCTACGGCGTATCACGCGATTGGGACCGGACGGAGGATTCACCATGCACTCGCTCGATCCTGACCCCCAAGGGTATAGCGACATCATACCGGGTACGGTTGCCGATGGCTGGGCCGGCTTTGGCATCTCGGCGAACATTCCGGGCCAGGACACGATGCGGATCAGCCTGATCGATCCGGACGGCAGGAGTACCATTCAAGTAGGGAACGTCCCCGGGATGGTTCGGGCTCAGCTTCCGGGAATCTCGGGCCCCGTACCACTTTCTCCCCGAAATACGCAGGTGGTCTGCGGCGGGCTCCTGTATTTCGGCAATACCTGGGACTCGTCGATTCGCGTTGTTGATAGTGACGGCGCATTGGTACGCGAAGTCGTGATCGAGCCAGACGGTGGGGCCTCAGTCCGCGAGGCCTGGGAGCGAGCGCAGCAGTCGATGCTCACACGATCAGTCCCCGACGAGACGGAGTCAGTAAGGCAACGGTTCGCGTCGGTCTCGATGCCCGATCGAGTTCCCGTCTACGCCGATTTTCTCGTGGATGAAGTTGGGTTCCTGTGGGTGTTGCCGTACGACCCCGAGGTGCACTCGTTCACGCCGTCGCCGCTCAATGTGGGGCCGATCTGGCGGATCTTCTCGCCGGCCGGGGCGGAAGTAGGGTCGGTGGTGGTGCCGGCGGACCTGGATCCAACGTTCATTGCGCGAGACGCGGTCGTTGGGATCCGGCGTGACGATCTGGGGGTGGAGTCGGTGCATGTCCACCGGTTGATGCGAAAGTAGGGGAAGGACTGCTTCGTCAGCCCCCGACGATCACCTCGGGGCGATGCCATCCCGGGGAAAGACCACCAACACTCCCCTGACCGTCGGGGTATAATTCCCGTGGTCGGGACCGATCGGCGATGCCACGGGCGGGTGATCGGCTCGTCATCGACCCGGCCACGTGCTATCTTTTCCGCGTCCCAAACTCTTCTGCGAAGTCCTGAAATCCGCCGGCAGCGCAGCTGGACGGTTGCGGCGCCGGATCGTGGACACACACAGAAACCCCAAACTGGAGGTGGCGCTTGAGGTGTTCCTTCGTAATCGCGGCCGCGCTCGTCGCGTCCGCGGCTTTGGCCGGCGCGGCCGAGGCGCAGCAAGGCGTGCAGCGGTATGTGCGGTTCGATCAGAATGGAACGGTCCGTTGGGGCCACCTGGCGGGTGAGACGATCCATCCGCTCACTGACGCTCCGTACCTTGGCGGCACGATGGTGCCGGGGGAATCGATCCCGCTCAACAGCGTCCGGCTCAAGGCGCCCGTCGACCCGAAGAACGTGGTCATGACGGCGTTCAACTTCGAGAGCCATCTCGGCAACCAGGAGCCCGCCGCGTACCCAGGCCTCTTCATCGTGCCGGCCAGCTCGATCGTCGGGCCCGAGGAGGACATGATCAAGCCGCGTGACACGAACAACTTCCACTATGAGGCGGAGATGGTGGTGGTGATCGGTCAGCGCGCGGACAACGTGTCGGTCGAGGACGCGCACAACTACATCTTCGGCGTTTCGGCGGGGAACGACGGGAGTGCGCGCGACTGGCAGGGTGCCGACCTGCAGTGGGTACGGGCGAAGGGGAGCAAGACCTTCAACTCGGTCGGTCCGCACCTCGTCACCGGGCTCGACTACTCGAACCTCGGCATCGAAGGGCGCCTGGAGGGCGAGCGTGTCCAGGGCGAAAACAGCTCGGACCTGCTGTTCTCGATGGACGAGATGGTAAGCTACATCTCGCACTACATCACGCTTGAGCCGGGTGACCTCGTCTGGACGGGCACGATGGGTTCGACGCGGCGCTGGGACGTTGGCCAGGTGTTCGAGGTCGAGGTCGAGGGCGTCGGCGTGCTGCGCAATCGGCTGGTCGAGCAGGAGTAGCGCGGGACGCGTGATCGGGCGGGACCGAGCGCGGCCCGATCACGCGGCTTGACAGCCGCGGGCGGTGCGTATTAGGATTTCTCCGTGCTTCGGCACCGCGGCGATTTATGGCGATTGCATCCGCGTCAACAACTGCTAAACCGCTCCGGGGGTCCCGGGCGAGCCATTTCGCCCGGGACCCTTCGTCGTTTCCACGACCGGTAGGTTTGCAGTGTTGGACGCAGGTTGGGTCGTCCGCCGCTTCGATGTGACATCCGCGACGCGGATGGAGTGGCCGGGCGTCAGAACGCCTGATACGAGCAGCGCCGCCGACCTCGCGTCGGTGGTCGGCCCGGCCCTCCACGAGGTCCGGGCCTTTTTTCCATTCACCGGAGTCAGTGAGCGACATGTCTGAAGAGCAACGCAAGTACGGACTCGCGACTCGGGCCGTCCACGCCGCCCAGGAGACCGCCGACCCCGCTACAAACGCGCGGGCCGTTCCCATCTATGCGACGACGAGCTACGTGTTCAACAGCCCCGAACACGCGGCCAACCTGTTCGGACTGCGGGAGTTCGGGAATATCTACACTCGCATCATGAACCCCACGACGGATGTGTTCGAGCGGAGGATCGCCGATCTCGAGGGGGGTGTCGCCGCCGTCGCGGCCGCCAGCGGACAGGCGGCGCAGATGCTCGCGCTCTTCAACCTGGCGGGTGCCGGCCATTCGATCGTCGCGTCCAACGCGCTCTACGGTGGCACGTTCGCTCAGCTCAAGCACACGTTCGCCCGGCTCGGCATCACCACGCGCTTCGTCGATGGTCGGAACCCGCAGGCGTTCGCCGACGCGATCGACGAAACCACGCGCGCGGTCTTCGTCGAGACGATCGGGAACCCGAAGCTGGATGTGCCCGATCTCCGCGCGATCGCGGACATCGCGCACGCCAATGGCCTCCCGCTCGTGGTGGACAACACGTTCGCGACGCCGTTCCTCTGCCGCCCGATCGAGCACGGGGCGGACATCGTGGTCCATGCCGCGACCAAGTGGATTGGCGGGCACGGGAGTTCGATCGGTGGCGTCGTCGTCGACGCCGGGACGTTCGACTGGGGCGCGGCGGAGCGCTTCCGCGAGTTCTACGTGGATCCGGAACCGGCCTATCACGGGCTGAAGTTCGCCGAGACGTTCGGCAACATCGCATTCGCGATCCGGCTGCGGGTCCTCCTCCTTCGTGACCTGGGTCCGGCGCTCTCTCCGTTCAACTCGTTCCTCTTCATTCAGGGTCTTGAGACGCTGGGGCTGCGGATCGAGCGGCATAGTCAGAACGCGCTCGCGGTCGCCCGGTTCCTGGAGAGCCACCCCGCGGTGCGGTGGGTCAGCTACCCTGGCCTGGAATCGCACCGGACGCACGCAGACGCGAAGAAGTACCTGAGCGGTGGCTTTGGCGGCGTTCTCACCTTCGGCGTGAACGGCGACGACACGGCTGCGAAGCGTGTCATCACGGAGCTGAAGCTCTTCTCGCTCCTCGCGAACGTGGGCGACACCAAGAGCCTCATCATCCACCCCTGGAGCACGACGCATGAGCAGCTCCAGGAATCGGAACGGGAGGAGGCCGGCGTGACGGCCGATCTCCTGCGTCTTTCGGTCGGCATCGAGGATTCGGCGGATCTGATCGATGACCTCGACCGCGCGCTCAGGCTCGCGACTGGAATTCAGGGATAGTCAGACCGTGACCGCTCGCACACGACACGTCCATCGGCTCGAACGGTTCGAGCTGGAATCCGGGGAGGTCCTGGAGAACGTCGAACAGGCGTATTTCCTGGACGGAGAGCTCAACGAGGCGCGGGACAACCTCGTGCTCGTGTTCCACGCCCTCACCGGGTCCGCGGACGCGGTGGGCGACTGGTGGAGCGCCGTGTTCGGTGCGGGCGGTACGGTGGATACGGGGCGGTTCGCCGTCCTGTGCATCAACTTCGTCGGGTCGTGCTACGGGAGTACGGGGCCGTGCGACCCCGGGCGGGAGCCGTTTCCGGCGATCACCACCCGGGACCTCGCGCGGCTCAACCACGCGGTCGTGGAGTCGTTGGGCGTCCGGCGGATCCGGCTCGCGACCGGTGGGTCGCTTGGCGGGATGGTCGCCCTGGAATGGATCGCCACCTACCCGGAAATGACGGACCGCGCGGTGGTCTTCGCGGCGCCAGCCGAGCACACGGCGGCCGCGATCGGGTGGAACCACATCCAGCGGCGGATGATCGCCGCCGCGAACGAGCAGGGACTCGAGATCGCCCGCATGGTCGCGATGATGACCTATCGGACGGCCAACGAGTTCGATATGCGGTTCGGACGGAATCGGAACGATGCGGGGTCGTACAACGTCGAGAGTTACCTCTCCAGACACGGGGAGAAGCTGCTCGCCCGGTTCGATCCGCGCAGCTACCTCACGCTGCTCGACACGATGGACTCGCACGATGTAGGTCGGGGCCGGGGCGGGGTAGAGAAGGCCCTCGCTGGCGTCGGCGAGCGTCTCATTGGCGTCGGGATTCCTGGCGATATCCTCTATCGCGAGGAAGACGTGCTGCGCTGGGTTTCCGCATGCGGCGCCAGCTACCGGCAGATCCACTCGATCCGCGGCCACGACGCCTTCCTGCTCGAGCCGGACCAGGTAGGTCACGTCCTCGAGGAAGCGCTCGAGGCAGGCGGGAAGGACCTTGCCGAGCCGGTAGCCGCCGAGTCCGTCTGACCTCCTGTAAGCTTTACTCAGAAAGCAGGATAGGCTGGTTATCCACAGTCGTTGGGACGCTTCGTTGGCGGTTGCGTCGGCTGTCGCGCACCGGCTAACTTCCCCGTCGTTCCCGCGTTCTACCGGCTCACGGCAACAGCGCTGCCAGCGCCCCTCAATACAGCATCTGCTTGAAGATCCTCTTTACGGCCGACATCCACATCGGACGGCGCTCGAGCCGACTGCCCGCGGGGGCGGACGGTTCGCGGCACTCCGCCTCCGCGGCGTGGGGGCGAGTAGTCGATCTGGCCGTCGCCGAGAGGGTCGACCTCGTCCTCGTCAGCGGAGACCTGGTGGATGAGGCGAACCGCTTCCTCGAGGCGATCGGCCCGCTGGAACGCGGTCTCCGCCGGCTCTTCGAGGCGGGCGTGGAGGTGGTCGTTGTTGCTGGCAACCATGATTGGGATGTGCTCCCGGCGCTCGTGGATTCGATCGGAGGGGAGCGGCTGAGGCTGCTTGGACGGCAGGGGCGGTGGGAGCGGCACACGGTGGAGCGCGGCGGGGAGCGGCTGCATCTGGACGGCTGGTCGTTTTCGCGCGCGCGGTGGATGGAGAGCCCGCTTGTGGGGTACGCGCCGGTGATGGATCGCGCGCCGACGCTGGCGCTGGTGCATGGCGACCTCGACCAGCCAGGGAGCGTGTATGGGCCCCTCACGACGGCCGAGTTGCGGCGCCATCCCGATGTGCTCTTCCTGCTGGGGCACGTGCACATGCCGCGGTTCGTGGAGGAGCCCGGGGGCGCGCGCTTCGTCTACCCCGGATCACCGCAGGCGCTGGACCCGGGCGAGCCCGGAGCACACGGCCCGTGGTTGCTGGAGACGGCCGGCGGGGTGGTGTCCGGGCGTCAGCTTCCATTGTCGACGGTGCGGTACGATGCGCTCGAATGCGGAGTCGGCGGGATCGAGCGGCCCGAGGATGCGGATGGAAGGCTTGCGGACGCGCTGCGCGCGGGGTTGGCGGGGATCGGGCCGGATACGGGCCTGCTCGAGGTCGTTCGATATCGGGTTCGGATCACGGGCGCGACGGACTTTCCCCGCGAAGTCGGCGATCGGCTGACGGAGTACGCGCGGGAGGTCGATATGCCGGCGGGCGCGCTGAGTGGATCGGTTGAATCGATCGCGTTCGCGATGTCGCCGGTGCACGATCTGGACGCGCTGGCCGAGGGGGTCGGCGCGCCCGCCGTGCTCGCGAAGCTGGTTCGGGACGGAGCGTCGCCGGAGCTGGCGGCCGCGCTGCACAGGGTGGTCGAGGAGATCCGGTCGGCGCGCCGATTCGTCGATGTCTCGACCGGTGCGGACGATGCCGAGGCGCTCGCGAGCCTCGCCGCCGAGGAAGCCATCCGCGCCGCCTCGGTGCTGATCGACGAGCTGCTGCGGCAGAAGGCGGGGACGTGAGCCACGTCGTCTTCCGTCGCATCCGGATCGACCGGCTGATGGCGATCAACAGCCCGTATGAGCTGCGAGGGTTGGCGCGGGGCGTGAACGTTATCCACGGCCCGAACGCGTCGGGGAAGACCACCACGGCGCGGGCGATCGAAGCGCTGCTCTGGCCGCGCGCGGCGGCACCGGCGGGCGCGGTTCTCGACGCCGCGGCCGAGCTCGATGGCGAGGCCTGGACGATTCGCCTGAACTCGGGCCGCGTCGACTTTGAGCGCGATGGTGTGCCGTCCGACTCAATGCCCGCGGTAGCGTCGGATGGGCGGGATCGGTACCGGCTCTGGCTGCCAGACCTGCTCATCGCAAACGACGGAGACTTCGCGCGGCGGATCCTGATCGAGTCTTCGGGTGGCTACGATCTCCGCGCGGCCGCGGATGCGGTGCTGGACGCGCGCCGTCCCGCGGCCCGCCTTGGCACCGCGAACAATGTCCTGGACGCGGCTCGTCGGAAGCGCCGGGATGCCGTGGCGGCGGCCGCCGCGCTCAGCGCCGAGAGCGAGTCACTCGCGGAGATGGAGGCCAGACTGGCCGCGCGCACCGATCTCGCCGCTAGGGCGAGCGCGTGCCGTGTCGCGCTGAATCGCATCGATTGCAGGTCGCAACTGGAGGCGGCGCGCGAGGAGGTCGAGCGATTCGAGCCCGTCGTCGCCCGGCTGCACGGGGACGAGGTCGAGCGGGTACGGGCGCTACGGGAGCGGATCTCGGATGCGGACGGGGAACGCGCGAAGGCCCTGGACGCGGGGACAGAGGCGGCCGAGAGGATCGAGCGGCTCGGTCTGCCCGACGCCGTCGTTTGCGGAGATGTCCTGGAACGGCTGGCCGCGGATGTCGAGGAATTGACCCGGCTCGACGCGGCGATGGAGAACGAGTCGCGTCTGCGGGAGACGTCGAAGGCGAACCTGGCACAGGCCGAGAAGCCTTTCCGCCGCGTGGACCGATCGCGGCTCGCCGAACTCGACGTGCAGGGTCTCGGCGATCTGTCGATCGCGGCGCGGGCCGAAGAGGATTTCGAGGCGCGATATCGGGAGCTGGCGGCCGAGCTCGAATTGTTGCCGGCCGGATCCCCGCCCGCTGACCTGGACCGCCTGGCCGAGGGGGCGACGATCCTCCGGCAGTGGCTCGCGTCGGTCCCGCGCGACGCGCACACGGAGACGCTCCGGCGAATCGGATTCGCGGCGGCGGGCCTCGCCGCGTTCGCGGCGATCCTGGTTGGCGTGGTCGGCCCGTCATGGCTGGGAGTTCTGCTGCTCGCCGCCGGTCTCGCCGCGGGGATCATGCTCTTCCGCGTTCCGCACCCCGCCGACGAGCGGGCCGACCGGGAGCGCGCATTCGTGCGGCTGGGGCTGCGGGAGGTGCCGGACGCGTGGGAGAACACCATCGTGGATCGGTGCCTCGCCGACCTCGACTCACGCGTCGCCGAAGGCCGAAAGCTGGAGCAAACCCAGTCGAGACGGCGGCACCTGGAATTCCGGCTCGATGACCTCGAGCGAACCCGGCCAGCGCCCGCCGAGCGGATGCACGCGCTGGCGGAAGGCTTCGGCTTGACGCTTCCCGAAGATGCCGTCCGATTCTACTGGCTGGTCGAATCGGTCACGCGCTGGCAGGCGGCGAACGAGGCGTGCGCCGGCGCCGAGGAAGCGGTTATCGCGTCGTTCGGCCTGCGGCAGGAGCTGCTGCAGTCGGCCAATGAGCGGCTTGCGGCCATCCGGGTTGAGCCGGTTTCGAGTGGCCGGGAACTCAAGGGCGCCGTCGAGAAGCTGCGCACCGATGTCGAAACACACCGGTCGCTCGGGCGCGAGCTGGCGAATGCGCGGCGGGATGCCGACAGACTTTCCGGCGAGATCGAGCGGTTCGAAGGCGAAGCGGCCGCGATTCTGGCGCGCGCGGGAATCGATCGCGAGGACGAACACCGGCTCGGGGAGTGGTGCGCTCTCGTCGGTGAGTGGCGTGAACGGGCCGCCGGGCGCGACTTCGCGGAGCGTCGGCTGAGGCAGGTCGAGGAAGAAGCGGCGGGGATCGATGGATTCGAAGCCGAGTTCGGAACCATGCCTCGCGAGGTCGTGGTCGCCGAACTGGCCCGTCTTGAGGTCGAAGCAGCCGCGCTCCACAACCTCGGCGAGGAGGTGGGCGCGCTCCGGAGCCGGATCGA
>CAZUVK010000011.1:8722-18683 GCA_964623785.1 uncultured Gemmatimonas sp. | reverse complement strand
AGGCCGCGCGGACAGGGCACTCGGTCGAGGAGGCGTTGGCGGAGGAGAAGGCCGCGCTCGACGCGCTACGGGAACTCCGCGAGCGCGATCTCCGCTCGGCCGTGGCGGCCACTCTCGTCGATTTTGTCGAGCGCGAGACCCGCCGCGAGCATCGCCCCCGGGTCTTCGAGCGCGCCAACGAGCTGCTGGGCTCGATCACCCGCGACGCCTACCTGCTCCGGGTAGACGACGCGGAATCCGGCTCCTTCCGAGCGATCGACACGCGCGACGAACGCGGATACTCGCTGGACCAGCTGTCGAGCGGGACGCGCGTGCAGCTGCTGCTCGCGGTGCGGCTCGCCTTTGTGGAATCCCTGGAGTCGGGGGTCGCGCTTCCGCTGCTGCTGGACGAAACGCTCGCGAACAGCGACGACGAGCGCGCGGCGGCGATGATGGACGCGGTGATCAAGCTCGCCGAGGCGGGTCGACAGGTCTTCTACTTCACGGCGCAGCCGGACGAAGTAGCCCGCTGGGGCCGCGCGCTGGACGCGGCGGATGTCGAGTGGGCACGGATCGACCTCGCGGAGGTCCGGGCGCTGGAAGGCAAGGTCGACCCGGATACGCTGCTGGCGGCACCGCCGGCGCCACCTGCTCCGGCGTTCCCCTCGAACGTGACGCATCTCGAGATCCCCGGCCACATCCCCATCCCCGCCGTCGATCCCGCCGGGTCGGCCGCGGCGTTGCACCCCTGGTACCTCGTCGAGGACCTCGGCGTGCTGCGGTTCATCGTCGCCGATCTCCGGGTCGCCACGTGGGGTCAGTTGCGGTCGATGCTCGAGCGAGCGGGCGATTCGCTCCTCGAGCCCGCGGTCCGCGAGCGGCTGCTGGCGAACGCGGCGGCGGCGGAGGTCGCGTTGACGTCGCTGCGGATCGGACGCGGGCGGAAGGTGGATCGGCAGGCGCTGATCGAGAGCGACGCGGTCTCCGATCGGTTCATCGACCGGGTCGACGAGCTGTGCGAGACGGTGGGCGGCGACGCGGGCGAACTACTGGCCCAGCTCGCGAGCGGCGTGGTCCCGAGGTTCCGCGCCGGCAACCTCGAGGCGCTGCGGGACTTCCTCGTGGAGCGCGGCTTCCGCGACGAACGGCCCGTGCTCGGCTTCGACGAGATCCGCCACGCGATACTCGCCGCGGGGGCGGGCGATGTCGACGCGGGTCGGTTGATCCCGGCCGACCTCGAGGCGCTGCTGACGCGGATCGCGTTGGGCGCGGGGGCCACGCTCGAGAGGGCCGCGCCGCCAACCGGGATGCAGGCGATGCTCTGGCCGGAGCCGCCGGCGTCCTGAGGCGGGCGATACAAGAAACCCCCGACTATGAGCCGGGGGTTTCTTCCCATTCCGTGGACGGCGCTTACACGTGCGCCATGGGCCGATCTGATTTCTCTTGCGCCAGAGCCGCCCATATTTCGCTCTGAGCGACCTCAAAGTAGCGCGAGTCGACCGTCGGTTCCTCCGGGTGAATCCTTCCGACGCGAACACGCGGCGGAACTCGAATAAGCACGCCGTAACACCACACCGAGAGGGCGTTGAGAGGTGAGGTGTAGGCGCCAAAGAGGAACAATCCTCCCCAGGCGCGAAGTCCGTCGTCGGGCCGCGCCATCGGTCCCCAGGCCGCTTCGAGGGCGGGGAACATGATGGAGCGCTTCGCGATCAGGAGGAACGCGACATCGAGCATGAGCGCGGACTGAAGGAGCACCGCGGGGGCCGCGATGACGCCCCAAGCCCCGAGCGAGAGGATCGCGACCCATCCGTACCCCCAGGCGAAGAGCCAGGAGGCGACAACCAGGGCCACGGCCCAGAACGCGCAGGAGAATGCCGCCAGCGCAAGGATGCGCATCCGGAAGAGGCCCCGGGACACCTGGGACCAGATGAACACCGAGATGGACTCGCGCGCGATGTCAATGACGCTGAACCGTGACCTCTGCATCTTACACCTCCGTCGTTCGACGGTAGCCGTTTCGCAAGCGCTTCAGAAGGTCGAACACCGTGATGACGAGAACCGTTCCCACCAACCCAAAATCGGCGATCAGCAGTACAGCGCCGGTCACCCAAGACTCATTTTCGGCGCCAAATCGATCCAACGCAAGAAGCAACCAGTGCCTCACAACCAACGACGCGAATATCATCGCCGCGTCGAGCACGACCGTCCAGAATAACTCCAGGCGATCGAGAAATGTAACCGACAGGGCGGTTCGAGAGTGGGGCGGCGATTCCGGCGCACTTCGTTTGCGGATTGGCTGAACCATCGGCCTCATTGTGGATGGAACTCTCGAAGGGCCGGGGAATTCATTCACCGCGGGTTCGCCTGGTCAAGCGGATATGCTCCGTTCGCGACCAGAACGACAAATCAGGTATGCTCCAGTCACATCCTTCCTACTCGCTACTCCGCCTCACCGGCCCATCGCATCGCGCTTCCTCTTCCTGCTGATCGCACCGTGGAGCGCACACTCTCAGGATGCGAGATTGACGCTCAGCCCGGCCGTCCAGGAACTGATATCGGTGGATCTCCTTCCAATGCATCGATACCACCGGTTGCTCCGAACAAACCCTGTCGATTTCAAGCCCGCCCGTTCGACCAATCGACGAGTCACACCGAGCCGCGACCCACGACGATCACAAGGAGAAGCGCATGAGGAAGCTGGTTGCCGGCACTTTCCTGACTCTGGATGGAGTCATGCAGGCGCCCGGTGGTCCCGACGAGGACCGCGAGGGCGGTTTCGAACACGGCGGCTGGCTGGTGCCGTACTTCGACGAGACCTTCGTCGAGATCATGACCGAATGGACGGCCCGCGCTGGCGCTTTTCTCCTCGGCCGCAAGACGTACGAGATATTCGCGAACTCGTGGCCCAATGCCACCGATCCGGCGGACGAGAGTGCCACCGCCCTCAACACCCGGCCGAAGTTCGTCGCTTCCCGGACCCTCGATCACCTCGCTTGGAACAACTCGCACCTGCTCGAGGGCGACGTCGTCGAGGAGGTCAGGAAGCTCAAGGCGGGGGAAGGCGACGAGATCCAGGTCCATGGAAGCAGTGACCTTCTTCAGACGCTGCTGAGGCACGGACTCGTCGATGAGCTGCGAATCTGGTGGTTCCCGGTGGTGGTCGGGGGCGGAAAGCGGCTATTCGGTGACGGGGCCGCTCCGGGCGGGTTCCGGCTCATGGACACGCAGTTCAACACGACAGGGGCCGTCCTGCACGTCTACGAGCGCGCCGGCGATCTACGGTACGGCGAGGTGGAGGTCGGTCAGGAGACGGTGATCTTCCCTGCGGACTGAACCGTCGGTGACGCTTCGTCGGCCGAGCGCAGTCGGTGGTCCCCAACCGGCCTTGCGGCGGATCCGCGATCATGTGGGAGGTGAATGCCCGGTCAATCCTGCCTGAGCGCGCCCGCCGGATCGATCCGCGCCGCGCGCAGTGTCGGAACCAGCGCCGCGCACGCGCACGCCGCGACGATCCAGAACAGGCCGACGGCGTACGCTACGGGATCGAGCATGCGGACGCTCGTCCCGATCTGCTCGGCGGCCGGCGTCGCCAGAATCACCGCCCCGAGCGCGGCCGTGAACCCAACGCCGAGGAACAGGCCGATGCCGACAGGACGGATCGACTGGGAGATCACGAGCGCGGCGATGCCCCGGCGTGTCGCGCCAAGCGCCATCCGCACACCGATCTCCCGAGAGCGTCGCTCGACGAGGTAGGAGATCACGCTGAACAGCCCCGACAACGTCAGCAGGAGCGCCAGCCCTCCGAGCATGAGGGTCAGCCAGAAGGGAATCCCCAGCAGGTAGGCCTCCGCGTTGGCCATCGCCCGCAGCGTCTCGACCTCGGCCATGTTCGGATCGATCGCCGCGAACTGATCCACGAGCACATGGCGCGCGCGTTCGGGGTCGGCGAGCACGCGCATCGTCAGCAACGCGCCGGGCGCGTCGAGGTCGATCGGCATGTAGACATCGGCTCCGCTCATCCTGAAGCCACCGAGCCGGAAACCGGCCACGTCCCTCGCGATTCCGATGACGACGGCGGCCCCGGGGAGCGCTGGCGGGTCATCCCGGCTCTCCGCCAGGATGGTTGGATCCGGCTCGAGTCGAAGGAGCTGCCCGACGGCGTCGGCGCCCGGCCACAGTTCGCGCGCGGTGCTCTCGGACACCACCGCCACACCCGCATCCGCGCCGCGCTCGGCTGGCGTGAAGCCACGGCCGCGCACGAGATCGATTCCGAGGATCCCGAAGTACTCCGGCGAGACGTACTGGTACCTGACCGCGGTGCCACCATTCGCGCCGGCGCCGGCGCCGTCCACGAACGCGGGGAGTCCGTACAACAGGCTCGGCGAGGCGGCCGCCACCGATGCGACAATCGGCTCGCTCTCCACGATGTCGAGAATCGCCCCGCGCCTCTGCTCGTTCAGGACGCTCACGTTGACGATGTCAGCGGTGCGAATTCCGGGATCGACCGCCGCCGCCTCCCGCGAGCCACGAAGGAACACGACCGCGCAGATGAGGAGCAACGCGGATCCGGTCACCTGAATCGTGATGAGCGCGTCGCGGGTGCGGCCGGGTCGGGCATCACGCACCACCTCGCCGCGAATCGCCCGCACCAGCTCCAGCCGCGTGGCCTGGAGCGCAGGCGCGAGTGCGAAGAAGAGGGTTGAAGCGATCGCGCCCGCGAGGAGGAAGAGCACGACGCGCCAGTCCGCCGGTGGAATGGCGAGACGGAGGTCACCCAGGTCCGGCGGAAAGGTGCTGGTCACCGCGTAGACGACGCCCCGGAGGACGCCCCGCGCGATCCCGAATGCGAGCGCGGCGGAGATCAGCGCCAGGAAGAGACTCTCGGTGAGAAGCTGCCAGACCAGACGGCCCCGCGACGCCCCGAGCGCCAGCCGGATGCCAAGCTCGCGCTGACGGGCGACCCCGCGCGCGAAGAGCAGGTTGGCGACGTTCGCGCACCCGATCAGCAGGATGAGGCCGAACGCGAAGAAGATCGGCGTGAACATCAGCATCGTCTCGGCCGACAGCGGGATGGTACCCTGCCTCGGTGCGAGGTTGAGGGTCGCGGCGGGGCGATCCCCGAAGCGCTCGGCAGCCTGACTCGCGTCCCACGCGCGGAGCTCCGCGATCGCCTGGCCGGGCGCCAGCCCGGGGTTCAGCCGCCCGACAATTTCGAGGCCGGCTTCGTCTACGGAGATGCCTTCGGTGCGGCCGATCTCGTTCAGCAGCGAGAGCGGCACCCAGAAGTCCGGCGCGGCCACCGGCGCGAGTCCGCGAAAACCCTCCGGCATCACCCCCACCACCCGGAATGGGGTCCCGTTCACCCGGACGGTTCCGCCGATCAGACCGGGATCTCTTGCGAACTCCCGGGTCCAGGTCAGATGGCTGAGTACGATGGCCGGCGGGCTGCCCGGCTCGTCGTCCGCCGGGGTCAGGACGCGTCCGAGGGCGGCGGCGGCGCCGAGGACGTGGAAGAAGTTCCCGGTGACGAGCGGGCCCTCCATCCTGCGGCCTTCGATCCAGGCGTCGGTAGCCTGTGTCGTCGCGAAGGCATCGGTGAATATGCTTGTCTCGCGGAGGAGCGCTTCGTACGACGAGTGGGTGAAGGGATCGGGCGCCAGGTTGGCGGATCGCTCGCGTTCGACCGCGAATAGCTCGTGGGGCTCGCGCACCTCGTCCGCGCGGAAGATATACGCGTTGAGAATCGTGAAGACAGCGGCGACCAGGCCGAGACCGAGTCCGACCGTCGCCACGATCGTCAGGGCGGCAAGCGGCGCGCGGCGGAGCGACCGCACGGTGTATCGGACGCCCCGCGCGAGGTCGTCGAGTGTGTGTACCCGACGGAGATCCCGGCTCGCCTCCTTGTGGCCCTCGACACCGCCGAAGAGTAGAACGGCACGCCGCCGCGCGTCTTCCGAGGTCATCCCCCGCCGGAGGTTCTCCTCGGTCTGCATCTCGATATGGAACCGGAGCTCATCTTCCAGCTCCACCTCCTGACGTTCCGTCTGACCCAGCCCGAGGAACCGGCCAACAACCGCGGCGAATCGACGAAACCCGCTCATCCAGCGCTCCCTGGCTCCGCCCGCAGGATCAGACCGACCGCCCCGGTGAAGACCGCCCAGCTCTCCAGCTCCGTCGCGAGTTGCCTTTTCCCGGCGGCGGTCAGCCGGTAGTACTTCGCCCGCCGGTTGTTCTCCGTCACCGCCCACTCCGAGGCGATCAGCCCTTTGCGTTCCAGCCGGTGGACGGCGGGGTAGAGCGAGCCCTGGTTCACCTGGAGCACATCCTTCGAAAGCTGCTGTATGCGCTGCGAGATCCCCCATCCGTGCATCGGCTGGAGGGAGATGGTCTTGAGGATCAGCAGGTCCAGGGTCCCCTGGACCACATCGGAGGCGGGTAGGGTCACGGGCTTCTCCTGTCGAGTGGCAAGGGTGCATCGTATGCTACGATACCCGGGCTTCTGTCGAGCGTCAAGGGGGAGGGGCGCGGAGCCTGTACGACGTCCCGCGGGACGTCGACCGAGACACAGACCAGCCGGAATTCGGCCGCCGGTCCTCGGCAAGGCTGGCGGAGAATACGGGATTGTGCATGATTTCGACGCGGTGGCGGTTCAATCGTCTCGACGGACTTACGTGCCTGAATCCGGGATAGTGGAGTGAAGAAGAAATCGACGGTCGACGACATTCGCCTGCGGTTCGACCAGGACGTGGAGCGATTCTCGAATCTCGAGACCGGGCAGAGCGCGACGATCGACGCGCCGCTGGTGATGGAGCTTATCGCGCGAGTGGCGGCGGCCACGAATCCCGACGCGGCGCGGGCGCTCGACGTCGGGTGCGGCGCGGGGAATTACGCGCTCAAGCTCCTGGAACTCCTGCCTGACCTGGAGATCGACCTCGTCGACCTGAGCCTGCCGATGCTGGAGCGGGCCCAATCGCGTATCGCGGAGGTGACTCCGAAGGCCGGTCGTACCTATCAGGCGGATATCCGGCACCTCACGCTGGAGAACGAGCGCTACGACATCATCGTCGCGGCTGCCTCACTGCATCACCTGCGAACCGACGAGGAATGGGCGAGCGTCTTCGCCAACCTCCACGGCGCCCTCCGGCCCGGGGGCACGATCTGGATCTCCGACCTGGTCGAGCACTCCAATCCGGCCGTTCAGGCGTTGATGCGCGAGCGATACGGCCAATACCTGGCGGGACTGAAAGGGGAAGCCTACCGGGAGGAGGTGTTCTCCTACATCGAGAAGGAGGATACGCCGAGGCCGCTCATGTACCAGGTCGACCTGCTCCGGGAGGTGGGATTCGGAGGGCTGGAAGTGCTCCACAAGAACAGCGTGTTCGCCGCATTCGGCGGGGTCAAGCCGAGATGAAGGCCCGCGTCAGAGGATCCGCGAGGAAGGCTGTTGCCAATGCTCCACGTGCTTGTCTCGCCGGCCGTCGCCCGCGGGTTCCGTTATCATCCGGCTTGACCAGAGCCGTACAGGACGCACCAATTGTATCCATCCGGTTCCGGACTGAACGAGTCAACTCCCCATCAGGAGCCAATCGCCATGCCGAGGTCGCTCTCCCGTCGTCAACTCCTTCAGGGCCTTCCGGGGATCGGGGCCGCCGCGCTCGTGGGGGGCCACCCGCTCGCGGCGATGGCGGCCGGCATCAGCCTCGAGAATCCGACGGGTTCCGGACCGACCCGCCAGGTCCCGCTCGACCCACTGCCCGCGGACGTGCTTCCGGCCGGTGTGAGGTCCCGTTTCGTCGAGAACATCAACGGGCTTCGGATGCACGTTCTGGAGGCGGGATTCGAGACCCCCGGCCGGCCCGCGCTGCTCCTTTTGCACGGGTTCCCCGAGCTCGCCTTCAGCTGGCGCAACATGATGGGCCCGCTCGCGGAGGAGGGCTATCACGTGATCGTGCCTGACCAGCGGGGATATGGGCGGACCACGGGCTGGGACCCGGACTATGACGGAGACCTCGCCTCGTTCCGCTGGCTGAACCTCGCTCGCGACGCTCTCGGGCTCGTCTACGCCTTCGGCTACAGATCCGTCGCTGCCCTCGTCGGGCACGACTTCGGCGCGCCGATCGCGGCACGGCTGGCGCTGGCCCGGCCCGATGTCTTTCGGTCGGTCGTGCTCATGAGCGCACCTTTCGGAGGCTCCGCGTCCATCCCGTTCGACACCGTCGAGAATCCGCCTCGGGGCGGCGGACCGACGGGGCCGAGTCTGGACGTGGCACTGGCAGCCCTTCCGCGGCCGCGCAAACACTATCAGACCTACTACCGAACCCGGGAAGCGAACGAGG
This sequence comes from uncultured Gemmatimonas sp., assembly GCA_964623785.1. Lineage (GTDB taxonomy): Bacteria > Gemmatimonadota > Gemmatimonadetes > Longimicrobiales > Longimicrobiaceae > WHSP01. The sequence goes on along the minus strand of CAZUVK010000011.1, from coordinate 10,368 downwards.
ACCTGTGGCATCCGCCTCAGGGCCTGCACGATTTTCTGCGCGCGTACCATCACTTCAAGAGCGCCGACTTCCCGTCGAACCGCCCGTTCCGTCTGGCGGAGCGGACCGCTGAGGTCATGGCCATGATGCCCGATTACTACATCATGGATCGGGACAAGGGGATGGCCGAGACCGCGGCCCCGCACATGCCTACGCCTGAGCAGATCGCGGCCAACACCTGGCTTCCCGAACGCGATTTGAAGGTGTACGTGGAGGAGTTCGAGCGCACCGGCTTTCAGGGCGGCCTCAACTGGTACCGCTCGGGAGGGATCGGCGCCGCCGAACAGCAGATGTACGCGGGCCTGACCATCGACCAGCCGTCGCTGTACATCGCGGGCTCGGCCGACTGGGGCAGCTACCAGAGCCCAGGGGCGTTGGAGCGCATGCAGGACGAGGCATGCACCGACATGCGGGGGGTACACATGGTTGAGGGCGCGGGCCATTGGATCCAGCAGGAACAACCGGAGGAGACCGCGCGCCTGATCACCGCGTTCCTGCGTGAGGCGCGGCAGGACGCGCGCGAGTCCGCCAGACGATGACCAACGCCAGGCGGCGAGATGCGGCATCGGTCGCATGGTTCGGGAACCTCTGATTCGCGGCACTGGTCCCATCGCCCAGGGGACGGGTATCGTCCCCATGATTTCCGATCGCCGCCGGGAACGACCCGGCGGGCGACACTTACCTCTGAACAGCCTTCGCCGAGCACCAATGCCTATCCCAAGAGCCCTCGGGCTTCTACCCGCGGTCGCACTCCCGGCCCTGCTCGCGTTCGCGGCCCCCGCCGCGTCGCAGCAGGAGCCCGCGCGCCCCAACGTCGCGCCGAGCGGACGCGTGACGACGAGCGTGGCGTTCGACGGCAGGCTCCTGCGCGGGCGTGGCGAGAACTGGCAGTGGTTCACCGCGACGCCGGCCCATTCGGGCCCTTCGCGGATGGTCATCGACTACGGCCAGCCGCACGCGCGCGGCCGCACCGTCTTCGGCGCGCTCGTCCCCTACGGCGAGGTGTGGCGCCTCGGCGCGAACTGGGCGACCACGCTGATGCTCGACGTCGAGATGCGGATCGGAGACCTGGACCTCCCACGCGGCGAGTACACGCTCTTCCTGCTGCCCACGCCGGACGGCGGTGAACTCGTCGTGAGCGAGGAGACCCGTCAGTGGGGGACCGACTACGACGCCTCCCGGGACTTCGGCCGGACGCCGGTCCGGCACCGTGCGCTCGCGGAACCCATGGAGAGCCTGGTGATCGTGCTGGAGCCCGATGCCGCCGGGGCCGAGTACGCCGTGCCCTCGGGGCGGCTGCGGATCATGTGGGGGACGGATGAATATTCCCTCGACTGGCGGATGCTCTGGCCCTGACGGGAGGCGCCGATCGGTGCGTGTCGACACACCGAGCCACGAATCGGGCGGAGCGCGAAAGCGCGAGCCGACCGGGGAAGGCTCTCGCCGTCCATGAACGCCTTCCCGGGTAGTCCTTTCCTGACGCATCTCGCGCTACGGGAGGATCGGATCGACCCCGACCGCCATCCGTTCGACATCCCTGTTGTCGCGAATGGCCTGGATCTCCGGTTCACAACGATCCCGCTCACGCCCACCCGCGTGATCGAGCA
>CAZUVK010000011.1:0-8712 GCA_964623785.1 uncultured Gemmatimonas sp. | reverse complement strand
CTGGATCTCCGGTTCACGACCCCCGTCACCTTCCTGGTCGGCGAGAACGGCTCGGGGAAATCGACGCTGCTGGAGGGCCTCGCCTGGAGCGCGGGGTTCTCCGGCGGGGGAGGTAACCGAAGCAACCGGTACTCGCCGGATGACGACGGCGCCCGCCTGGGTTCCGCCCTGGCTCTCCACTGGCGCCAGAAGGTGACCGCCGGCTTCTTCCTTCGGGCGGAGACGTTCTTCAACTTCGCTACCTGGCTCGAGACCACCGGCACGAACTTCAGCCGCTACAGAAGTCGATCGTTCCACTCCCAGTCGCATGGCGAAGCGTTTCTCTCGCTCTTCAGCCACCGGTTCGAGGATGGGCTGTACATCCTGGATGAACCGGAAGCTGCTCTCTCCCCGCAGCGGCAGCTCGTCTTCCTGCGGATTCTGCATCAGCTGACGACACCACGCATCGCGCAGTTCGTCATCGCGACGCACTCGCCGATGCTTCTCGCGTTTCCCGGCGCCACGGTGTTGAGCCTCGATGGCGGACGGATCGAGGAGATCGACTACCGGGAAAGCGACCACTACCGGGTCACGCGGGATTTTCTGGAATCGCCGGAGCGGTTCTTCCGGTATCTGTTTGACGAAGGGCTTGACCCCGCGGGATGAGTTCGGCGCGCTCCCGTGTACCGGAGGGGGCCGGGCCGCCGTCGGTCATCCACCCACCCCGTCCCGCCTCAGGCCGCTGCCGCCCGGGCTGCGAACGCCTCCCGCAGCACCCTCCCCGAGTAGTTCGCGGGCACCGCGACATCCAGGCTCCACAGCACCGTCGGCGGGATGTCGAGGAGCGACGCCCCCGGCGCGATCGTCGTCGACCTGGCGGCGGCGCCGGCGATCACGATCGGGATCGTCGTATCCGACGGATGGTCGCTGTCGTGCTCACAGGGCTGCATCCCTCCGCCGCCGTGGTCGGCGCAGATAATGAGGAGGGTGGACGGGTCGGAGTCGAGAGACAGGAGCCGAGTCAGCCGTCGAACGGACTCGTCGACCTCGCGCGTGGCGAGCGCGTACTCGGCCGAGCGCCACCCGTGTGCGTGTCCGACGTCGTCGACGTCCGGCCAGTGCATGAAGATGAGACCCCGGCGCTGCGTCGCGAGGACCGGCGCCGCGGCGTCCAGGATCTCCTTTGCGTTCCGGCCGCCGAAGCGCGCGTCGGAGACCCCGGCAACCGCGCCGATCCGTCGCGCGATCCATCCGCATGCGGGGGAGATTTGACGACACACGACCGTTACCGGGAGATTCTCGGCCGCGAGGGCGCGCGTGATTGGCGTGAAGCGCGCGGGGTTCGCGGGGACGCCGAAACGATCAGTCACCCCGTGCACGCGCGGGTCGACGCCCGAGAAGAGGGACGTCATGGCGGCGGCGGTGACGCTGGGGGTGACGGTGGTGGCGTGGGAAGTGGAGGCGAAGCGGAAGAAGAGGTCGGCGAGAGCGGGCATGTTCGATTCGTATCGGTCGGCCGCCTTGAGGCCGTCGATGACGAGGAGAACGACGCGACTGGCTACTGGCATGAAGCACTCCGGGTTGTGTCGGGATCGCGACCGCGATCTCGATGGGGAAAGCCCTCCTCGCGAGTGATCACGGGGAGGGCCACGCTCTCGGCCGGGTCGCCGAAGACCGTCGCGTTGAGTGCCTCCAGGAAGGTTGACTCGCGGCGGATCGCATTCTGTCAATTGCATCGGCCATGGCATCTCGCCTCAAAGGTCGATGGACTACGCGGCGGCGCCGAGGGTGCCGCGGGTCCGCACGTGTCTAACGATCTCGTCGGCGGCCCAGGGGCGTCCGAGCGCCGCGGCGGCCGCCGTGATTCGCTGAAGGCGGAGCGGATCGGCGAACGCATCCTCGACCGCGCGGCGTAGTGCGGCCGGATCGCGCGCCTCGGAGGCGACGCCGGCATCGCGCAGCACGCGAATGTTCCCTTCCTCCTGACCGGGGATCGGACGGGTGAGGATGAGTGGGCGGCCGACAGCCAGCGCTTCAGCGGTCGAGAGGCCGCCCGGTTTCGTTACGATCACGTCGGCGGCGGCGAAGTACCGCTCCACATCGGTCACGAAGCCACGGACGGTGAGGTGGTCGTGTTCGCGCGCCAGATCCTCGAGGCGCTTCCGCGCTTCCTCATTCCGCCCACAGACCGCGACGACCCGGAGGCCCGGCGCGTTCGCCTGGACAACGGACGTCGCCATCGCCTCGATGCCGGTCCCGAGTCCGCCACCCATCACCACCACCGTGGGCGCGTCGGGCGGGAGTCCGAGGGCGGCCCGGGCCTCGGTGCGCGACGGAGCTTCCGCGAACCGTTGCGACACCGGTATCCCTGTGACGTCCACCGCCGACCGGGGCACGCGGGCCCGCAATCCGTCCGCGAGTCCGACATTCGCGACGAAGTACTGAGGTACGCGGGGTTGTGACCAGAAGTGATGGAGCGTCAGGTCGGTCACGACCATGGCGAACCATGGGGCGCCGGGCGTTCCTGCGGCGAGCTGACCGGGGAGGAAGTGCGTGCAGACGCACGCGCCCCAGTCACGAGAGAGGAGGAGACGTCGGAATTCCCGGAAGAGCGTGCGGTGGATCGCGGGGCCCCATCGAGCGAGGTCCGGGGAGGGAACGTCGCTGCGGCGGTAGAGCTGATCCCAGATCCGCGGCGTGTGCGTCGCGAGCAACTCGTATCCGTTGCCGACGGTGGCGCGGATCCACCGCGGGGCGAGGTCGAGAAGGTCGACGTGCGCGACGTAAGCAGGCGGTGCGCAGCTCACGAACCTCTCGCGGATCGCTTCCCCTGCGCGGCGGTGGCCAGTCCCCGTCGATGCCGAAACGACCAGGATCGGTCTGCCCACGATGTGGTCCTTCCACCGGGTATCACCGCTCCACCGGCCTCGCCCCACCCGGCCCGGGACGGTCGGGCCCGGCCGCATTCGCGGCGCGGACACCATGACGATCGCCCCCTCCCGTCAACCTTTCGTGACGAAGTGGAAAAGGGTCGGTAAACGAGTCGCACCGTTTCGCGAACGCGCTGAAGCGCGGGCAATGGGCGCGGTTGCCCGGGTTGCGGGGCCCGGGTTAGCGTTCCGCGCCGTCCGAGGGTAGCCATCGTCCACTCAAGGGATCGGAGCGCCATGCTTCCCCATCTCCTCTTCGCTGGCGCGGTGTTCGCATGCGCGTCGGTGTTCGCGCTCCTGGAGATCCAGATCGAAGGCGGAAAGGGATGGGCCGCCGGCCTTCCCACCTGGAAGGTCGAGAACCGATGGACGGATCTCCTGATGGGGTCGCGGCCGCTTACCGGCTACCACTTCTACGTCCACGTCTTCGTGGTCCTTTTCCTCCACCTTCCGTACTTACTCCTGCTGGTTGAGCCGAGCTGGATAGCGGAGTGCCGCCTGATCAGCTTCCTGATCCTCTTCTGGATCGCCGAGGACTACCTCTGGTTCGTCTTCAACCCGGAATTCGGCGCGCGGCGGTTCACGGCGGAGGACGCGTGGTGGCATCGGCCGAGCTGGCTGTGGATCATGCCGAGGGAATACTGGGTGGGGATTCCGGTGGGCGTGTCGCTGTACGTCGTGAGTCTTTAGAGCGGGTTTCGCCCGGGTGGAGGTTTTCACCAACCCGCGACATTCGCAGTGGACGCGGGCGTGGAGCCAATTCTCAGGGTCCTTTGGGAAGTGACGGACCTCCCGCGTATCTTTGAGGAACGGAAGCGTACTATCTCAACTAACGCCGTCGAACCGATATGGACAACGTTCAGCTTTCCAGACCGCCCAAGCCGATCGAGATATTCACGCTCGCCGACATGCACGTCAGGGAAGTCAATGAAGCGGCGCGGGAGGGGCGATCGTGGCGGGTGTCGATGTTGAAACGAGACCTGTCCCGTCGAGTCAAGGAGTTCGCGGCCACCCTTCCCCCCGATGAGGCGACTGCTTTCAGGGAACGGCTCAACGCCGAGTTGGCCGACATGGAGCTCGATCCTGTCGCAATGAACGAGGTCACCGCAAACGTGATCGTGATCATCATCTCCTCCGTCTTCGCCATGATCTTCCTGGCCATAATAATGATGGCCAACTGAGCGGCGCTTCAGTCGATGGCTTTGGGCCTGGCACCAGACCAGCGAAGTGGATGAGCTGCCTACCTACTCCTTGGCGATATCTCCCAACCGGTTTGGCCTCTTCATATCCCGCCCCCACACATCCCCGATCTCCGCCACCCGCTCGGGCACCGTATCCACCGTGAACTCCCGCATGTCGAGGTCCGGAGTGAGTTCATCCCACCGCAGCGGCGTGGAAACCGTGGGCATCTGCTTCGCGCGCGCCGCGTAGACGCCGGCCACGGATTTCCCGAGGATATTCTGCAGAAAGTCGACGTACACGGTGCCGCGAGGGCGCTTCTTCGTCATCCGCTGGACGGTGGCCTCCTTCGGGTGCTTCTCCGCGACGCGGGTGGCGATGATGCGGGCCACGAGCGTCGCCGCGTCGAGCGGCGTGCGCGGCACGAGCGGCAGGAAGATGTGGATCCCGGTGGACCCGGAGGTCTTGATCGCTCCGCGCAGACCGAGCTCGTCCATCTCCTCGCCGACCCACCGCGCGACCTGGACGACGCGGCGGAAGGTCGCGCCCGGGCCGGGGTCGAGGTCCAGGATCGAGTAGTCGGCACTCTTCAGCGCGGTGACGCGCGAGTGCCAGGGGTCGTACGAGATGGCGCCGAGCTGGACCGTGTAGAGGAGCGTCGCGAGGTTGCCGCCGATGAGTCGCCGCTGGTCGCTGTCGCCGAGCCGGACCTTCCCGACCCGCACGCCGGGCGGCACGCTGTCGGGGGCCGCCTGCTGGTAGAACGACTCGCCGTCCACGCCGTTCGGGTAGCGCTTCAGGACGAGCGGGCGGTCCTCCATCCAGGGGAGGATGTGGTCGGCCATCCGCGCGTAGTACGTGAGGAGGTCGTCCTTCGTGTGGCCCGTCTTCGGGTAGAAGACCTTGGTCAGGCTCGTGACCTGGAGCTTCCCGCCCCCGCCGAGGTCGAGTTCGCCTTCGCCGTCGGTCGCCGCGAGCTCGCGTAGCCGCGCCGCGACCGGGTTTCTGGGCTTCCTCGATTCGGACGCGCGCGATCCCTTCCCGGATTCCGCCAGCACCACTTCCGGCGCCGCGGACGGTTCGCGTGTCACGTCCTTCGCCTCCTTGTCATCGCGGATCCCGAGGAACGCGGACTGTCGCAGCCGTCCCTCGCGCGTCCACTCGTTGAACTTCACCTCGACGACCAGCTTCGGGTTCACCCAGTGCGCCTTCTCGTTCGTCTTCGGGGGATCCCGGAATGGCGAGGTCTTCCGCTCGAGCGGTTTCAATCGCCGGTGCATGTCGGCGAGCACGGCGTTCGAGAAGCCTGTCCCGGTGTGCCCCGCGTAGAGGAGGTCGCCATCCTGGTAATACCCGAGCAGGAGCGCGCCCAGGTAGGGTCGGGAACGGCGCGGCTCTGTCCATCCCCCGGCGACGAACTCCTGCTGGTTCTCGATCTTCAGCTTTCGCCAGTCGGGCGTGCGCACCCCCGGGCGGTATCGCGAGGCCCGGCGCTTGGCGATGATGCCCTCCCATCCCTCCCGTCTGGCGCGTTTCAGCAACGCGTCCCGATCGTCGCTCTTCTCGGAGATCCGGATGGACTTCGATTCGCGACCAGACAGCAGGTCCTCGAGCTCCTTCCGGCGCTCGGTCCAGGTCTCGTCGAGGAAGATCTTCCGGTCCCGGAGGAGACAATCAAAGAGGACGAGGGCGGCGGGCTCCTCCTCCGCGAGCCGCTCGACCAACTCCGGGTCACCCAAGTGGATGCGACCCTTCAGGTGCTCGAACCGACCGATCTTCCCGTTCACGATCGGCAGCAGCTCGCCGTCGACGACGAACGGCTCGCCGACCTGCTCCTGGAGCTCGCGCAGGGCGGCCACGACTTCCGGGAACTGCGGTGCGCGGTCGAGGTCGTTCCGGGTCATCAGCGCCACCTCGTTCGGCGTCACGAACGCCAGGATGCGGACGCCATCGTACTTGGCCTCGTAGACCCACTCCTCGCTTGCTGGTACGGGCTTCCCTGCGGTCGCGAGCATCGGCTGGAACGATGGAAGCTTCGACCGGTTGGAATGCCATTGGCGCGCGCCGCCCTTGCCGGCCGCGATCTCCTTCATCGTCCTGCCCGTGGTCACGGACCGCATCGCCGAGCCCGTGATCTTCGACCCCGGCTTCGCGGATTCGTCCGTCCGCTTGATCAACAGCCACTTCGACTTCGGGCCGCCCTCGACCTCATCCGTCCGCACGAGCGTGAACGCCCCGTGCAGGCGTTCCCCGTCGAAGGTCACGGAGATCTCCCCCTCGCGATAGGCGCGGCGTGCGGCGTCATCCGGGGATTCGCCGGCGGCGAGGTCGTTCGGGGCGTACGTCCCCCGATCCCAGATCATCACCGTGCCGCCCCCGTACTCATCCTGGGGGATGGTCCCCTCGAAGTCGTTGTACTCGATCGGATGGTCCTCGACCTCGACCGCAAGGCGCCGTTCCGCGGGATCGAGCGACGGACCCTTCGGCACCGCCCAGCTCCGCATCACCCCGTCCATCTCCAGCCGCAGGTCAAAGTGGAGTTGGGTGGCGTCGTGCTTCTGGACGACGAACCGGAGTCCGCCACGCGCGTCCCGCCGCCGCCCGCCCGCCGGCTCGGTCGTGCGGGAGAAGTCCCGCTTCTTCCGGTACTCCCGTAGCGATCCCTTGCCGGCCGGGCCGCGTTTCCGCGTTCGCGCCATCCGTGGCGTACCGGGTCAGCGTTTGCGGATGGCGGCGACCAGCTCGGCCTTGGTCATCCGGCTCCGTCCGTCGATGCCGAGTTCCTTCGCGCGGTTGTACAACTCGTCCTTCGTCCGCTCATCGAGACTTCGGTTCGGGTTTCCCGTCCCCTGGGTCGTCCTGCGCGGTGTCCGGCCCTCCTCGCGGCGCGCCTTGTTGACCGTACGCGCGGCGATTTCGGACGCGCGCTCGTCGGTCGCCCCTCGCTCGATCGCCCCCTCGCGAATGCTGGCGTACTTCCGCTCGTCCCTTCGGCTCCATCCCCGTGGCGACATGCGCGATCCTCCAGGTACTCGGTGGACTCGTTGAGATTGGCCCCAGCGATGCAAGACGCGGACAACCGGGATAACCGTCTCGGTTCTCCGCGCCCACCGCTTCCCCCCACGCCCTCCGCAAGTACCCCGTTGTCAACGCGCCACGAAAATTGACCTCGATCTGCCCTTGTGCGAAGAGAACCCGCCCCGCAACATTAGCGACGCACTCCATTCACTCGGGGCCGCCTACCCGTCGACCGTCGTAAATGTCTCACGTAATCGCAATCGCCAACCAGAAGGGCGGGGTCGGAAAGACGACTTCCGCCATCAACCTCGGCGCGAGCCTCGCCGCCGCCGAGAAGCGCGTCCTCGTCATCGATATGGACCCCCAGGGCAACGCATCCAGCGGCCTTGGTGTCGACAACCGGTCCACGAAGTCGACGATTTACGGCGTGCTGCTGAACCACGTTCCACTCGGGTCGGCGATCCTGCGCGGCGTGCACCTTCCGCTGCTGGACGTCGTCCCCAGCACGATCAGCCTGGTGGGTGCGGAAGCCGAGCTCGTCGGTCAGCCCGACTGGCGGTTCCGCTTGCGCGAAGCGCTCGACGGGACGCGCGACATGTATGATTACATCCTCATCGACTGTCCGCCGACCCTCGGTGTGCTCACCCTCAACACCCTCGTCGCGGCGGATACGGTGATCGTTCCGCTACAGGCCGAGTACTTCGCCCTCGAGGGGCTCTCACAGTTCGCCGAGACGCTCGAGCTGGTGAGGGACCACCTCAACCCGGGGCTCGCGGTCGAGGGTGTGTTGCTCACGATGTTCGACGGGCGGCTCAAGCTCGCGCAGCAGATCCTGCGCGAGGCGCGTGAGCATTTCGACGGACGGCTCTTTCGAACGGCGATCCCGCGTAACGTCCGTCTCGCCGAAGCGCCGAGCTTCGGGATGCCGGTCCTTACGTATGATGCGTCGTCCTCGGGTGCGCAGGCGTATCTGTCGCTCGCCAGAGAGGTGATCGAACGCGCGCCAACGATGGGCGCTGGCGGGCGCCGTCCTCATGCCGAGCGGGGCGCCCTGATCCGGTAAGGCAATGCCCCAGATCCGACCCGTACGTTTGCCAGACCGTTTCTATCTCCCTCGACGTTCCTATTCAGGCCAGGAGATCCTGGACGTTCTCCCATGGGACGGCGCGAAGGAATACGTCTCGGACGGGCAGCGCTACGGCATCCGGATGAACGACGGTTCCGTCCGGTGGTTCGAGGAGAGCCGGATTGAACGGTTCGAGGAGGACTTCGCCGGCGTGGATCTACAGGCGCTCGTCGATGGGCTCAACGAGTACTGCTCCCGGTATCGAGTACTCAGGGATGTCTGGAAGGAAGACCTCGATGCTCTCGAGGAACTCCGGTCACGCGACGCGCCCGGCGAGTCCATACCGTAGGCATTCGCTAACTAATTTCGCTATCGTTTCGCTAAAGTCAGTCACCGCGCACTAGTCTGGATCGATGACACCACCGTTCGAGTTCGATGACAGGATGTCGCTGAATGCATTAATGAAGGTAGTTGGAGTCGGCGGCGGTGGTGGTAACGCGGTGAACCGGATGATCGACGAGGACCTGGAAGGTGTGGAGT
>CAZUVK010000010.1:33454-36654 GCA_964623785.1 uncultured Gemmatimonas sp. | reverse complement strand
GCTTCCGATCACGGCTGGATCGGCCGCGAACCTTTGACTCCACTCGCGGTAGCCGATCACGATCACCGGCGGCGCGCCCTCGACCTCATCGGAGTCCAGGAGCGGTCGACCCAGCAGCGGCGGGATCCGGGCGACTCGGAATGCTGACGCGGTCATCTCCGCTACCTCAGCGGGTCCGGAGCCGAAGATCCGACTCTCGAGATGGCGGTTCACGGTACGGTAGGCCGCTAGATCCTCGACCGACGCCAGTTCGTTCTTCCACGACTGGAAGTCGAAGAGCGTCGACCGGTAGTCGTCACCATCGATGTAATCCACGGTGACTACGCGGTCGCCGTCCTCCACCGGAGGATCGGAATAGTAGAACGTCAGGAAGACGAAGAGGGCCGCGCCAATGGCGACGGCCACCGCCATCCCGAGTCCGCCGATCACGGAGAGCGCCAGGTGCTTGCGGAGCATCCGCAGCCCGAGCTTGAAGTCGAGAGCGAACCCGCCGAGCCAGGCGAGCCCACGTCCGTCGCGGAGCGTCTCCTTGTGCTGGTCCACACCTCCGAAGGCGACGAGCGCGCGTCGCCGCGCCTCGGCGGGGGCGAGGCCCTTCTCGCGAACCAGCCGCTCGGTCTCCATGTCGAGGTGGAAGTGGATCTCTTCGTCCATGCGCGACTCGACGGCGCGGCGGCCGAAGAGCAGGCTGAGCCGCACGCGAGCAGCGTCGAGCCATCTCATGGTATGCTCAGGCGGAAGTTCGCGCAGGTGGGGGCGCGGCGCGTGATCATGAAGTCCGCAGCACGGCTTCGAGGCCTGAGGCGAACCGCTGCCAGCTCTCGATCTCGGTACTGAGCGTATTGCGGCCGGCCTTCGTGAGGCTGTAATAGCGCGCGCGGCGGTTGTTGTCCGTCGTGCCCCATTCGCTCGTGATGAGTCCGTCCTTCTCCAGGCGCTGCAGCGCGGGGTAGAGCGAGCCCTGGTTCACCTCGAGAACGCCATCCGAGATCTGCTGCACACGCTGGCTGATTCCCCACCCGTGCATCGGCGCGAGGGAGAGCGTCTTGAGCACAAGGAGGTCGAGTGAGCCGCGCAGAGCATCGCTGTTCGGGCGTGCGTTCAATGTCGGTGTCAAGAGATGGTTCCTGTAGGCGTCTATAGCAACATACCGCCGCTTCTGTAGGCGTCAAGAGGAGAGCGTCAACTGGCGGCGATTTCAGGGCCATGGCCAATCGATCCTCACCGGATTAGCGTCCGAGGCGGAAAGCGCGGCAAAGAGGGGCGAACGTTCGGCGTCGCTCGCTCCGACGCCGGAGTAGATCAGCGGCCCGCGCCCGCCTGATAACTGAGTGAAGGGACACCGGGCCGTCCAGGATTTCGCGACAATTGAGTCCGGCGCACGGCCGTCCGCCCCTTTACGCGGGGTCGTTCGGCGATAACCAACTTCTCACCTGCTAAAACGCATATGAAAGCCGATCGTTTGATCAAGATGCATTTTCATTCAACTAAACAATTTCAAAGGTATCGGAATGATCCTTCACGCGATTACCCAGGAGACTGCATCTAGCCAGGAAGTTCAGGGCTCCGATGTGCTGAAAGACGTGTGTACATCGGTCATTGCCATGTATCCCCACGGATCGCCTTTGCTGCCATGGGCGGGTTACCTGGCTGAGGAGGACGGCGCGGTCGTTGGGACCTGTGCGTACAAGTCGCCTCCCGTTCTCGGTGAGGTGGAAATTGCGTACTTTACCCTCCCTGAATATGAGGGCCGAGGTGTCGCAACCCGTATGGCACAACGGTTGGTTGATCTGGCGAGAGAGCATGGCGTGACGCGCGTCAAAGCCCAAACGCTTCCGGAAAGGAACGCATCCGTCCGAATCCTGGAAAAACTGGGGTTTGTTCTCGCTGGTTCGGTGAACCATCCTGAAGACGGTGAGGTCTGGGAATGGCGCCGGTAGAGAGGCATTAGCAGGTCGTCCGTAGCCGGACCGCTCGATGGGCAGGTGGTCCGGCTACGGAGAACCTCGGGGAGTATGTGTTCCGGAGCGATTATTAAAGGCATCGTGATCCCCACCGTTCCCAAGAGGGACGTTTGCACCGAAGTCCGTCTACTAGAACAGGCGGGCTCGACCAAAGGCCCTGATCGAGGAGGTATCCGTGCGGCGGCAACGGTCTTTCCCGGAGTGGATCAGAGTGTCGGTGGCGCTGCTCGTGTGGATCGGCTGGGGCGTCCCCGCCCATTCACAGATTGCACCTGCAGCGTCCGCCCCGGAAGCGTCCTACTTCGGCGGCAGGATCACCTTGAGGCTGGTGGCACCCTCCGAAGTGCGGCAGGGCGAGTGGCTGGAAGGTCTGGACATGGTGATCACCAATCACGGGAGCGATCCCTTCGCGTTCCACTTCAGCGGTGACCTTCGGGATTTCCACGTGCTGGATCCGGAGGGCCGAGTCCTCTGGAAAGCCTTGAGCTTTTATCAGCAACCCCGTATCGCCGGCGTCCTTGCTCCCGGGGAGTCCAGGATGGTGAGCGAGGTGAATGGGTCCGCACACCCAGGCCGCTGGGACCTGCGCTCTCAGGATGGGTTTCCCGCGGAACCCGGCGTTCTTCAGTTGAAGGGAATCGTTACGCTCTCCGCGGAAGACCCCGGACCTGGAACAGAGAGCCATCGGCTCGAAACTCCCGTTCACGATCTCGTCATCCACGAAGCTCCTCTGCCGGCATATGCGCGGTCACTTCAACTCGAGCTGATCGTACCCACCGAAGTGAGAGTCAACGATACGACACCGATGGACCTGCGCGTCACCAACACCGGTGATCAGCAGATCGGTCTCCTATGGAGTCAGATCAATATGATCCCCACACCGCACCATCTGGACATCGTCATCTCTCGTGACGGTGAGGAGATCTGGCGCGCTACCCATGCCCATAATATCCGGTCCAGCGGGGCTTCCATGCTGGAGGCCGGAGAGTCGCGGCTGATGAGCGATATCTTTCGCGAGGCAGACCAGCTCCACCAGGCGAACTGTGACCGGGTCCCCTTCCCAAACTGCAGGGACCCCGTGGTGTCGGTCCCGGGGGAATGGGACCAGCGAGTGAGCTGCGGCCAGTATGGCCTGTTCGAGCCATGCGCGGAATCGGTAGGACCTGGCGTGTACACCGTACAGGCGATGGTCAACGTTTCGTCACCCTCTCTCCCGACTCCAGGGGCGACGAAACG
>CAZUVK010000010.1:25015-33444 GCA_964623785.1 uncultured Gemmatimonas sp. | reverse complement strand
GTCGGGAGAGAGGGTGACGGTGGTTACAGAACCCCACCAACTCACCATCATACAGTAGGTCCGTGCTCCGGGGCATGCTGCCACTCGCTCAGGCAAGCAGCCAGGGAATCACGCTCAACGCCTCGCCTCGTACCTGGTCAGCACCACGCCGCCAGGAAACGTCCGCGTCTCCACCAGGTTCAGCTTCACCCAGCGATCCAGCGCGGTGAAGAACGGCGCGCCGCCGCCCACCAGCACCGGATGGGTCACGATCTCGTACTCGTCGATAAGCCCGGCCCGCATGGCCGCCCCGGCGAGCGATGCGCCACCAACCCGCATCGGCTCGCCGTCCTCAGCCTTGAGCCGGGTGATCTCCGCGACCGCGTCGCCGGTGACCAGGCGAGTGTTCCAGTCGACTTTGTCGACCGTCGAGGAGAACACCACCTTCGGTGTATCCCGCCAGTTCCGCGCAAACTCGATCTGCGCCGGGGTGGCGCCCGGCTGCTGGTCGCCGGTCGGCCAGTAGGAACTCATGGCTTCCCAGAGTCTGCGCCCGTATAGCAGCAGGCCGATCGCCAGCTCCCGGTCGAGCCACCACTGAAACAGCTCGTCGCTCGGCGCGCTCCAGCCGAGGTCGTCGCCTGGCGCGGCGACGTAGCCGTCCAGGGTCAGGTTCATTCCGTAGACCAGTTTCCGCATGGCGCCGTGCCTTTCTGTCAGTCGGTTTCGCGAGTCTGGATCGGCTCGGTACGGATAACGGATCAATGCGCGAGATGGTAGTAGCGCTCACGACCGCGCGATTTCTCGTGAACCCGACTTGCCCCACATCACGTTCCGGCCTATTTAAGCTGAATCGTCATTCCTCGTTTCCCAGGGGTCCCCATGATTCCGCGCGCCACGTACGACCAGGTCATCTCGTGGGCGGTCGCAATCTCTCTGGTCGTCGCGATCGCTCTCCCGACGGGGTTGAGTGCGCAGGAAGATCGACTCCACCTCTTCGACGCACGCGACTTCGGAATCAACCCGGCCGAAGTCACGTTCACGAAGGACATCGCCCCGATCCTGCAGCGGAGCTGCCAGAACTGCCATCGGCCGGACGGCGGCGGCCCGATGTCGCTCATCACGTACGACGAAGTACGCCCGTGGGCTGCCGTGATTCGGCAGCGCACCGCGATCCGGGATCGGATGGGGACGATGCCCCCCTGGTACGTGGAGAAGGACATCGGGATTCAGCACTACAAGAACGATCCATCGCTGAGTGACGTGGAACTGGCGATGATCCAGGCGTGGGTGGAAAACGGAGCCCCTCAGGGGAATCCCGCGAACATGCCTCCCCCGCTCGACTGGAGCGACGCGGACAGCTGGTCCATCCGGCCCGATCTGATCGTGCGGACGTCGGATATCGTGGTGGAGGGAAACGCACCGGACTGGTGGGGAGAGATCGAAGCCGTCGACATCCCGCTCACGGAAAGCCGATACGTCCGGGCCGTTCAGGTCCGGGAGATCAATGACGTGCCTCCCGCGGGATCCGGGCGGGCGACAGTCGGGGGGAAGTACGTCATCCATCACATGATCTGGTGGACGGTTCCCAAGGATGGAGGGCTGGGTGCGTTCTGGCCCGTCCACGAAGTGGGCCGCAACGCTGACCTGTTCGGGGATGGTGCCGGCGTGCTTCTTCAGGCCGGATCCCAGATCCAGTCGGAGTCCGTGCACCTCCACTCGAACGGACGGACGACGACCGCATACCTTGAGATCGCCTTCGAGTTCTATCCGGAAGACTATCAACCTCGCTACCGCGCCTCTCTCGGAATTGCTCTGGGGAACGGCTCGGACATCGACGTGCGCCCGGGTCAGGCGAACCAGCAGCTGGAGGCGTTCGCGGTGCTCCAGCGGCCGACCAAGCTCATAAGCTTCGAGCCGCACCTCCACGCGGCCGGGACCCGGATGTGCCTCGAGGCGATCTGGGGATTCAAGGCGGAGACGCTCGCCTGCGTGGGGTACGATCACAACTGGATCCGGACGTATGTCTTCGAGGACGAGTACCAGCCCCTCCTACCGGCCGGAACGATCCTTCGCATTACCGGCACCATGGACAATTCCGAATCGAACGCGAACGTGGCGGATTCGAGGAACTGGCAGGGATCGGGGAACCGCTCCGTGGCGAATATGTTCGAGGACCTCGGGTTCCGGGTTACGATGACGGAACAGCAGTTCGTCGAAGAGGTCCGACAGCGCGTCGCCCAGCACCAACTGACCAAGAACGACTATCTCATCGGCTGTCCACTCTGCCTGGCGATCGTCGAGACGCCGGGCGAAACGCCCGACGATGCGGCCACCGCGGACAGCCCATAGAGATGCGCGAATCGCTACGTCATTTCGCGGCGGCCTTCCTGGGCCTCGCGGTCCTGGCCGGGTCCGCCGATCGCCTCGCCGCGCAGGGGTTGACCTACGCCAGGGGACAGAGCGTCTCGCCGGCCTTCGAAGGATGGAATCAGAATCCGGACGGGTCGTACAACTTTCTCTTCGGCTACCTGAATCGAAACTGGGAGGAGGAGCTGAACATCCCGGTGGGAGCGGGGAACAGCTTCTCTCCAGGGCCGGCGGACCGCGGACAGCCCACGCATTTTCTTCCGCGCCGGAACCGCTTCACCTTCATAGTGACCGTTCCAGCCGACTGGGGCGATCGGGAACTCGTCTGGACACTCCACTCCCACGGAGAGGAGAATGTGGCAATCGCGTCGCTACGGGACGACTACTTCGTCGATAACGTCGTGATCATGTCCGAGACGGGAGGGCTTGGACCCGGATCGAGCAGCCCGGCGATCCGCGCCCAGCAGGCGCCGAGCATCACGCTGGAGATCGCCCGCGAGATCGTCGCCCGCGTGGGCGAGCCGGTCCGCCTGGTGGCCCACGTCACCGACGACGGCCTGCCGACTCCGTCCCGCGCGACCCGCCCGGTAACCACGGAGGGGCTCCTCGACTACGCGCGCGCCTCGAATCCTCCGACCCGCAGGAACGTAGAGAAGGTGAACGGCCTCCATATGACCTGGTTCGTCTATCGAGCGCCCGAAGGCGTCGATGCGAGCCGGACCGTGTCGTTCCATCCTCCCCAGATTCATTCGTGGGAGGATACGCGCCCCTTCTCGAATTCGCCCTGGGCATCCGGTTGGACCCTGCCGGCGCTGCCGACCGATGGGCGCTGGACCGCCGGGGTCACGTTCAGCGAACCGGGGATGTACGTCCTGAGAGGACGCGCGGACGACGGGGGGCTCTACGCGGACGAAGAAGTGACGGTCCGCGTCGAGAGTCGTCTGCCCTGAGGACAGCCAGGAAATCCAGGCAACCTCCTCCGCCGCGGCTCCGCGCGCCGCATTCCGCCCGAGCGATCGGGATCCCATGTTGGCGCGTCGCGCACGACGACCTCTGTTCACTCGGCATGGCGAAGGACCGGGGACCTCCACATATTGCCGTTGAGCGGATCGAGTACCTCGCCAGCGCGAAGCCACCCGGCACGCGGATGCGACCCTAATCCCCGCACCCGGTCGTAAGGCCAGCTTCACTGTTGCTTCCTCCTCATCGAGTCGAAGACCTTAGTGTTGTGAATCAGAAGTCCCTGGTGTCGCTTGAGGCGGGGAATGTCTCCTCCTGACGCGCCGCCGCGGGAGATCCGGGAGCTTCCGGAGCTGCTCCTGCGGCCGTCGTGGCTGAAGGAGCGGCTTGGCGGTCACGCGCTCCGCGTGGTGGATATGCGCGACGCGGAGGCCTATGCGAGCGGGCACATCCCGGGCGCGACGAACCTGCAGCTCGCCGATCTCGGAGAGAGCGTCGCTGGCCTGGAAAACGTCCTTCTTCCCCCCGATCAGTTCAGCGCGGTGATGGCCAGACACGGCATCTCGAACGGGGACGCCGTGGTAGCATACGACGATCAGTGGGGACTTGCCGCGGCGCGGCTCGTCTGGGCCCTCCACTACTACGGCCACGATTCCGTCGCCGTGCTCGATGGAGGTTGGGATCGTTGGCGGGATGAAGATGGTCCCGCCGCGGACGGCGAGGAGCGGATCACCCCGGGATCGTTCGACGCCGCCGGTGGAGCGAACGTGAGAGCCGACCTGTACGCCGACGGCGATTGGATCGCGAATCAGATCCGCTCGGGTGACGCCGTGTTGCTCGACACACGGACGGAGGCGGAGTTCGCCCGGGGACATCTGCCAGGGGCGGTTTGCTGGGACTGGTTCAACGCCGTTCCCGTCGGTTCCTGGAACGTCTCGCGGGACTTCGAGGAACTTCGTGCCGAATGGAAAGCGATGGGGTTCGATGCATCCGACGATGTTGCCGTCTACTGCAGGTCGGGGATGCGGGCGGCGCACACCTGGCTGGTGCTTCGGGCAGCCGGGTTCGATAAGGTACGCCTATACGACGGATCGTGGCAGGCGTGGTCGATGAAGAAGCCGGAGGAGGAAGGTGGTTACTGATGCGACCCGCGTTCAAGCGGACGCGCGAGGGGTAGCGAGGGCGACCGCACCCTCCCGCGACGTGCCGCGGGCGATCACGGCCTGGACGATCGCGGTACTCGTCCTCCTCGCGGCCTACCTGGCGGACACCCAGTTCGCGCGGTTCTGGGCTTTCGGGTTGGCCTTCGGGTTCGTGCTGCAGCGTGGGCGCTTCTGTTTCGCGTCCGCCTTCCGCGACCTCTTCCTGCTCGGCCACGGCCGCAACATGAAGGGCGTGCTGCTCGGCCTCGCGGTCGCGTCGGTCGGCTTCGCCATCGTCATGGCCCGCCAGGTACCCATCGCCGATCTCGGCTTCTTCCCTCCCACGGCGAACGTCCTGCCGGTGGGTGTGCATACCGCGCTGGGCGGGGTTCTCTTCGGTGTCGGGATGGTGCTCGCGGGAGGGTGCGCGTCCGGGAGCCTGTACCGCATGGGCGAGGGGTACGTCGGGTCCTGGGTCGCGTTCGCCGGCCTGCTCGGCGGGCTCCTCGTCTCGGGATACACGTGGAACTGGTGGTGGGAGAGGTCGATATCGACGTCTCCGAGAATCTGGTTTCCGATGTCGCTGGGGCACTCCGGAGCACTCCTCCTGACCCTCGCCGCGCTGGCCGCCATATTTGTCGGGGTTCTCTGGATCGAGCATCGGGCCGGGATGGTGGTGCCGGCTCCCCGCCACGCGGACGAAGTGCCCACTGGCGTTGCCGACGACCTGAGAGTGTTGGGTCGAAAGATCTTCGTCCAGGGTTGGCCGATCCTCGTAACGGGAAGCGTGCTCGGCGGCCTGAACGTTCTTCTTTTCATGGCGCAGGAGCCATGGGGCTTTACCGGTGAGGTCGGGCGCTGGTCCGTCGATCTCGCCACACGTTTCGGTGCGGCGCCGCCGGCGCCGATGGGGGTGACGGATCTGCCCGGATGTGTCTTCGTACCGTCGACCGGTTCGCTCGTGAACCACATGACTTTCCTGGTCGGGGGTATGTGGTTCGGCTCCTTCGCGGGGGCATTGGGCGCGGGAGAGTTCAAGCTGCGGATTCCTACCCGGCCGGCCCGCTATGCACAGTCCATCGGCGGCGGGGTACTGATGGGGTACGGCGCCGGCATCGCCATGGGGTGCACCATCGGGGCGTTCTTCTCATCGATTCCGTCCCTTGCGCTGAACGGCTGGGTGTTCGCAGTGTTTCTCGCGCTGGGCGCGTGGATCGGAACGCTCCTGATTCGCAGGATCGCATAACCGCACGCTGATTCAGAAAGTGGGGTCAACATGGGGACGGGTATGGTCAACACACTCGACGTGAGGGGCGAGATCTGCCCGTATCCGATGATGCGGACGGTGAGCGCTCTCAAGAAGCTTTCGCCTGGCGACCGAACGCTGGAGGTGGTGACCGATCACGCGCCGGCGCTCGACACGATCCCCACGCAGGCGGCCAGGCTCGGATTCGAAACGGTGGTCGAGGAGGTCGGCGGTTCGGAGTGGCGCTTGATACTTACACGAAAGGGGTAATCCCGTGAGGCTCGAAAACATTGCCGCGGTAGTGCTTACGTGCTTTGTGCTCGCCGGTTGCGGTGGTGAGGCGCCCCCCGCCGGGTTTTCCGACGCCGAGGTTCCCGGTGGCGCGGCGCTGGCCGCCGTTCAGACGCAGGCGCCCGGACGAGCCGTGGCCGTCGAGGGGGGCGAGTACCGGGACATCATGGTCCCCGAGCTGCGGTCCATGCTCGAGAACAAGGATTTCCCACTCATCAATGTGCATACTCCGTTCGCGGGAAATCTTCCTGGCACGGACGACACGTTGCCTTTCGACGACATATCCAGTGTGCTCGACCGGCTCCCGGCCGACAAGGACGCGCGGGTCGTCCTGTACTGCAGGACTGGCCCCATGAGTGAGCGTGCCGCCCGGGATCTGGTGGCGCTTGGCTACACCAATGTCTACAACCTGGTGGGGGGCTTCTCGGCCTGGGCGGAGGCGGGGCTGCCGCTGGAAACGCAGTAGTCGAGGCCGTCGGCGCGGGGCTCGTCAGGTCCGAAGTCGGCACGGACCGACCGCCGGGTGGCATCGCCGGGAACGTCGCCACCAATCGTGTGTGGCCGCATCGTGAGCAACGGTTGCGCACGACGCGGCCACGGCATCCGGTGGATCAGGAAAGGTAGCCGGATTCACCGGCTACCTTCCCGACCCGCGCATTGTCAGCCGCGGGGCCGGATCTGCTCACGAACCTGATAGGGCTGGAACTCGCACCCGGGCCGGACCGGGACGTAGACGAGCTCGAAGGGCCCCGTCCGTCCGGCCTCGGCGAAGATCGGGGTGCCCTGGTAGTCACCCACCCGCTGAAGCTGGGCCGGCGCGATCACCCGGGTTACCCCGAACTTCACGTGGTCGCGGTTCATGAAGCTGATCTCATCAGACTGCATGAACCAGTTCGTCGCCACCGCGTAGTTCGGCGCGGTCGCCGGGTGCGCGCGGCTGAACTCAACGTTCGCGACCATCGTGTCGCCCGACGAAGGCCGGATGGTTGCATCGATCGCGTGCACCTGGCCATTCTCCACCACGCAGACCTGGATCCGTCGCTCAGCCGGAGGCGGCGGGGGAGGAGGAGGTGGTGGCGGCGGAATTGGCACGACTGGAGCCAGAATCTCGCCGACCGCCATCTTGATGCCCGCGGTCGCACGACCCGTGAACGCCGTCTTGCGTTCATATGGATTCGCGATGAACACAACTTCTTCCTCGTCGATGAGATCCTCGATGATCACACCGTTGAAGTTGCTCTGCACCGGCGCCTTGTAGACGTTGCCGCCTAGCTCACCGTAGAGGCCAAGCCGGCTTCCCAGAGAGATCAGATCGAAGCCAAGGCCGAACGTTGCCTGACCCGACGTCTGGTTTCCGCGGTCAAAGCAGGTTACGGGCACGTCACCGGACACGCAGGTTGCCACGAAGTCGGAATCGACGATCAAAGGATTGACGACGAGAACCTGCTCGGCCGATTCACCCGCATGGTTCGACCAGATGGCGCCAAAGCCGCCCCACAGATACGTCGATGCGAGGAAGTTCCCCTTGTCCTGGGCCCACGGCTTGTAGGAGAGGCTCAGGTCGGCCATCCACGTGTTGACCGGCCATCCCGAGGTTTCCGTCAGCGCAACGGGCGTCAGGATTTCGGTCCCGTCGCCGGTAATGAACAACGTCTGCGAACTGGTGGTCGGTGCCCTCATGGGCATGTAGGACCCGTTCAGCCGGGCACCCCAGGTCGGATTGAACCAGTAGCTGCCGGTCGCGCCGAATACCGGCGACCAGTCGCTGCCAAAATTCGCGTCGCCAATGGAGAACCAGTCGCTGGTCCAGGCGCCTCCGCCGTAGAGGCCAAGGTCAAACCTGTAACCCAGGACCTCCTGCGAGTGGGCGGGCGTAGAGCCGAACATAAGCCCGATGACCGCCACCATTCCAAGTAATCTTTTCATTCTCCAACACCTCAAGTCCTTCACATTTCTCTGCCTCGCCCCGGTCGTCGGGGTGAGGCACGATTCCGCGCTGACTCGGCAAACCAATGCCTTGATAGCACCTCCTTGCGACGGTTCGTCCGCATGTCGGGCGGGTCCCCCAGATTCGGGGCCTCACCTCGACGCCGATGCCTTCGGTCACGCCCTCGAGACACTCCGCGAGCGTCGGGGGAACGGGACCGCGACACCCGTCCTCAACCAGTGTATTGCCAAACGGATGCCACTCCGCTCCAGGCGGCCTGCCGCCGGACGCACCGGGTTCCTTGACTCCACTCTCTTGGCCCCTCAGCTTTTCCCTTCGATCATACGTTGTCCCAATCGTTGGTGAGGGGGGCGGATGCCACGGAGAAGAGCGGCGAGGTGGCGGGGGATGCTGGTGTTGGCTGGAGCCAGCGTAGTCTGGGGCTGCGGCGGCGAGGAAACCGACAAAGCCGCGGGCTCCGGGATTCCCTCACCCGACGCCCCCGATGCCATTG
>CAZUVK010000010.1:0-25005 GCA_964623785.1 uncultured Gemmatimonas sp. | reverse complement strand
CCCCCCGGCGCCGCGACGAGCGACTCGTCGAGTGCCGGACCGGATCAGGCGGACATGCCGGCGCCCGCCCCTCTCGACCTGGATCTGCCTTCGCCGATCCTGACACGGCTACCAGACCAACTGCCAGCAGGTCCCCCGGACCCGGTTCCGGTCCCCGACCTTCCCGCGCTTTCGGGGATCGAACCACGAGTACGAGTCGGGGACGTCGATGGTGACCAGTCCGCCGTCATGGGCTTGATCGTGGACCTGAAGGTGGACAGCCGAGGATACGTTTTCGTGGCCGATCATCAGGCGGCGCACGTGCGCATGTATGACCCCGCCGGCGAGCTCGTCACCGTCATCGGTCGACCCGGGGCGGGTCCGGGCGAGTTCAACTACCTGGGCCCCATTGCGTTCGACGATGCGGGCCTGCTGCACGTGCTGAACACGGGGAATCGCAGGCTGTCAATATTTGCGATTGACGGTGACGCCGTGTCGTTGGTGGATGAAATCCCGCTTCCTATCATCCCGGGTGGCTTCTGCCTGTTGGGCGAACGGATATACCTGTCGGGCATGTACAATGACAGGGCAATCCATGAGATCGACGGGGACGGTGCGCTGATACGGTCGTTCGGCCTTCCCTACGCGGCAACGATGACCGAGGAGACGCCCGAGGCAATCGGACGTATCGTCAGGTCCTTCCTGACGGGCGGACGCCTGATGTGCTCGGCGGAGGCGAACGCCATCGTCCTGACGGCCCGGAATCGACCGGATGTTCGCGGCTTTTCACCGGACCCTGAAGTCCTGTGGGCTACGGAGCTCACGGGATTCTCCGTGGCCCAGCCCACACCCGTCCCCGGCGGCGTGCAATACCGACCCGACCCCCGGACCGGGGGAGCGCATGTTGTGCTTGGCGCGGCGGAGTTGCCTGGCGCATGGCTTCTGGTGCAGCTCGGCTTCTCCCGGATAGGGTCACCCGCTCGCGAATCGCGGATCGACTCGCGATTGCTGTCGATCCGTTCCGGCGAGGAGGTGAGCCGGGACGCCGACCTGCCAATGATCGGCGACATTCATGACGGGAGCGCCTACGGATATCGGAATGCGCCGTTTCCCGAGTTCTATGTTACGGACGTTCCGGGCGTGGGGCGGTAGGGAACGAAACTCGATTCAGGATAACCCGCTGCCCCAACGCCTCAGCGCGGTCCTGCGCTCCATGACTCCTTACGGGAATCCCCATGCTTCGAGTCTTCCGCGGATCCGTCGGATTGGCTTCCTTCTCTCGGCGCGCCTTTGCACTTACGCACGCCTCGCCACTGCCTCTGCTCGCTATGACCCTGATGCTGTGCGCTTGCGATCCCGGTGGCGCCAACGACATAGCTACGGTCGCGGCCGAGCCCGGTTCCGCGCTGGCGGCAAGCGTGGAAACCTGGCGGCTCGCCGACACACCCATGTTCACGATCGGCGAGCCTGACGGCCCAACCGCGATCGGTTCTCTCATGGCCACCCTGCCCGGCGCCGGCGCGCTGTTCGACAACGGTAGCATAGCCTTCGTCGATTTCGCTGGAACTGAAGTCGCGATACACGACTCCACTGGATCCCGGATCGCCGCGGTCGGTCGCCGCGGGAGCGGGCCAGGCGAGTTTGGAGTCATCGGAGGTGTCGGTGTATTCGCTAGTGGTGACTCCCTCATCGTTTGGGAGTTTACCGCCGGGTTGCCAATGCCCGGGCTGAGGTTCTCCGTGTTCGGTTCCGACGGTACTTATGCGCGAACTGTCCGCGCAGACCCCGGCCGCCACGTGATCCTGGGGCATTTCGACGACGGTTCTCTATTCGCCTCCATGTCTCTACCGGGATCGGGAATCCCCGCTTCCGATGGGGACTTCGCGCGTGACCCCATCTTCATGGGACGATTCTCGGCGGCGGGTGAGGACCTCGGTCGATTCGGACCGTTCCTCGGCAACGAATACCGGATTTCGGAGGGCGGTGCGCGCTCAAACGTCATTGCGGGCCGCGGGACGGTCTTCGGCGTCGGGCGAGAGAGGTTCTACGCGGGGGACAATGGGCGTTTCGAGATCACGGCCTACGACAGGGATACGGGCCACCCTGTTCGCCAATTCGCAAGGGAGATCGAGTTCGTCGTAGTACCCGACTCCGCCGTTGCCTCGGAGCGCGCCGCGGACGCCGATAGGCGGCAACAGCTCGCCAGTCAGCAACGTGCGTCGCTCCCGGCGTTGGGGGAGCGGCCGGCGCGCGAGACCTATTCCGCTTTCACCCGAATTATTGAGGCCCCGAACGAGACCGTTTGGGTCGCTCACTCCTCCGATCCGGGTAGCGAGCTGAACATTTGGTCCGTGTTCAACGGTGAGGGCGAACTGATTGCGGAGGCGCACATCCCACGTGATCTGACGATTCTCTCGACCGGAAGTGATCGAGTGTTCGTGGCATCAGCCGATGAACTCGATGTCGACTATGTGCATGTGTTTGAGATTGTGCGATAGCGTGCCGCGCGGGTGCGTGCTCCGTGCGTCCTTGGTGACGACTCGGCGAGAGGCGGCCTCGCGTCATCACCGGCGGCAGCGACACTACTGACGAACTCTGCTATGCGACTACGATTTGTATTCTGGCAGGGGCCAGCGAGACCTCCAGTCGCGGTGGCCAAAGGGCATTGATCCTCTGCGCGCTGATCCACTTCAGCGGAGGAGCTGTCTGGTCACAGGACGTCGTCCCTCGCGACAGCCTGAATCGCGTTGAACCAGCCACATCGCCAAGTGGTTCCGCGACGAATCGGGGCGCATCCTGCGGTGATCCGGGATGACCGCCATGCGAATGTGCCATCGACTTCGCGGCCGACGTCATAGGGCCCCGCCGTCCATTCCGGGAGGACCCGCGGGCGGCGCAGTCCCACTGCCCGACGGCAACCGCCTGCTTTTCGCCCGCCGCCGCTTCTCACTCGCCGCCGCGATCGCCCGTTTCTCCCGGCGTTCGTGCCAGACCCGGGCGCCGATGCCAAGCGGAAGCACTACGGCGAGCGACACCAGCGTGATGTGTCGGCCGCCCGGTCCGATACTGCGCATCATCGGCCCGAGGTAGCGCGAAGCGAGGATGAGCGCCATGGCGATCCCCGTGATATTCCCACCCCCACCCATCCGCGGGCGGCGCCTCTGCTCCGGTCGTGTCTCCATCGGTTATGTCTGTACGCGGGTCCCGGATCACGGAGCGCGGCCGGCGCCACCGCCACGGGGACGTGTCAACTGGCGCGGGCCGTTGCCCCGGCTACTCGAAATCCTACACCGGAGGATCGGTCGGGCTCCCGGGTCGAGATGTCGGTACGCGAACCGATGCGAAGTCCGCTCGCGGACGCCTCCTCGAAGTTGCCGCCGGGGCGCGGATGATGGGAAGCGACCTGCCCATCCCGCCGGCCCGTTTCGAAACACCTGCTCGAAGTTGCGCACGCGGCAACACACGCGACGGTTGGTCCTTGTCAATTCTGTCCGCACGCATGACTATGCGGATCACACCGCGCACGGCCCGTTTCAACCGGCACCGAAGGAGCGCCTCCCGTGTTCGATTCCATCCTGAGCGACATCCGCGCCGCGCTCCGTGCCCTCCTCCGCGCCCCGGCATTCAGCGTGGTAGCAATCCTCACCGTCGCGATCGCGATCGGCGCGAACACGGCGCTCTTCTCGGTCGTGAACGGGGTCCTGCTCGAGCCGCTTCCGTATGCCGATTCCGACAGGATCGTGACCGTGGCGGCGGAAACGCTACCCGAAGCCGGCGGCGACGGCGCCGCGCCATTCTCCGACCGCGGCTACTGGCACTTCGTCAACAACAACCGCGCGTTCCAGGAGTTTGGCGGATACGGCCCGGCCCCGCTCCAGTGGGCGCTCACCGGCGAGGGCGCGCCAGTCCAGATCGACCTGCGCCAGATGACCGCGAGCATGTACGGGCTGCTCGGCGTCGCGCCGCAGGTCGGTCGCTTGCCGAGGCCGGACGAGGACGTGCCGAACGGCCCGCGGGTGGTCATGATCAGCGACGGCCTCTGGCGAAGCGTCTTCGGCGCGGACCCGGGTGTGATCGGGCGCATGGTCACGGTCAACGGCGCCAGCGCCGAGATCATCGGGGTGATGCCGGCACGCTTCGAGTTCCCCGACCCGGAAACGGACGCGTGGCTCCTCTACCAGCTCGACCCGGCGAGCGAGAACTTCGGCGGCCACCACATCAACGGAATCGCGCGGCTCGCGGACGGCGTTACCGTCGAGGCCGCGGTAGCGGATGTGGAAAGCCTCATTTCGCGATTCGACGAGATCGGCTACGGCCCGACCTGGTTCCAGGGCGTGTTCAGCGGCGGCGCGGCGGTCGTGACGTTGAAGGACCAGATCGTCGGTGACTCGCGCCAGGCGCTGCTCATCCTCCTCGGGACGATGGGCTTCGTGCTCCTGATCGCCTGCGGGAACGTCGCGAACCTGTTCCTGGTGCGCGCCGAGGCGCGGACCCGCGACACCGCGGTGCGCGTGGCGCTCGGTTCCGGGCGCCGCCGGCTCATCCGCTTTGTCCTCACCGAGAGCGTGATTCTGGGCCTCATCGCGGGCGCGCTCGGCGTTCTGCTCGCGTGGGCGGGGATCCGCGTGCTCGTCGCCGTCGGCCCCGCCAGCATCCCGCGGCTCGGCGAGGTCGGTATTGATGGGACCGTGCTCGCGTACACCACCGCGATCTCGCTCGCCGCCGGACTCCTCTTCGGCCTTGTGCCCGCGCTGCGCACGGGTTCGCCGAAGATGCTCGCGTCGCTCCGGGGCGCCGGCCAGAGCGGTGCGATCGGCAAGGACCGGGCGCGCATGCGCAACATCCTCGTGGTCGCGGAGGTAGCCCTCGCGCTCGTCCTCTTCGTCGGCTCCACGCTCATGGTCCGCAGCTACGCCCAGCTGCGCGGCGTCGACGCCGGCTTCCGGGAGGATGGCATTCTGACCTTCCGCGTCTCCCCCGCGCCGGATCGCTGGCAGACCCCGGACGCCACCGCCCGTTTCTACGACCAGCTCCTGGAGCAGCTCCGCGCGATCCCCGGCGTCACCGGCGCCGGTGCCATCTCGAATCTGCCGATGACCGGCGGCGGCCCGATCCTCACCACGGTGATCGACGAGTTTCCGCCGGCCGAGAACGAGTTCCCGCCGACCTTCCTCATCCGCCGCGCGACGCCCGGCTATTTCGAGACGATGGGCGTCCCGCTCATCGAGGGCCGCTACTTCACCCCCGACGACCACAGCCAGCGGCTCGGCTCGCTCATCATCAGCCAGTCGATCAAGGAAGAGTTCTGGCCGAACACGAGCGCGCTCGGGAAGCGGATGACGACCGCCGGCGCGCCTGCCCGCGTCGTCGGCGTCGTCGGCGACGTGCGCGACACCGGCCTCGACATCCCCGCCGAGCAGTTCGTCTACAAACCGATGCTCGATTCGATCGGCGGTGGCGTCCGGCCGATGACGGTGACCGTTCGCACCGGAGCCGACCCGCTAGGGATCGTCACCGACGTCCGTCGTGTGGTCGAGGGGATGGACCCCGACCTGCCGATCACAGGCGTCCAGACGATGAGCGCCGTCGTTGCCGACTCGATGAGCCGGACGAGCTTCACGATGTCCCTTCTCACCCTCTCGGCGATGATCGCGCTCTTTCTGGGGGCTGTCGGCATCTACGGCGTCATCTCGTACAGCGTCAGCCAGCGGACGCCCGAGATGGGCGTACGCCAGGCGATCGGGGCGGACGCGGGGAGCATCCGGAGGCTTGTGTTGCGCGAGGGTATGGTGCTCGCGGGCGTGGGGATCGCCCTCGGCCTCGCCGCGGCGGTGCTGATGGGGCGGGTGATCTCAGCGCTTCTCTACGCGACGAGTCCCTATGACCCGGTGACGCTGATCCTGGGTTCGGTCGTGTTCCTCGCGGTGGCGGCGCTCGCGAGCGCGCTGCCGGCGGCGCGCGCGGCGAGGATCCCGCCAGCGATGGCGTTGCGCGGGGATTAGTGCCGAGCCACCACCGGTGACCCGGTTGTGCATCCCCCTCAACTCGCGGGCGGTAGCAACTCCTCCAGCGCCAGCCGCGTCTTCAGCGGGATCTCGTTCTCGACGAAGTAGCGCGACACGATCGAGAGCGCCTCATCCGCCGCGGTGAGATTCAGGTAGCGGAGCAGGTACCGCACGTCGTCCAGCTCGTGGAACTCCGCGCCGATCCGCATCGCCATGCACTTCATGGCGAGCAGGTACTCTGGCCGGGCGACGAAGACCCGCAGGTTCGCCAGCTCCAGGTACGGATCGAAATCTCCCCGGCCACCCAGGAATCCCTTGACGGCGTCGTTCAGCCAGTCGTCGGGCACTCCCGCCCGCGCGGCCACGCGCGCCGCCGCTTCACGGACCACCTTCGCCGGATGAAACAGCGCGCCGACGTCGCGGGTGGCGGGCCGCGCGTTCAACGCCAGGCACATGACCGCTCCGCCAACGAGATAGACTTCTCCCAACACCGCACTCTTCGCCAGTTCGGTGTCGAGCAGCTCGAGAAGGCGCAGGATGTCGCCGCGAGTCGGTTTCGATCGTCGCACGGCTCGATGCCCCTCACACGCGGTCGCCGATGGATGCGTCGATAAAGATGTTTCGACGCCTGAAAGCCACCGGCGACGCGTGCAGCAGGTGGAGGCGCAGGCTCTTCAGCGCGGCCCCGAAGTGGGGCGCGCCCATCGGGTCGACCGCCGCCGTCCAGCCGGGTGGCCTGACTCCTTCCCGATGCGCCGCCTCCTCCACCATCGCCGCGACATAGTTCGCGTGTAGCGGGGAAAGACCCTCCAGGTCGGCGTGCTCGACCGCCGCCGCCAGCTCATCGCCGCGCGCATCCGAAAGGAAGTCGTTGAGTTCCGCCAGGGGATACGCCGGGGCCGGTTCCTCGCCAAGGCAGCGCAGGATCTCCCTGAACCGCTCGCCGGCAGCGGGGAGACTCTTTGAGAGGACGTACGCCGACATTTCCTGACCCGCCGCGGCGGATAGTCGCTTCAGCTTCTTCTTCTCGTCCGGGGTGACCCGGATCTGGATGTACTCGGACTTCACGCTCATGCTCAAAGCATCGTCACTACAGGAAAGGATGTCAATACGGATGTAGTGACGAGGATGGTCGCGCGACTCGGCGATGCGGTCCGGCTCCCCGCACCCCACCCCGACCCTCTCGCGGGACCGTCCCGGAATCGGTAACATGCGGTGACTTGCCGAGGGTCCCCCGCTTCCCGGGCGTCCTCCCCGTTCCGGGCCTCCGCGGGACCCGCCGATCCGATGACACCGCCCAGATCGACAGACCCATGATCCGTCCCACGTCCTTCGTGGCGTTCGCCGCCGCCTTCCTCGTGGCCGCCGCCCTCCCCGCCGCCGCCCAGCAGCGTGCCTACAACGAGGTCATCCCCCGGTCCGCCGAGACCGAGGCGGGCCTCTTCGACGTGCACCGTGTCGGCGAGCAGCTCTTCTTCGAGATCCCCGATTCGCTGCTCGGGCGCGACATGATGGTGATGAGCCGGTACCATCGCACGCAGCCGGGTTTCGCCGATGTCGGCGCGACCATGGCGCCCAACATCGTCGTGCGCTGGGAGCGGCGGGGCGAGCGGATCCTCCTTCGCGCGGTCGCCCGCGCGGGGGCGGCGGACGAGGGCTCACCGGAAGCGCTCGCCGTCGAGAACGGCAGCTTCTCCCCGGTCCTCGCCTCGCTCGAGATCGAAGCGAGGGGAAGCAACGCTTCGGTGGTCGACGTGACCGACCTCTACCTCGGCGACACGCCCGCGTTCACGATGCCGCAGAACCAGCGGACCACTCGCGGCGTGCGCCGGTACGACCGTGACCGCAGCTGGCTGGAATGGTCGCGGAGCTTCCCCATCAACGTCGAAGTGCGTGTCGTCCAGACGTACGACGCGACTACGCCGCCGTCGGCCGCCCGGGGCGGGGCACTCTCGTTCGAGGTCAACCACTCGATGGTGCTGTTCCCCGTGGAGCCCATGCGCCCGCGGATGTGGGACGAGCGGATCGGCTTCAACTCCATCCGGGTGACCGACTACACGAGCGACTTCCAGGGCGTGCGCCCGGCGCGGTACGCCGTCCGGTACCGCCTGGAGCCCTCGGACACGGCGGCGTTCCTCCGCGGCGAGCTCGTCGATCCGGTGAACCCGTGGATCTGGTACATCGACCCGGCGACGCCGTCGGCGTGGCTGCCGTACGTCGAGGCCGGCATCCTCGAGTGGAACACCGCGTTCGAGGGCGCGGGCTTCCGGAACGCGATCCAGGTTCGGCACGCCCCGACGGAGGAGGAAGACCCGCAGTTCAGCCTGCTCGACGCGCGACACTCGGTGCTGCGCTTCGTGCCGTCCGCCGTCCGCTCCGCGAACTCGGGTGGCGACGTTGTCGACCCGCGCTCGGGCGAAGTGATCCGCGCGCACACGAACCTCTACCAGGGCGTCGCCGAGCGCATGCGGTGGCAGCTGCTCTCGCAGGTCGCCACCGCGGCCGACGATCCGCGCTACCGTGACGACGAGCTTCCCGAGGAACTCCTCGGCGAGGCGATCCGCTACGTGATCTCGCACGAGACGGCGCACTCGGTCGGCCTTCCCCACAACCAGCGGGCGAACTTCGTCTTCCCCGTCGATTCGATCCGCAACCCCGACTTCGTGCGGCGGATGGGCCACTCGGGCTCGTCGGTCGGCCGCACGCGCTTCAACTACGCGGCGCAGCCGGGTGACGGGGTCCCGCCCGAACGGTACATGGGCGTATGGGACGCGTGGGCGGTCTACTGGGGCTACCGGCCGATCCTCGAGGCCGCGAGCGCGGACGACGAGTTCTCCACGCTCAACGAGTGGGTCGTCGAACGCGCCGACCAGCCGTGGTTCCGTTTCGCCGGTGCGCAGTTCGGGATGGACGAGGAGTGGGATCCCTACCGGATGACCGAGGGGATCAGCGATGACCCCGTCGAGGCCGCCGTGCTGGGGATGGCCAACCTGCGGACGATGGTCGACAGCCTCATGTCCTGGGTGCTCGACGAGGGCGACGACTACTATGAGCTGGAGACCCATTACCTGCAGTCGCTCGCGCAGTGGAACCGGTACGCCGAGCACGCCGCGGCCGCCGTGGGCGGGTCGTGGACGCATCACAAGCGGTTCGGGGAGGACGGGCCCGTTTACACGGCGATCGAGGAGGATTACCAGCGCCAGGCGATGGATTTCATCGACCGATACGTGCTGCGGACGCCGACCTGGGCGCTGAACCCCGACCTGCTGCGCCGGCTCGAGCACGCGGGCGCGGTCGAGCGGATCCGGGCCTACCAGGAGCTGGCCGTGCAGCGGCTGCTCAACCACGCGCGGATCTCCCGGCTGATCGAGCACGAGGCCTTCCTCGGCGCGAACACCTACACGCCGACAGAGATGCTCGACGACGCGCGCCGGATCGTCTGGCGGGAGCTGGCCGGCGGCGACGCGATCGACACCTACCGACGCAATCAGCAGCGCGCGTATCTCGAGCAGGCGCACCGCCTCCTGCACGACGAGGAGTTCGAGTCGTGGTCGCCGCCAGCGTCGGGAGATCTGCGGGTGAGCAACGAGAACGACCCGCCGCTGAACGGGCCGCTGCACCTGGGCCAGTCCGACACGCGGCCGCTGATCCGGGAGCAGCTTAACCTGCTGCGGGTCGAGATCGAGGCGGCGCTGGGCGAGGGCGGCGCCGAGGAGCGCATGACGCGGATCCACCTGGAGGACGCGCTGGTCAGGATCGCGGCGACGCTCGGGGCGTGAACCGGGAGGGCCGCTCTGCGGCGCGGCCCTCTACCACTTCGCGTTCGTCCGCCACCGGTACTTCCACGAAGTGTTCGACTAAATCGTCCCCACCAACACCCGTTACGAGATCGCTACCGCAGCGAAATCGGAACGCCCAATCCGGCTCGTAGCTTTCCATCGTACGTTCGAACAATTACGAACCGGACGAATGGGAGCGATCAGGATGAAGAGGCGGGACTTTGTTCGAACCGGATTGACAGGCGCGCTTGGAGCATTCCCGTGGATCCGGCCCGAGCCGGGGCTCGCGGCCGCGCGACCGCCCTCGGCGGATGACCTCCCGGTACGCGCGGCCAGGAACATCATCTTCTTCGCGTATGACGGCTTCAGTCATGAGGACCTCGGCGTGGCGCGGTCGTTCGCGCGACGGCACGTGGGTCGCACCACGCCCCTGGCGATCGAGCGCCTGCTCTCGATTGGCGCGTCGGGTCTGGCGCTGACCCAGAGCCACGACAGCCTGGTGACGGACTCGGCCGCGGCGTCGACCGCGTGGGCGACCGGTCGGCGCGTGCCCAACGGGTGCCTCTCCGTCGACGCGGAAGACCGGGCGCTGACGCGGATCCTGGAGCTCGCGCGGGAGGCGGGGAGGGCGACCGGCGTGATCACGTCGACTCGCCTCACCCATGCCACACCGGCGGCCTGGATCGCGACCATCGATGACCGCGACCGCGAAGACGAGATCGCGGCGCAGTACCTCGACTTCGCCCCCGATCTCCTTCTCGGCGGCGGGCGTCGCCACTTCGAAGCCGAACATCGTGACGACGGCGATGACCTGCTCGCCCGGTTCGCGGCGAAGGGCTACGGCGTGTGCCGCTCGCTCGACGAACTGCGCGACACCAACGCCTCCCGGGTTCTCGGCGCGTTCACCCATGACCACCTGCCCTTCGAGATCGATCGGAGGTTCCAGGCCACGCCAGGCCCGAGCCTCGCTGACATCACCCGGCGCGGACTCGGGCTCCTCTCTGAACGCGATCGTGGTTTCGTGGTGCAGATCGAGGCCGGGCGGATCGATCATGCCAACCACCACAACGACGCCGGCGCGATGGTGTGGGACGTCCTGGCCGCCGACGAGGCCCTGGAGATCGTGATGGACTTCGTGGATCGCGATGGCGAAACGCTGTTGATCGCTTCGGCCGACCATACCACGGGCGGCGGCGCGCTCTACGGCGTGGGCGAGCGCTACAGCCGGACGAACGCGGCGTTCGATGAGCTGGGGCATCGGCGCGGCTCGCAGGAGCTCCTCCTCGCGAGCCTGGGTTCGAGGCCGGGCATCGAGGAATTCCAGGCCGGCGTGGCGTCCGTACTCGGCGTTTCGCTCACGCCGAACGAGGCCGCGCGGGTCGCCGGGGCGCTCGTGTCGCGCGAGGTCGTGGCGCACGCGACCGCGCATGGAAACAGCTCCCTGAACTCACTGGCGCACCTGGTCACCGGCCGGGACGGAGAGGGCAACCATCGCCTGAATTTCAACTACGCGACGGGTGCGCACACCTCTTCGCCCGTGATCGCGGTCGCATACGGTGTCGGGGTCACACCGAGGCCCCTGGGCGTCATCGACAACACCGACCTCTATTACTGGATGCTCGCGGCGCTCGGGGTCTCCTTCGAGAACCCTGTGCCCGATCCGTCGGTCAGCGCGGCCATTGGCCTTCGCCGCGAGATGACCGGATCGTCGGGCTGAGTCTCCCTCGCATGCGCCCCGGTCAATACTCTGGACTTTCGTGCCGACTATTGTGAGGATCGACTCTACGGACGAACATGGGTGTCGCCAGCGTCCCGCTCGGAACCGAATCGCCGCTCGGGGCCCGCTCGGACAGTGCGTACTCGATCTTCGATATTCGGGAGCCGCGCGGGGATCCGGTATCCGTCGGGTCTCCCCCAGTTACCACCACGAGAAGGAGTGTTGATGAAGCGGAGAATCTCATCCTCAGTCGCGGCGCTGCTTGTCGGTGCCCTATCCCTCACCGGTTGCGGGAGCGACGGCACGGGTCCAGGAAACAATCTGAGTCAGGCCGAGGCGATGATGGTGTTCAGCGAGATCCTGTCCGCGATCTCCGTCGTCGGGTTCGACCAGGGCGCGGCGGCGGACGGAATCGGCGCGCTGGTGACGACGATCACGATCAACGAATCGGCGCCGTGCAACGGTGGCGGGGTAATCGAGGTGGTCGGTTCACTCAAGGCCGACACGGACGACTTCGGCAATGGCTCGTACGAGTACACATTCGTGGAGACGCCCGTGAACTGCGTCGTGTCGACCGGTTCGGGCGCCAGCTATCGCGTGAACGGAAGCCCGAACATCCAGATGAGCGGGGCCTATGATTTCGCCTTCAACAACAACCAGCTCTCCGGTCACTACGACTGGAGGTTCTCGGGCGGAATGAGCTGGACGGCCCTGAACGGGGGCGCCAACGGGTCGTGTACGATGGACCTCGTCTACAAGCTCAACCTGGGAATTTCCAGTGGCTCCGTTACGGGCCATATCTGCGGACACAATGTGACACAGCAGTACTGAGTCGGGAGGTAAGTGGGCGGGGCGGTGTACCTTCGGGGGATGTGCGACAATCGCGGCATCAGACTCCCAGGTACGCCCTCCGCACCTCCGGATTCCCGAGCAGTTCATCCCGACTTCCCGCTGCCGTGATCCGGCCGCTCTCCACGACGTACCCGCGGTGCGCCACCTGCAGCGCCGCATGGGCGTTCTGCTCGGACACGAGCACCGTCGTCCCGCGCCGGTTCAGCTCCGCCACCGCCTCGAACACTTCCTGGACGACCAGCGGCGCGAGCCCCAGCGATGGCTCGTCGAGCAGGAGCAGTCGCGGCCGCGCCATGAGCGCGCGCCCGACGACGACCATCTGCTGCTGGCCGCCGCTCAGTGACCCCGCCGCCAGCGGCGCCTTCTCGCGGAGGATCGGGAAGAGCGAGTAGACATCGGCCAGCGACTTCCGCACGCCTTCCCGGTCCCGCCGGTGGGGCCAGGCGCCGAGCTGGAGGTTCCTTTCGACGGACAGGGCGGGGAAGAGGTGCTTGCCCTCCGGCCCCTGCGCGATCCCCGCCTTCACGATCCGATTCGGCGCCAGCCCCCCGATCTCCCGGCCTTCGAGCCGGATCGACCCCGCGGCCGGGCGCACGATCCCGCTGATCGTCCGGAAGAGGGTGGACTTGCCGGCCCCGTTCGCGCCGAGCAGCACGACGAACTCGCCAGCGTTCACCGCGAGGGTCACTCCCTGGAGCGCCTCG
Organism: uncultured Gemmatimonas sp.; assembly: GCA_964623785.1. GTDB lineage: Bacteria > Gemmatimonadota > Gemmatimonadetes > Longimicrobiales > Longimicrobiaceae > WHSP01. The sequence continues at coordinate 11,969 of CAZUVK010000010.1, read as the reverse complement.
AACTCGCCGAAGCGAACGATGAGCGAGTCGATCTCAAGCAATGTGAGTGGTCCCCAGATAGGCCTCGATCACGGCGGGATCATTCCGGACCTCGGCGGGCGTGCCGTCGGCGATCTTGCGCCCGTGGTGGAGCACGACGATCCGGTCGGCGAGCGACATCACCATCCGCATCTTGTGCTCGACGAGGCAGACGGTCAGCCCGCGCTCGACCATCCGGCGGATCAGGCGCGCGAGTCCCTCCGTCTCTCCCATGTTGATGCCGGCGGCCGGCTCGTCGAGGAGGATGATCCGCGGGTCGGTGGCAAGCGCGAGCGCGAATGCCACCCGCTTCTGCGTCTCCTGCGGAAGGCGCCCGACCGGCTCGTCGGCAATGTGAGCGGTTCCCACGAACTCGAGCACCTCCATCGCCTTTTCGCGGCAGGTTCGCTCCTCGCGCCGCGCGCGCGGCGTGCGCAGGATCCCGTCCCACAGATGACCGCCGACCCGCAGCCGGTGCCCGATGAGGACGTTGTTCACCACCGAGTCCTTCGGGAAGAGCCGGGTGGTCTGGAACGTCCGGCCGACGCCCAGCGCTGCGATGCGGTGCGGCGGCAGCCCCGTGATCTCCCGGCCGTCGAGCGTGATCGTCCCCGACCCGGGCCTGTGGAAGCCGTTGAGCAGATTGAAGAGCGTCGACTTCCCGGCGCCGTTGGGCCCGATGATCGCCGTCACCACGCCCTCCCGGATGGCGAGGTCGACGCCGTCGACGGCCCTCAGGCCCCCGAAGCTAATCCCCAGATTTCGCGCTTGCAGCAGCATATGCGTCGTCGTGGGATGCGGTTCCGCGGGAATGCTCCGCGGATCCCGCGGAGGGCGGCGGGTCGGACGGCGCGCGCGACCGGAGCCGTGACATCAGCATGCTCCAGAGCCCGGCGATCCCGTGCGGGAAGTGGATGACCGACAGAATCAGCAGAGGCCCGAGGATGATGTACTGATACCCCTCGAACGCCAGCAGCCCCTGGGTGAGGGTCATCAGCAGCAGCGTGCCCACCAACGGTCCGGAGAGCGATGCGATTCCGCCGATCAGCAGGTACAGCAACAGGTTGAACATCATCGCCAACCCGCTGATGCTCGGCCCGAGGTAGCCGAGGAACGGCGCGTACAGAGCCCCCGCCAGCCCGGCGAACGCGGTCGAGATCGTGAACGAGAGCCGTTTGGCGAGGCCCACGTCGATCCCGATCGCCCGCGCGAGCTGGTCGTCGTTGCGGATCGCCAGGAACGTCCGTCCGACGAGTGACCGGGCGAGGTTGCGGATCACCACGATCGTCAGGACGAGGAACGCGAGGCTCAGGTAATACTGCGAGGTGAGCGAATGAAAGGTGACCGGGCCGATCGCGGTGGCGGGCGGCACCCCGATCATACCGTCCGTCCCGCCCGTGACGCTCTCCCAGCGGTCGATGACCAGCGTGATCATCACGCCGACCGCCAGGGTGAAGATCGCGAAGTAGTTCCCGCGCGTCCGCAGCGCGACCATCCCGATGAGATACCCGAGTGCGGAAGTCACGGCGAGCGCGATCGGCAGCGCGACCCAGAACGAGATGTCGGAGGTCGTCGTCAGGTAGCCGACCGTGTATGCGCCGACTCCGAAGAACCCGGCGTGCGCGAGGGAGAGCTGCCCGGTGTACCCGACGAGAACGTTCAGGCCGTACACCGCGATCGAGAGGATGACCGCGGAGATGATCACGCTGAGGAAGTACGCGTTGTCGACGACGAGGGGGAAGGCCAGCGCCGCGGCCAGGGGCACCAGCAGCCACCGCCGGCCGGGTCCGGGCTCCTTCATCCTCAACCCTCCCTCGCGAAGAGCCCCGTCGGCCGTATCGCAAGCACCAGCACGAGCATCCCGAACCCGATCAGGTCGGCGAACGCGGCCGAGACGTAGGTGGCCCCGAACGTCTCCGCCAGCGCGAGCATGAAGGCGCCGATGATCGCCCCCGGCACGCTGCCCATCCCCCCGAGGATGATGATCACGAACGCCCGGAGGTTTACGACCTCGCCCATCATCGGGTGGATGAGGTTGAGCGGCGCGACGAGCGACGCGGCGATCGCGGCGAGCCCCGCCGACAGCGCGAACGTGAGCATCGCGATCGCCCGCGTGTCGATGCCGACGAGCAGCGCGCCGTCCCGGTCCTGCGCCATCGCCTCGATCGCCGCGCCCGTCGGCGTCCGCTTGAGGAAGAGATGCAGACCCACCATCACCAGGATCGCTGCCCCGATCACCAGGAGCCGCTGCGTCGCCACCGGCATGCCGAATATGTCGATGGTGCCGTTGTACGGCGTGGCGAGCCGCCGGAAGTCGGCGCCCCACAGCCGCTGCGCGCCGGATTCCATGAAGAGCAGGAGGCCGAGTCCCGCGATCATCGAGTTGACGTGGGGGGCGTCACGCAGGGGATGGAAGACGAACCGCTCGGCGAGCGCCCCGTACGCGGCCAGCACCACGACCGAAGCGCAGATGGCGAGGATGTACGGTACCCCCAGCGCCGTCGCGAAGTAGTACGTGATATAGGCGCCCAGCATGTAGAGGGCGCCGTGCGCGAAGTTGGGGATGCGGAGCACTCCGTACACCAGCGTCAGCCCCAGCGCCACCAGGCCATAGATGCTGCCCAGCGCCACGCCGTTGATGAGCTGCTGGAAGAACAGCGTCATTCCGGCGCGGCCCCGGCCTCGGGTTGCGGGATCGGGAGCTCGACGTACCGCCCGTCCTGGATGTACGTCGCCATCACGCTGCCGGTCAGGTGACCGCGGTCGGTGACGGTGCCGTATTCGTACGGTCGCATATCCACCGGGTATCGTCGCGCGCTTTCCGCGAGCGAGGCGCGGATCGCATCCACGTCGGTTGTCGTGCCGGCCAACTCCATCGCCCGGATGATCACGTTGATCGCCTGGTAGTTCAGCCCGACCTCCGATGTCGGCACCTGGTCCGCCCCGAACCGCGCCTGGTACCTCGCGACGAATCCTCGCGCCCCCGGCGTTTCGTATCGGACGAGCGGCTTCACGCCCACCGATCCCTCCAGGAAGTCGTGCGGGATGATGTCGTCCATCTCCTCGAACTTCGCCTGGTCCATGACGATGAAGCCGCCCCGGAAGCCCTGCTGCCGCGCCGTCTGGATCACCAGAGCGGTCGGCTGCGACGGCCCGCCGACGAGGAGCACGTCGGGGTTGTCGGCGAGCGCGCGAGTCACCGGGCCGGAGAAGTCCGTCGTGGTGTTGTAGTCGACGCTGTGGTCCGTCAGCACCTGGCCGCCCTGGCGGGTCCACTCCTCGGCAACCACGTCGCGCCACTCGCGGCCGTAGGTCGTCGCCGTCGGGATCAGGCCCAGCCGCGTCCCGTATCGCTCCATCGCCACCCGCGAGAACGGGCCGACGTAGGAGTCGTACCGCGGCGGGACCATCATGGTCAGTGGATTGTTCTCTTCGAGGACGCGCGGATCACTGCTGTAGGCCTGGAGGAGGAACCTCGGTTCCCGGGTGTTCATTCCCTGGACGGCGAGGATGCCGCCCGCGTGTGGCACCACGACCACCCGCGTGTTCGACTGCTGGAGAAGCCGCCGCGTGTTGATCGCGGTCTCGTTCGGCAGATACCGGTCGTCGAGGCTGACGAGGTTGAAGGTCACCGGGCGGCCGTCGACAACGATTCCGCCGTCCGCGTTGATCTCCTCGATCGCCATCGTCAACCCGTTCTGCACATTGCGGCCGTATAGCGCCGCGCCGCCGCTCAACGGTCCGCTGTAGCCGATGTTGACGATATCGGTCGCCGCCCCACCCGATTCGCCCGCGCACCCGGCGAGGGGGATGGCGCCGGCCAGAACCAGGGAGAAGAGTGTGCGTGTCGATCTCATCATCGTTCCTCGCGGCGGGTTCAGGAGGAGGGCCAGGTGGCGACGTGGCGGCGCCAGGCCGTGCGACTTCGGGATCGGATTGGGAATGCGACGGTCGATGGGCCCCTCGTGCGGGGGTGACGGCGGCCCCGACCATACCGTCCGAACATCGTTCGGGACGCCGCATTGCAAGCATAGTCCGATCCCGCGCCTCGGGCAAGCGATTCGAACGGCGAGGTTCTCGCGCGCCGATCGTTGACAACCCCAGTGGCACGCCCTACTCTCGGAAACGAACGATTTCTTGCGCCGATCCGTCCCCTCCCTTCCCCCTGCCGATGCAACCCTGGATCGACACCGGCCTCCGCGCGGCCACGATGGACGCAACTCGCGGCCTCCTCGTTCGAGACGGTTATGAGAGCCTCTCCATGCGCAGGATCGCTGCCGCGATCGGGTGCAGCGTCAGCAGCATCTACCTCTACTTCGACAACAAGGACGAGCTCGTCCATTCGCTGATCGACGAGGGATTCGAGCGTTGGTACGATATCGTCCGCGCGGGCCCGGAACTCCCCGGCTCACCCCGCCAGCGCCTCGAGGCCCACTGCCTCCGGTACATCGAGTTCGGTCTCGAGAACCCTGAGTTCTACGAGATCATGTACATGTTCCATCCCAAGCGGATGTCTCGGTTTCCCAAGGAGTTGTACCGCCGGGCGAGTCGGTCGATGGATGTTCTCACGGCACTCGTTCAGGACTGTGCGCCGGACTACTTTCGGGACGCGGAGGATGCCCGGGTTCACGCGCACGTGGTCTGGGCCATCCTTCACGGTGTCGTTTCCACGATGATCGCGCAGCGGCTGGACATCCGCCTTGATCGCGATGCCTACGTCTCGACCTCGGTGCGCTGCGCGGTCGATTCCGTCTGCCGGCTCGCGGAGTCCACCGTGTAGGAAGTCCGCCGGGCTGGCCCGCCGGTCGGCGTCCGCGGCAGCTTCCGCACCCTCGTCAGGGCCGCTTCGCGGGCGCAACCGAACGTCGTTCGCCCGGCGCCTTGTACCGTGGCTCCGACACCACGGCCTCAGCGTTTCACGGCGCGTCGGTTCCAGTGGTTCCACGTGATCAGGGATTCGAGGTTGATGACGAACCGGGACTTCGAGGGAAGAGTCGTGTTGATCACCGGCGGCGGGTCCGGCATCGGGAGGGCCGCCGCCGCCCTGTTTGCCCGCGCGGGGGCGCGGCTGATGCTCGCCGACCGCGACGAGGACGGGCTCGCGGCGACTCGGGCCGGGATCGCGGTCGATGGCGCCGAGGTCGAAACCATCCGCGCCGACGTTACGGACGAGGCCGACGTCGAGCGGATGGTCGCCGAGACGGTCTCCCGGTTCGGGCGGCTCGACCACGCGGTGAATAGCGCGGGGATCGGCGGGCATCGGTGGAAGACGGCGGAGTACCCCGTGGACGTGTGGCGGCGGATCGTCGACGTGAACCTCACCGGTGTCTTCCTCTCGATGCGGTACGAGATCCCCGCCTTGCTGGCGGGTGGCGGCGGATCCATCGTGAACCTGGCGTCGGTGGCGGGCGTGATGGGGTTCGCGAACCACGCGGCGTACGCGGCGAGCAAGCACGGCGTCATCGGTCTGACCCGGTCTGCGGCGCTGGAGTACGCAAGGAAGGACATCCGGGTGAACGCGGTATGTCCGGCGTTCACCCGGACGCCGATGGTGGAAGCGCTGATCGCGGGTGACGCCGAGCGGGAGGCGAAGCTCGCCAACGCGAACCCGATGGGCCGGCTCGGGACGCCCGAGGAGGTCGCCACCGCCATCGCCTATCTCTGCTCCGATGGCGCGGCCTTCATCACCGGCCAGTCGCTCGTCGCCGACGGCGGGCTCTCGATCGGCTGACCCGCGATACTCCTTCCATCCCCATCCATCACCGAGCCGAGACCGCGCCATGACCAACCGAACGGAACGCCCGCTGGAAGAAATTCTCGGATCGATCAGGGAGTTCGTCCACGGTGAGTTGTGGCCGCTGGAGCCGGAGTTCAGGAAGGGATCGTTCCGCGAGTTCGCGGGCGTCCTGGCGGAGAAACGGCGTCAGGTGAAGGAGATGGGCCTCTGGGGCCCCTTCCTCCCGACGGAGCTGGGCGGGCTGGGGCTGTCGCTTGCCGAGTACGCCCGCGTGAGCGAGGAGCTGGGCCACAGTCCGTTCGGTCACTACAGCTTCAACTGTCAGGCTCCGGACGTCGGGAACATGGAGCTGCTGATGAACCATGGCTCCGACGAACAGCGCGAGCTTTGGCTGAAGCCGCTCGCGGCCGGCGAGATCCGGAGCTGCTTCTCGATGACCGAGCCGGAGCATGCCGGGTCGAACCCGGTGCACCTGAGCACTCGCGCGGTCCGCGACGGCGACGACTACGTGATCGACGGCCACAAGTGGTTCACGTCGGCGGCGGACGGGGCCGCGTTCGCGATCGTCATGGCGGTGACCAACCCCGAAGCGCCTCGGCCGCACGAGCGCGCGAGCCAGATCATCGTGCCCACGGACACCCCCGGCTTCACGATCGTCCGCAACATCCCCGTGATGGGAGAGCCGGGGGAGGACTTCTTCAGTCACAGTGAGATCCTCTACGAGGGCTGCCGGGTGCCGGTGACGAACCGGATCGGCGGGGAGGGGGATGGGTTCCGGCTCGCGCAGGAGCGGCTCGGCCCCGGCCGCATCCACCACTGCATGCGGTGGATCGGGATCTCGGAGCGGGCGTTCGACCTGATGTGCCGGCGCGCCGCCAAACGCGAACTCGCGCCCGGCGTTCCGCTCGGGTCCAAACAGACGATCCAGCACTGGATCGCGGAGTGCCGCGCCGAGATCAACGCGTCGCGACTGATGGTGATGGAGACTGCCGCGCGGATCGATCGCGAAGGCGCTCCCGCCGCCCGCGTCGACATCTCCCTGATCAAGTTCTACGTCGCGGGCGTGATGGAGCGGGTGGTCGACCGCGCCATCCAGGTTCACGGCGCACTCGGCATCACGGACGACACGCCGCTGGCGGGCATGTACCGGCACGACCGCGCGTCGCGGATCTACGACGGCCCGGACGAAGTGCACAAGTCGGTCGTCGCGCGGGAAATCCTCAAGGGCTACGGCGTTCGGATCACGGTGTAGACCCCATCCCACGACCACAATCGACGGAGTCGACTCGATGCTGAATCTGGCGATGGTCCTGGACAACGCGGCGGCGAAGTACCCCGAACGCACCGCCTTCGTTCATGGTGCGACAAGGCTTCCGTACGCGCAGGTGAACGCGATGGCGTGCCAGGTGGCGAACGCGCTCCGGTCGCGCGGAATCCTCCCCGGCGACAAGGTCGCGCTCTCCTGCCCGAACCTGCCGTACTTCCCGATCGTCTACTACGGAATCCTCAAGGCCGGCGCCGTGGTCGTTCCGCTCAACGTGCTGTTCAAGCCGAACGAGATCGCCTACCACCTGACCGACTCTGACGCGCGCGCCTACCTCTGCTTCGAGGGCAGCGCCGAGCTGCCAATGGGCGCGATGGGGCACGAGGGTTTCCGGAACGCGCCCGGTTGCGAGCGGTTCTACGTCCTGCCGGCGAACCCGGCCGCGCCGTCGCCAATCCCCGGCATCGAGACCCTTCAGACGCTCATCAGCGGCCAGCCAACGAGCTTCGCGACGATCCACCGCGAGAGCGACGACACCGCGGTCATCCTCTACACCACGGGCACCACGGGCCGGCCGAAGGGCGCGGAACTGACCCACGCGAGCATGCTCTTCAACGCATTCGTGTCCAGCCAGCTCGTAGCGCCGGCGCTCGACCCGAAGGAGGTTCGCACCGCCCTGATCGCCCTGCCGCTCTTCCATTCCTTCGGGCAGACCGTGCAGATGAACGCCGGGGTGGCGTCGGGCGAAACGCTCGTGCTCGTCCCGCGGTTCGACGCCGCCCTGGTCGCCGACCTCCTGGAGCGCGAGCGGGTGAACCTCTTCTGCGGCGTTCCGACGATGTTCTGGGCGCTCCTCAACCACGTGCGCGGCGGCGGCATCGATCCGAAGCCGATCGCCGAGCACCTGAAGGTCTGCAACTCCGGCGGCGCGGCGATGCCGGTGGAGGTGCTGCGCGCCTTCGAGGAGACGTTCGGGGTGACGGTCCTGGAGGGGTACGGGCTCTCGGAGACTTCGCCGGTCGCGACCTTCAACCATGTCGACCTTCCGCGAAAGGTCGGATCGATCGGCATCCCCATCTTCGGCGTCGAGGTCCGCGTCGTCGACGAGGACGGCGCCGAACGGCCGCCCAACGTCCCCGGCGAGATCGTGATCCGGGGGCACAACGTCATGAAGGGCTACTACAACCGCCCGGAAGCGACCGCGGAGGCGATTCGCGGTGGGTGGTTCCACAGCGGCGACGTGGCCTACCGCGACGAGGACGGCTTCTTCTTCATCGTCGATCGGTTGAAGGACATGATCATCCGCGGCGGGTTCAACGTCTATCCGCGCGAGATCGAGGAGACGCTTCTCACCCATCCGGCGATTTCGCTCGCGTCCGTCATCGGCGTGCCGGACGAGGCGAACGGGGAGGAGATCAAGGCGTACGTCATCCGGAAGCCGGGCGCCTCGGTGACGGAGGAGGAACTGGTCGCCTGGTGCCGCGAGCGGATGGCGGCCTACAAGTACCCGCGCACTATCGAGTTCCGGGAGTCGCTGCCAATGACGGCTACGGGCAAGATCCTGAAGCGGGAGCTGCGCGACAGCCCCGCGATCGTCGCGGCGCCGGCTTGAACTCCGTGAGATCCACAAACGGCGTTTCGGGCGACCGGCGGGTGCGGGTGCTGACGACCCAGGAGGCGATCGTCAGCGAGCAGCTGGAGGGGTGCGCCGTGGTGGTCATCGACGTCCTGCTGGCCACGACGACGTTGATCGCGATCCTCGAGAACGGTGCGCGGCGCGTCTTCGCGGCGGGCGACCTGGCCGACGTCGACCGGATCTGTGGCGCGCTCGACCCGGGCACGCTCATCCGCGGCGGCGAGCAGAACGCGCTCCCGGTCGACGGGTTCGACTGCGGTGCCTATCCGCACGAGTATGTATCCGCGGTCGTCGAGGAGAAGGACGTAGTGTACGTGAGCACGAACGGCACGCGGGCGATCGCGCGGGCGGCGGCGGGCGCGTCGCGGTTGATCGTCGGGAACCTGCGGAACGCGCCCGCCGTGGCCAGCCGGCTGCGCGAGGTCCCCGAGCGGAACGTTGTGTTCGTGTGCGCGGGGTCGCGGGGTGGGTTCTCGCTCGAGGACTTCGCGGCGGCGGGCGTCATCCTCAGCCACCTCGGCGTCGACGACCGGCGCCTCAGCGACGCGAGCTGGCTCGCGCTCGACCTCGTCGGCCGCGGGCCCGACCGGCTGCCCGAGGTGCTGCGGGGCTCGCGCGCGGGCCGGTGGTTCGTCGCCAACCAGCGGGCCGCGATCCTCGACTACGCGGCGGATGTCGGCGCGAGCGGGACCGTCGCCGAGGTCCGCGGAAGCGAACTGGTCCGCGTCGAGGCCGGCCGCCCATGAACGGCATGCCGCCGGCGGCGGGCACGATCCCCGTCCGCGAGGGCGAGTCGCTCGACCCCGGTCGCGTCCTCGGCTACCTGCGCGCCGCGATCCCGTCGCTCCCGGACGGCGACCTGGAGATCCGCCAGTTCCCGACCGGCGCGTCGAACCTCACCTACTGGATCCGGGTGGGCGAATGGGAGGCCGTGCTCCGCCGTCCCCCGCTCGGCCCGGTCCCGCCCCGCGCCCATGACATGGCGCGCGAAGGTCACATCCTCCGTCAGCTCAATCCCGTGTTCTCGCTCGCGCCCGCGCCGCTCGCCATCTGCACGGAGGCGGCGGTCCTCGGCGCGCCGTTCCACGTCATGGAGTACCGCCCTGGCCTCGTCATCGACTCGCGATTCCCGCCCGAACTGGAGCCGACGCCGGAGCGGTGCCGCGCGATCGGCGAGGCGGCCATCACCACGCTGGCCGATCTCCATCAGGTCGACTGGCGCGGGGCCGGGCTGGGGGGCGTCGGCCGGCCCACGGGTTTCCTGGAGCGACAGGTCGAGGGTTGGATCACCCGGTACCGCGGCGCCCGCACGGACGACGTGCCGGACGCCGAGGCGCTCATGGGTTCCATCCGGAACCACCTCCCGGAGAGCCCCGAGCCGACCGTCATCCACAACGACTTCAAGCTCAACAATCTCCTCTTCGATCCGGCCACCCTCGCCGTGACGGCGGTGCTCGACTGGGAGATGGCCACCGTGGGCGATCCGCTCTTCGACCTCGCGATCTTCCTCGGCTACTGGGTGGATCCCGACGACCCCGTCGCGCTCCGCTCGATTCTGCCTTCCGTGACCGACGGGGACGGATTCCCGCGCCGGGCCGACCTCGTCGATCTCTACGCGCGTCGGACCGGGCGAGAGGTGGCCGGTCTCGACTGGTATCTCACGTTCGCGTACTTCAAGCTCGCCGTGATCCTGCAGCAGATCTACGCGCGCTGGGTCCGAGGCCAGACGCGGGATGAGCGCTTCGCCGGTTTCGGGGAGCGTGTCCGCGTGCTCGTCGAGCACGCGGAGGGGCGGCCGAACGAACTCTCACAAACCAATCCGGAGGCCGGATGAGCATGCTCGACCTGTTTCGGCTGGAGGGGACGACGGCAATCGTGACCGGTGGCGGGCGAGGACTCGGCGAGTACATGGCGCTCGCGCTCGCCGACGTGGGCGCGAACGTGGTCATCTGCTCGCGGAAGGTCGAGGCCTGCGAGGGTGTGGCCAACCGGATCCGGTCTGCTGGCGGCAACGCGATCGCGATCGCGTGCGACATGGGCGACGAGGACGACATCGCGAAAGTCGTCGCGGCGGCGACGGACGAGTTCGGGGCGATCGACATTCTCGTCAACAACAGCGGCGCGACCTGGGGCGCGCCGGCCGCGGAGATGCCGCTCGACCGATTCGATCAGGTGATGCGGACCAACGTTCGAGGCGTATTCGCGATGTCGCAGGCGGTGGCCCGCGGGATGATCGCGCGGGGGAGCGGCGGCACGATCATCAACATCGCTTCCGTCGCGGCATTCAAGGGCGGGCGCCCCGATGGCCTGCAGACGGCCGGCTACACGGCGAGCAAGGGTGCCGTGGTCTCGATGACCCGTGACCTCGCCGGCAGCTGGGCGGGCTACGGCATCCGCGTCAACGCGATCGCCCCTGGATGGTTCCCGACTCGCATGTCGCGCGGCGTGCTGGAAAAGTCGGGGGAAAAGCTCCTCGCCTCCATCCCGCTTGGCCGATTCGGCGAACCGACCGACATCCAGGGCGCCGTCATCTTCCTTGCCTCGCGCGCCTCCGCCTTCGTCACCGGCCAGACGATTGTTGTCGATGGAGGGCAGTTGATCTGGTAGGCGCGAAGGTTCGGGGCTTCGGCTCCCAGAATCATCCTGAGGCTGCGCCTCAGGATGACCAGGACCCCCAAACCCACTCCTCATAGCGAGGAGCAGTTTCCCTTCACGCTTCTCCTTTCACTCTTCACCCTTCTCTTCTCCCTCGTCCGTCGCTTCCGCCACCTCCGTACCTCCCGCGGGCTCCACCGCCGGCGGATCGCCCAGCAACCCCACCGCCAGCGGTGCGGACGAGTCGTACGGCGCGTACTCATCCGCGAACATCTCCCACATTACCAGGAAGAGCGCCGCGATCACCGGGCCTGCCACGAACCCCGCGATCCCGAACACCGTCAGCCCGCCGAGCGTCGCGATCAGCACGAGGTAATCGGGCATTCGCGCCTCTCGGCCCACGAGGATCGGGCGCAGCACGTTGTCGGCGAGACTCACGATGAGCAGGCCTCCGGCGATCACGATGAAGCCCTGGACAACCATCCCCGAAGCGAACAGGTAGATCCCAGCGGGAAGCCATACCAGCGCGGGCCCGATCGCCGGCAGCAGCGACAGGATCCCCATCAACACGCCCCAGAACACCGCCGCCTGGATGCCCCCGATCGCCAGGAGGATACCTCCCAGTGTCCCCTGGACGGTGGCGACGACCAGCGTTCCCTTCACGGTCGCGCGCGCCACCTCGGCGAAGCGGCGGAAGAGGCGTTCCTCCCGGTCATCGC
>CAZUVK010000009.1:11102-39101 GCA_964623785.1 uncultured Gemmatimonas sp. | reverse complement strand
AAGACTCAGTAATTCCTGAGCCTCCGGTGTCTCATAACTATTGACAGGTTCCGTCCGACCAACTACGGCATTCATCCTACGACGGGAGAGTTGATATCACAGCATATCTACCTGAGCGAGCGGGAAGTAACCGGAAAGGATCTCTTTCAGCGCGGTCCGATTCGTCGCGGCAACCTGTCGGTCCGTGGCGGCACCGATCTGATCAGTTACTTCGTCTCCGCGAACTATGGCTATCAGGAAGGACTTGTTGAATGGAACTGGGACAGTCGCTCGTCCGGACGGATGTCCCTTTCCATGAATGCCACGCCTACTCTATCGATCAACACAAACACGTCCTATATGACGGGAAGTACCCGCGCACCTGGTAGCATCTGGGGGGATATTCTCTGGGGTCGGCCGAACACGTACGAAGGAGCAACCGGAATTCCCAACCCGATCCGCGGATGGCGAGTCAATCCTCCAGATTTTTGGCGGGATCTGCAGGAGGATATCACTGGTGTGGATCGAACCGCCTTCAGCCTCGAGATCCGCCATCAACCGTGGCCCTGGCTTACCAATCGCGTGATAGGTGGAATGGACCTCACGGATCAGACCCGCACGGTCACCAATTTTGCGGATCCAGATAATCCGTATGCCGGAGTGGCTACTCTCGAAGGGAGAAAGGTAGTCGACCGTCGGGAAACACGGCTGCACACCCTCGATTATGCGGGAACGGTCGCTGCTTCGCTGACTCCCATGTTGGGAAGTGCGACTTCCTGGGGGTTCCAGTATTACAATCGGCAAGTGTGGGACACCTATTCGCGAGGTGACAACTTTGCGACTCCTACTCTAACTACTGTTGGCGCTGCTGCCGTAAACTACGGTGACGAAGCGTGGCTTGAGAACAGTACGGTCGGTGTCTATCTGCAGGAACAGTTGGACTGGGACCAGAGAATCTTCCTTACAGGAGCCGTGCGAGTCGATGATAACAGTGCTTTCGGAAAAAATTTCGATCTGGCTATTTATCCCAAGGTAAGTGCGACGTGGGTCCTCCACGAGGAGAGTTTCTGGCGGGAAAACCCGATAACTCAGTTTCGCCTGCGTGCAGCGTGGGGCGCGGCTGGGCAGCAGCCGGATGCATTTGCCGCGACCCGACTGTACTCGACGGTTACCGGGCCCAACGATCTTCCTACGATTACAACGAGCCAGTTCGGCAATCCGGACCTCGGTCCGGAGCGCGGTGAAGAGTTAGAGGTCGGCTTCGACGCGTCGTTCCTCGAGGGTCGCGGGGAACTGAACTTCACCCAGTACTGGAAGACCACCAAGGACGCGATTGTTGCAAGGCCCTTGGCGGGATCGTCGGGATTTCCCGGAACCCAGTTCGTCAATATTGGACAGGTGAGTAACTGGGGAACCGAGGCGGCGCTCGCTTTCCAAGTATTGACTCGGGATCCCGTTCGATGGGATCTAACGCTTGCTCTGACACGGATGGGCAATCGAGTGGACGACCTGGGCGGCCTCGATCGTCTCCCCGTTCGCCGCGCGGCGTCGCACGTGGAGGGATACCCACTCGCATCTCAGTTTCACTACAAGATCCTCTCAGCGGACTTTGTTCAGGGCAACAAGGGCCCGGTGACGAATTTGATGTGTGATGGTGGTACCGGTTCGGATGGGCTTCGAATGGGTGGAGCGCCGGTTCCCTGCGACGATGCTCCGTTGGTCTACTTCGGGCCTGGAGAACCTACCTGGAGTGCGAGTCTCACCTCCACCTTCAGCCTCTTCCGTAACCTGCGGGTCTACACTCAGGTCGACGGACGCGGCGGGAACCTCCAGGCACATGATCTGATCAACGGTGCCCACACCACCTATACCAATACTCTGGCATCGATTGAGCAGACCGATCCGATATACATGGCCTATCGGCAGTTGCGACGTGATCCAATCTCGCTCTTCAACAGCGGTTTCGTCCGGTTCCGCGAAGTAGCTCTGAGTTATTCGCTACCCAATAGTCTGGCAGCAAATTTTGGAGCTGACCGGGCGTCTGTAAAACTATCGGGAAGAAACCTCGCGCTGCTGTGGCAGGCGGACAAAATGATGCCATACGGCGGGATGAAGGTGCCTGATCCTGAGCAGGGAACTCCGGATGTGGCTTTCGGTGGGGAGATCGTGACTCCGATTCCTCCTCTGATGCATGCCGTGGTCACCGTCAGCGTCACCTTCTGATCGGTTGCCTTCTAACTAACCTCATCATGAAGGTAACGGAGAGATGAACATGTGTAATCAATCTCGATCCAGGACAGGCCGAGTGGCACAAAACAGTGGTATCGGTGCCATTGGCATGCTGGGAATATTGCTGCTTCTAACGAGCTGTGAGAGTCTTCTCGAGGTCACGCTTCCAGGCAACCTGGAGGATGCAGACCTAAATGATCCGCGGTTGGCGAACACCTTGGTCCTCAGTGCGCAGGGCGAATTCGAATGCGCCTTCTCGTCATACGTATGGGCAATGGGACTCTGGGCTGGCGACTTCCATACATCGGGCAACCTGCGCACGAATGTCGTCGTCGCCAATCGGCTGGGAGATGCCTGGAAACAGATCACTCCAATCGAGACGCAGTGCACCAATACCAACCCACCTCCGCTCTGGTTGCCGTTGCAGATAGCGCGCACAGTTGCGGAGGACGCCCTGACGCGTTTCGAGGGCTATCCCGAAGGCGCGGTGACAAACCTGGATTACTTGGTTGCCAAAGCAGCGCTGTTTGCGGGATACAGCAGGCAGCTTCTCAGCGAAGCGTTCTGTCAGTTGACGTTCGATTCAGGTCCACCAATGGATAGAGGGGCTGCATTCGCCACGGCCGAGGAGAAATTCACGACGGCGATTACGCACGCGGAGCGAGTGACGTCAGGGCCTCATGCGGTGGAGGCACGGCAGATTCTAAATGCGGCACTCGTTGGACGCGCGCGTGCCCGACTTAACCGCGGTGAGGGTCCCGGGACGGTTGCCGATGCAAGTCGCGTCGAAGCCGGTTTCGTAATGGATGTCACTCGTTCTGCGACGAACAATCGACGGTGGAACATGGTGCAGTACCGTGCGGACACGAATCGGGAGATCACAGTCACCGAAAGCTACCGCGGGTTGACGGTTGACGGAGTGCCTGACCCTCGAGTGCCGGTCATCAGTTCGGGTCTTGGGCTCGACGGCGCGACTCCTCTGTTCCTGCAGCGAAAGATGCCGTTGCGTACGTCGCCCATGCCATTCTCCAGCTGGCGTGAAGCGCAGCTCATGATCGCGGAAGTGCAGGGTGGTCAGGTAGCCGTCGGCATTATCAATGAGCTGCGGGAGACTCACGGTCTTCCCAGCTTCAGTAGCACGGATGAGAACGTGATCCGGGCGCAGGTCACGGAGGAGCGACGTAGAGAGCTCTGGCTGCAGGGTACGCGGTTGGGTGACATGCTGCGCCTGAACCAACCGTTCCTGACGGGGGTTGATCCCCGAGGCGGTCCTTACGGCGATAGCACCTGCTTGCCCTTCCCGGTTCTGGAGGAGATCGGCAATCCAAACCTCTGAACAGGTCTGCCCACTTCAGGAGAGTCCGCCATCAAGGCGCTGATTCTGAAGTGGGCGTGACCACAGAGTCGAACGGATTCCAGAACACGGTTCGCGCTTCGGTGTTGGCGCCAAATAAGTCCGCAACTGGAGATAAGAACATGGTACCGTTGAAGCTGTCGAGTATCATCGCTGTTGGTGGATTCATTGCGGCGTTCCCAGCGACAGGCGTTCCGCTGGCAGCGCAGCATCCTGTGGAAGGGGTCGAATGGTCGGTGCAGTCATTGCGCCCGCACGGACAAGCGATCGTGCCCGTGTTCGAGGGCTGGTACCCGAATGCCGACGGGAGCTACTCGCTCTCGTTCGGCTATTACAACATGAATCTCGAGGAGGCTGCGGATATCCCGATTGGTCCGGACAACCAGGTCTTGCCGAGCGAGTTCGATGGGTTGCAGCCGACTCGCTTTGACCCGATCCCGGTAAACGGGGCCCGACGGCACTGGGGCGTGTTCACCGTCAGGGTGCCGGCCGATTTCGGACGTCAGAGGGTCGTCTGGTCGCTGACGCACAACGGTAAGACCTTTGCGGTGCCCGGCCACATCGAGGGGCCGTCCTACATAATTGAAGACCTCTGGGTTCCCACGCAGGGTGATGTCGCCGCGACGATGCGGATCGGCGACTCGAGTCTTGAGAAACGGGGAAGGGACTTCCAGGGAATCGACGATGTCCGGCCAGTCGCCGCGCGCGTGGGGCAGCCTGTCCCCTTGAGTGTCACGATCGATCCGAACGCCGAGCCGAAGAACTCGAGGATGATCGAAGGCAACCTCGTCTGGTGGTTCAAACACCAAGGGCCGGGGGAAGTCACCTTCAGCGATCCGGAAGTCAAAGTCGAGGGTGCGGGGACAGCATCCACGACGGCGACCTTCGGTGCCCCGGGCGAGTACATCGTCCGGGTTCAAGCCGTCGAAAACGTGGCGACGTTGGAGTTCCATTGCTGCTGGACGAACGGATTCATTCGCGTGAACGTCACGATGTAGTCACAACCCAACAGGAGGACTGGTCATGCATTCGTTTAGCCTGTTTCACTGGCCACGCCGGGGTGGAATGCTCTTCGCGCTTATTGGGTCGGCGTTCGCGTCGATGACGGTGAGCGCTGGCGTGGTTGCCCAGAGTGCGGCCGGGGTCGCCAAAGAGGTCACTTTCACGCGCGACATCGCGCCGATACTGCAGGATAACTGTGAAATCTGCCATCGCCCCGGCTCTATCGCTCCGATGGCGCTCAGGACCTACGAGGAGGTCAGGCCGTGGGCCCAGATCGTACGGCTCAAGGTCGAATCGCGGGTCATGCCGCCCTGGCACCTCGACCCGTCCGTGGGCATCCAGGAATTCAAGAACGACATATCCCTGAGCGCGGAGCAGATCGCGATGATAGGGCAGTGGGTCGATGCGGGCACTCCACTTGGTAACCTGGCCGACATGCCGACGCCACTTGAATGGCCGGACTACAGCAGCACGTGGCGGTTGGAGTCCGAGTTCGGACTTCCCGACATCGTCCTGACCACGGAGGACTACACGGTCCCGGCGAACGGCCTCGACCAGTGGTTCAACTCGGAGATCGACGTGCCGGGTGTCACGGAGGAGCGGTGGATTCGAGCGATCGAAATCCGTCCTTCCAACCCCGCTGCGTCGTACGTCTTCCACCACGGAAACTCGACCTTGGTTCAGGGTCCCGAACAGGAGCGAGCGTCGCTACTGGGCGCCGCCGTGGGCATGTATGCGGACATATTCCCGGAAGACGCCGGCAAAAGGCTCCTTCCTGGCGCGACGCTCGAAACAGAGATCCACTACTTCCCGATCGGCGAGGAGATCGAGCATGCGACGATGGACCTCGGAATCTACCTGTATCCACCAGGAGAGACCCCGCGGTTCGAAACGCGCGGGGCACTGAATCACTGGGTAGACGCCACGCAAACGACTGCGAGAGGCCCCCTTCGCAAGCAGGGGATGCCCGAGATCGGTGGCGTGAGGGCTGTCGACCTGTTCATCCCGCCGCACGGCACGCAAATGCTCCGCGGAATCTACACGGTCGAGCAGCCCACGCGAATGCATAGCATCCGCGGACACATGCATCTTCGGGGCAAGGCGCAGTCGCTCGAAGCGATCTATCCGGATGGACGCCACGAAATCATCAACAAGATCGACTGGCATCACAACTGGCACACAACCTTCATCTATGAGGATTGGACAGCACCGCTCTTCCCGAAGGGCACCGTGCTGATCATGACATCGTGGTTCGATAACACCGCCGACAACCAATACAATCCGGACCCCGACCAAGTCGTTGTGTTCGGGCGCCGGAGCGTGGATGAAATGTCGCACCTCTGGCTCGGCATGACCTACTTCACGGACGAAGAGTTCGAGCAGGTGGTAGCGGAGCGGGAGGCGATCCTGGCCGCGAGGGCCGCCGGGGGTGAATAGCTGAGAGGGAACGGCGTGTAGGTTCGCCTGGCAATTCCTGCTGACGGCGGGGATTGCCATGGCGATTATTGCGTTCGGTACCAGTCGCTCCTGACTTCGTCAGGCCGTTGGCGAAGCAGTCCAGCAAGCGGCTTACCTTATCCAATTGAGTGCCGCGCGATCACGCGGCAATTCCGCCAACACGGATTGCGAACCACGGAGCGGGTCATGCGAAGGCGAAGATTCAGTAAGCTGTGCGGCGGGGTGATTCTGTGTGTTCTGGTGTGCGTGGCGGGAGCCGTCGACCGTCCGTTGGAGGGGCAGCAAGCTCCTTTCGCACTGGCGCAGGCGGCAAGTGGTGAGACGACGTATCAGGCCGCGTGCGCGGCGTGCCATCTGGGCAGTCTGCAAGGGTCGTTCGAGGCACCGGAGCTATCCGGACCGAACTTTCGCAATACATGGGGCGGGCGGGCGGTTGGCGACCTCGTGGGATACATGCGGCGCTCCATGCCACCGTTGGCTCCGGGCTCGTTGAACGAGGCGGAGTATCTGGCGCTGGCAGCCTACCTCATGCGTGAAAACGGGGTGATGCCAGGGTCTGCTCCGCTAACGCTCGCTTCAGCCGGACAGGTGATAGCTGGTCAGGGTGATGATCAGGACGTTGGCACGGTCGCGGTGATTCCGCCGGTCCCCGGACGCGTCGGCACCGGGCCCTCACCCGGCGCGCTCGACCGACCGCCGGATGTGGTGGGGGATATGACGGAGACTGCGACATCGGTGACGCAGACCCTGCGGCCCGTCGAGGGATTCGATCCGGTCTCGAATGAGGATCTTGTTGCTCCGCCGCCTGCCGACTGGCTGCACTGGCGCGGGAATCCGGGATCGTGGGGCTACAGCCCCTTGAATCAGATCACCACGGAGAACGTTGGAAGCCTCCAACTCGCGTGGGTCTGGGCAATGGAGGACGGCGTTAGCCAACAGGGACCGATCGTGCGCGATGGCGTCCTCTTCCTGAGCAATCCGGGGAACGTGATCCAGGCACTCGACGCTGCCGACGGGACGCTGCTCTGGGAGTACCGTCGAGTGTTCCCCGATGCCAGCGGCGGTGGCGGACGCGCGCAGTTGCGTAGCCTGGCCATCTGGGAGGATCTGATCTTCGTCGCCACGGTCGACGCCTACATGGTCGCGCTGGACGCGAAGACCGGCCGGGTCCGATGGGAGACGCAGATCGCAGACTCACGGCTCGGTTTCTCCAACACCACAGGCCCCATTGTCGCCGATGGCAAGGTCATCAACGGTATTACGGGCTGTACCCGGTTCAAGGAGGAAAGCTGCTTCATCACGGCTCATGACGCGCGAACTGGCCGGGAGGTCTGGCGTACGCTGACCGTCGCCAGGCCGGGCGAGCTAGGCGGGGACACGTGGGGTGACCTGCCGTTCGCGTTGCGGGGTGGGGGCGACGTGTGGATGAATGGCAGTTGGGATCCCGAGCGCGGCCTCGTTTACTTCGGAACCGCGCAGGCCAAGCCATGGGTCGCCGCCAGCCGCGGCCTTACCACGGCGGACTCGACTCTATTTGCCAACTCGACCCTCGCCCTGGATGTCGATGACGGCAGTATCGTCTGGTATCGGACGCATGTTCCGGGTGAGACTCTCGACATGGACGAGGCGTTCGAGCAGGTACTCGTTGATGTGGATGGAGAACCGGTGCTGCTTACAATCGGCAAACACGGGATCCTCTGGAAGCTGAATCGCGAGACCGGTGCCTTCCTGGGACTCACGCAGACCGTCTATCAGGACATCTTCGAGGAAATCAATCCGGTGACCGGGGCGGTTCGTTATCGGAAGGACATCCGGGAAGCGGAGATCGGGGACTGGGTCTCCGTCTGTCCTTCCACGGCCGGAGGCAAGAGCTGGCCAGCCACGGCATATGACCCTGCGTCGCGCATCCTGGTCATCCCGCTCAGCCAGAGCTGCATGGAAATGGTGGGCCGCGAGACGGTGTTCGAGGTCGGCTCCGGCGGGAGCGCGGGGACGCGGAACTGGAAGCCGGCACCCGATGTCGACGGCAATTTCGGCAAACTCGCCGCGTATGACGTCGCGACAATGAAGGAGGTGTGGTCCATCGAGCAGCCGGCCGCGTTCCTCACGGCAGCGTTGACTACGGCCGGGGGCGTCGTCTTCGCCGGGGATTACGATCGCTGGCTCCGGGCGCACGACGTCAGGACAGGTAGCGTGCTCTGGGAGACTCGTCTGGGGACCTCGCTGATGGGCTTCCCGATCAGTTTCGAGGCCGACGGCGTCCAGTACGTCGCGGTTTCCACTTCGAAAGGTGGGGGTGGGAGCCTGTTCCGCGTGCCTACTTTCCTGACGCCGGAACTGATGACACAGGAGGGACACAATGCCCTCTACGTCTTCCGGCTGCCGGATCCCTGATGGAGGCTAGCCGCATCCGGGAACGAGGGTTGTCGCCACAGGGCCGTTCGAACCATGTATCGGTACCTCGCGACAACGGCGGACTTACGGGGATTCCCGGTTTCACGACGTCCCCGGTGCCACGTCGCGGGCAACCCCTTGCCTACTCTCTCGCGAGCGCCGTGAGGATCAGGCGATTCGCCCCACGGTCCTTCTCTATAGCGCTCGTCTTGGCCGCCATGGGAGCCGGCGGTTGTGGCGGGATTGAGAGCGAGGGGTTGCCAGGCGAGCGAAACACTGTGGAGCTCGCGCCCGATATCCCTATCACCATCACATACCGCCAGTTCAGCACTGCTCCGTCGCTCAGCCGGGGAGACGGATCACCGAACCCGGCCAGTGAAGACTACGGAGCCCTCAGTGTTTTCATTCGCAAGGCGGAGGCGCGAACGGACGCATTGGGACCGGGAATGAAGGTGACCTTCTTACTCTCGAGTGGGCCGGCCAACTTTGCCGACGTCGCGATTCACGCGTACGACGCAGCTTACATGGCGGGTGGATCACTCAATGGAACCTGGGGATTCGTGTACAATTCGATACCCTTCGGGCCCGAGTTCCTGCGGATGATCGATTTCCTGCACGGCGGAGTCGGAATCAGTCTGGTGAATCAGATCTTGGTTGACCGCGATGTGGACGTGATCGCCTTCCCGGTTGTTGGTAGTCCTGCACAGATGTCGGGCTACTTCAAGAAACCTGTTGGGATCCCCGACTGTCCCGAGTGGGGCGACGACGAATGTGGCATTGAAGCTCACGGAATCGGTCTGGAGGGATTGTGCGGTGAAGCGTGGACGCTGCGGTACCTTCCGCCGGCGGAATCGGTCGTCGACGAGGCGTGCAATCAACTAGGCGGCGACAGGCGTCTCGGCTTCGTTCAGGCGATTCCGGGAGGAGCCGCGTTCCTCCCCGCAATTCAGCAAGGAGCGATAGACGGCCTTGAGTTCGCCACTCCGATCGATGATTTCGATGCCGCGAAGGGAGGATTCTTTGGCAACGCTTCGGTTCCGGAGGGAAGTGACGGCCGCAATCTGGGGGAAATTGGACTCAGGTACGCACACTACCCGGCGTGGCATCAGCCTTTCTACCTGGGGTGGATGGTGTTCAATCGCTCGCAGGTGTGGGAGGCGCTGACGAATACCCAGCGCACTGCGATCGAGGAGGCCGCGCGGGAAGCGGTCGTGGAGAGCTTTGCTGCCAGCAGCGTGGTGCAGTGCGACTATCTGCGGCGCATCCTGGCCATCAACGACGGGAAGTCGCAGCGGCGCGCCGACGGATCCGAAAACGCGGGCGCCAGCGCCGACATGATTCTCACGAAGTGGACCGATACGGACTTGGGTCTCCTCAGGGAGGCGACGCGCCGCATTCTCGAACGAAGCGTTGGCGGTGCGCAACCCACCGTCGACGAGACCGACCTTCGCCTCGTCATCGGAGCGCTGCAACGGCATCTGGGCTATGAATCCATCGCCGAGATGCTCGCGGCCTGGTCCGAACCTGATTTTCCGATACCAGGCGGTTGCGTCGAGTGACATTGACAGCGTCCCGCAGCCCTCGCGCAGGACCTGTTTGAGCGGGACCTACCTAAACTCTCTTGGGGCGCGACTCATGACCCTGTCAGGATGGAACCAACAGTTGCGGATCGCGGCCCGGGCGCGGCGTCGCCGCGCCCGGGCCGCGATCGCGGTTGCTCTGGCCATTGCGGCTTTGCTCATCGAGGTGGGCGGGAGTGTCGCGCAGTCCACGGACGGCTACAGCCGAGTCGATGATTGGGCGCAGCTCCCGCCGGGAAGGGAATGGGGTGCGGTAACGGGGGTTTTCCCGGACCCCGACGGTGACCATATCTGGGTCATCGACAGGTGTGGGGCGAACGACTGCATCGGCTCCGACCTGGACCCGATCTTCAAGTTCGATCTCACCGGAAAGCTGATCGCCAGCTTCGGAGCCGGGGTGTTCGCCTGGCCGCACAGCTTGTTCGTCGACCACGAGGGGTTTCTCTGGGTTACCGAGGCGGGAACCGGAGCGCGCGCCACAGACGCGGCGCGCGTCGGAAAAGGACATCAGGTCATCAAGCTCAGCCCTGATGGTCGAGTGGTGATGGCCCTCGGGACCGCCGGGGCCGCGGGGAATGGAGAGAATACGTTCAACGGTCCTTCGGGTGTTCTGGTCGCGCCCAACGGGGACATCTTCGTGGTCGATGGCCATGGCCGCGGCGGCAACAACCGCGTGGTGAAGTTCTCCCCTGATGGACGGTTCCTCAAGACATGGGGCACGACCGGACCAGGCCCAGCGGCCGGCGAGATGAGGGATCCCCATGACCTCGCGATGGTCTCACGGGGTCGACTCTTTGTTGCGGACCGACTCAACAGCCGGATACAGATCTTCGATCAGGAAGGGACGTTCCTGGAGGCCTGGACGCAGTTCGGTCCCGCCAGCGGCCTTTTCATCGACGACCAGGACCGTCTCTACGCAACGGATACTGAAACGGGCGTTCTCCCACCGGAGTACGCCGTGAATCGGGACTCTTCGTGGGTCCGGGGAATCAGGATCGGTGATGCCCGGAGCGGGTCGGTTTCCGCCTTCATCCCAAGCGTTGCGGAGTTCGTCGCCGCGGATCGCTTTGGCAACGTCTACGCGGCTGAAATCATGAGCGAGAATCTGGTGAAGTACATTCGGGTCGACGACTCGCAGACCGGCAGATGACCATATTGCAATTGCCAGGAGAGTAGCCATGAGGTGGATGTCAGGCACACGCGCATCAATGCTCATCCTGGGCGTCACAGTAGTCCTCACGAGTTGCGGGACCGGGGACGACGTCGCGAACGCGGCCCCGATCGTCGACGACGGAATGGTGCCCAGATTCCGGGTCAACCCGGATTGGCCCAGGCCGCTTCCCAACGGCTGGATCCTGGGGATCGTGTCGAGCGTGGCAGTCGATGAGCGAGATCACGTCTGGGTTCTCCACCGCCCGCGCACACTCAGCGAGGAGGAAGCGCCGCGTGCCGCGCCCCCCGTACTGGAGTTCGACAATGACGGGAACTTCATCCAGGGTTGGGGTGGCTCGCCCGGGACGGAGCAGTACGAATGGCCCGAGACCGAGCATGGCGTCTACGTGGATCATGAGGACTTCGTGTGGGTCGGTGGGAACGGACCCAACGACCAGGTCCTGAAGTTTACCCGAACCGGTGAGTTCGTCATGCAGGTCGGCGACACCCTGAACGCCGAGAGCAACACGAACACCAGCCGAATGGGTGGCGCGGCGGACACTTTCGTCCACCCTGCCACGAACGAGTTGTTCGTGGCGGATGGCTATCGGAATCGTCGGGTCATCGTGTTCGATGCGGTGACCGGCGAGTTCAAGCGGATGTGGGGAGCGTTCGGGAACGAGCCGGTCGATGGGCGAGCGGATCCCGGCTGGGCACAGGAGATGGAGGGACCCGGGCCGCTCCACTTCTCCCAGCCGGTCCACGCCGCGCGCGTGTCGAACGACGGCTTGGTCTACGTCTCGGATCGGGGGGGGAAGCGCGTCCAGGTGTTCAACCTCGACGGCACGTACGTCGACCAGGTCTTCATCGGACGCGAGTGCATCGCACCCGAGTGCGGCAACGGCAACACTGCCGCCAGCACGGCGTTCTCGCACGATCGGGATCAACGGTTCCTGTATGTCGGCAACCGAAGCCAGGCCCGCGTCATGGTGCTCGACCGGACGACTCTGGAGGTCCTGGATTCCTGGGGCGAGTGGGGATCGGAGCCGGGTCAGTTCGGAACCCTCCATCACATGGATGTCGACATGGACGGGAACATCTACGTGACGGAAGTAACGCCGTTGACTCCCGCCAACCGGCGGGTGCAGAGGTTTGACTTCATCGGATTCGAACCCGCGCGGCCATCAGGAAGCGCGCCATGAGCCGCCACGCGACCTTGCGAGCGCGAGCGACCCGCCAACCGTGAGTTGAGTCACACGGTCCGGGCGTAGAATGCGTGAAATGAAAGGGCTGCCCGACCTTCGCGCCGCGGGTGTGGCCACCTACCGCGCCTGCGCGGCATTACTCCAGCACGGGAGGGTCCAATGCGGCCAGGTCTGATCACGGTCTTTCTTCTGGTCGGCGCTACTCCCCTGATGGGCCAGAGCCCCCGCCCCGTCGAGCACTTCGCGGCGGAGCAGTTGCGCCAGTCAGTGGCTTCGGCTGATACCTCCGTCGCGGGCCTCGGCCGCAACGCTTTCGGCGATCAGGGCGGGTACAGCTACATCTTCCTTCGCCGGGACCAATCCGGCGAAGCCGAAGTCCATCAGCTCTGGGATGACGTGATGGTCGTGCAGGACGGCGCCGCAACCCTTCTCTATGGTGGCGCGCTATCCGGACAACGAGAGACGGGGCCCGGTGAAATGCGAGGGGGGCAGATCGCGGGCGGCAGATCCAGGTCGATCTCCGCGGGCGACGTTGTCGTGGTGCCCGCGGGGATCCCGCACCAGGTTCTCGTCGCTCCGCAAGGCAGCGTGACCTATCTCGTGCTCAAGGCGCAGGCACAGCCGGCTATGAACGACCAGTAGGGTGCAGGTCGGAGCGGGCCACACCTGTTAAGTCAGGCATAGCCCGACCGTGTTTGTTCGGCTTTGCTTGCGACGCGCCAACCCTCGTGGAAGGAGCAAGTGCATGGAGAGATCGATTCGCAAGTCAACCATTTCCGGGCCGATCCGGAATGCCGTTCTGATACTGATGGCCTCCACGGTGCTGTTTCTCCGACCGGCGTCGGCGCAGCAGGCATCCTATACGTCCGCCCAGGCCGAGTTGGGCGCAGTCGAGTACCAAGCGGCCTGCGCCATGTGCCACCTAGCCAACCTGCAGGGCTCCGGCGAAGCGGTGCAGCTCGCCGGCAATGACTTCCGAAGGAATTGGGGGCCCCGACCTGTAGCGGAGTTCCTAGGCTATATAAGTCGCGCGATGCCCCCCGGCGGCGCCGGGGGGCTGACCGCGGAGGAGTATACGGCGATTGCGGCCTACATAATGAGACAGAACGGAGTGGCCGCGGGTGCGACGGCGCTCACGCTCGCATCACCGGGAGGACTGGTGACCGCCGCTGGCGCCAGCCTGGCCGTGGACGGGCCGGCCCTAGTTCCACCCGTTCCCGGTACTCCTGGAACTGGCCCCTCTCCATGGGGGGTGAATTCCGTGCCGGACTTCGGGTCATACTCGACGACTCCGACGGGCACGACCTGGACTTTCCGGAGGGTTGACAGCTTCAGGCCGGTTTCGGACGATCAACTCCAGGACCCGCCCCCGGGCGAGTGGCTCAACGCCCGAGGGAATCTCGGGTCCTGGGGTTACAGCTCCCTGGATCAGATCAACACGGAGACCGTCGGTCGACTTCGGCTGGCGTGGGTCTGGGGCATGGAGGACGGCACGCGCAGTCAGCCGACGCCGCTCGTCCGCGACGGGCTGATGTTCCTGCCCAACTGGGGGAACACCATTCAGGCGCTCGACGCCGCAACGGGCGATCTGATCTGGGAGTACCGACGCACGTTTCCGGAGGGGATGTCGGGCGGTCGCGGCCGCGTACGAACGCTCGCGATCTGGGAAGACCTGATCTTCGTATCCACGAACGACGCGTACGTGGTGGCGCTTGACGCGACGACAGGCGTGGTGCGCTGGGAGAGCGCACTCGCGCGGTCGGACCTCGGCTACGAGAACACCAGCGGACCGGTCATCGCGAACGGCAAGGTCATCAACGGAATCAGCGGCTGCACCCGGCTGATCGAGGAGAGTTGCTTCATCACCGCGCACGATGCTCGTACCGGGAGGGAACTCTGGCGAACCTTCACGATCGCGAGACCCGGGGAGCACGGTGGCGAAACGTGGGGAGATCTGCCGTGGGAACTTCGTGGTGGCGGTGAACTCTGGAATGTCGCAAGCTATGACCCTGACCTTGGCTTGGTCTATTTCGGCGTCGCCCAGGCGAAGCCGTGGGCCGCCGTCAGCAAGGGGCTCGCGATGACTGATTCCACGCTGTACACGAACTCGACGATCGCGCTCGACGAGAACACCGGGCGCATCATCTGGTACCGGACCTACGTTCCGAACGAGTCCCTCGACCTGGACGAGGCCATGGAGCAGGTCCTCGTCGACATCGACGGCGTCCCGTCGCTCTTGCAGATCGGAAAGCATGGGATTCTCTGGAAGCTGGATCGCCGTGACGGCAGCTTCCTCGGTCTGAAAGAGACTGTCTACCAGAATATCCTGGAACTGGACTACGAAACGGGGGCCGTTCAGTATCGGCCGGATATTCGGGACGCCAAGCTCGACGAGTGGCTTTCGGTCTGCCCTTCGACGGCCGGAGGGAAGAACTGGCATTCGACCAGCTACCATCCCGGTACCAACCTGATCGTCATCCCGCTCGGGCAGAGCTGCATGGATTTCGTGCCGCGCGCGGTCGAGCTGGTGGAAGGCGCGGGCGGCAGCGGGGGCGGCAGGGTGTGGATGCCGATGCCCGGCACGGACGACAACTTCGCGAAGCTCGCCGCGTACGACGTCAGCACGATGGAGGAGGTGTGGAGTGTCCAGCAGCGCGCGCCGTTGCTCACGTCAGTCCTCACTACGGCGGGCGGTCTTGCCTTCGTCGGTGACTACGATCGTTACATCAGGGCGTATGACGTCGCTAGCGGCGAGGTACGATGGGAAACCCGGCTTGCCACGGCCGTTCAGGGTTCCCCGATCACCTATGAAGTAGACGGAGTGCAGTACCTCGCGATTCCAACTGGTGTCATCGGCGGAAGTCCCTGGAACGTCAGTCGGTATCTGGCGCCGGAAATCCAGATCCCTGACGGAAACCGGCACAACGCGATATACGTGTTCAGGCTTGACTAGGGTCTGTTCACACTATGTTTGGTCATCACCGAAGAGCAGTTTCGACGCGTTGAAGGCTGCTTCCCGAAGCAGCGGGGCAACGTCGCGGTTTCCAATCTGGATGTGCTCAACGCCATTCTGTACGTGGCCGAACACGGGTGCAAATGGCGAGGCCTGCCGAAGCGATTCGGCCGCTGGCATACGGTATATACTCGGATGAACCGGTGGGCGAAGGCCGGTGTTCTGGACCGGGTGTTCACTGCGCTCCAGGAAGAGGAGATCATTCGCATCAGGGTGGAGGCGCTGGCTCTCGACAGCACGATCGTGAAGGTTCATCCCGACGGCACGGGGGCAGAAAAAAACGGCCCCCAGTCCATCGGACGCTCCCGCGGCGGATGGACCACCAAAATTCATCTGGTTGCCGCGGATGCGCGAAGGGCAGTGACCTTTGCGCTCTCGCCTGGCCAGGACCACGATGCGCCGGCGGGGCGAGAGCTGTTACGCCATCTTCCCTCACCTGAGGCGCCGGTCGCGCTGATCATGGATCGCGCCTACGAGGGTGACGCGACGCGCCAACTGGCACTCGATCTGGGCTTTCAGCCTGTCGTTCCGCCGCTCGCGAGCCGGGTTCTACCGTGGAGCTTCGACCGTGTCCTCTACCGGCGGCGGAACGAGATCGAGCGCCTGTTCCGGCGGTTGAAGGGGTTCCGGCGAATCTTCTCCCGCTTCGACAAGCTGGATGTAATGTTCACCGCCTTCATTCACTTCGCACTGATCGTCGAGGCGTTGCGGCCACCGACCTTAGTGTGAACAGGACCTAGGCCCGCAGAGCGCTGTATAGCTCGCTCCGGCGTTTTGGCGCGGTGTCGGGCGCTCTCCATATTTTCGCGAAATATTCGGTCATCCGATTGTACCTCGCTCGATCTCGCGGCCGCGATCGCGGAGGAGCCTTCAGGCTCCGTAGCCGCCCGATTGCGCCCAACCACATTGGCGGACGGTGACGGGAGCGGGTATCCGGAAGAATCGATGAGGCGGCGTCCAGTGGCGGCCGCCGGCACATCGTGCGCCAGCGGTTCGGTCTAGGAATGGGTATAAGATAAGTTTGCCGCCCTAATCCACGCCGTCGGGTCAGCAATCGCCTGTTCCAGGCGCCGCGGTCACGTCGATCGGCGTCTGAGCTTCGCTCGCGTTCGCGGCGATGTCCGATTCGTGAACGCCGTTCCCACCCGCGCCACCCGCTTGCGTCTCGATTCGTACGTTCCCGCGAAACGCCAGGTCTCCGTTACGCGCGAGGACGAATCCGCTTCCGTTCGCCCCGTCTCCTCCGTGCTGCCCGCTGGCGCCGGCTTCCGCTGGGACGCCGCCGGTGACGACTGTGTAGTTCCGGATATCGCACGGGTACGCGCCGCCGCCGATCGATACGTCACCTGCCCCGAGGAGCGAGATGGCGACGCAGCTCCCCTCCAATGTGCCGTCGATCGTGACCGGACCGTGCACCATGAATACCGCCTCGGCGCTCGCGGTCACGGTGACCCCGGCGGGGATGTTCATGCTCGCCTAGTGGAGCGACCCGCTTACCGCGACGTCAATGCTCGGCTCGAACGGCGCGGCCTCCACCTCCACGGTCGCCGACCCCGTCTTCTCCTCCGATGTCGCCGTGATCACCACGCTCCCCGGCGCGTGGCCCGTGACCAGGCCGCTCTCCGAGACGGTCGCGATCGCCTCGTCACTGGACGACCAGGCGACCACCTTGGAAGTCAGGACATTGCCGAGTGCATCCGTCGTTTCGGCTTCGAGTTGTATAGTCTCGCCGACCAGGACGGAGGTGACCGGTGGGGTCACGAGGACGGTGTAAACGCGGATCGGGCTGACGCCGTCGTACGAACAGCTCGCCGAAAGGATGAGCGCAAAAATGCCAGCGATACGCGCCACCGATGACTTGATCCCGGTCATGGGTCGGTCCTTCCCCGATATGGAGGGTTTGGGAGGTAATCGAACTGGGATGCCTCGATCAGATTTCGACGCGCGGAGGGTGATCTTCTCCGGGCCGAAGTCCATGTCGATAGTCCATGTCGATCAGAGAGAGTATCGACCGGAGCGACAGAAGGGACAAACAGTCGCCGGATGCGCCGGACGAGTCGTTCTCGGATTGATACCGACACGGAATGTCAGTGTGGGGGTGAAGGCCGTATCATGTTGGGCGAGCGCGGCGGGAAGCGGCGGAAACCCGTCGCCTGCACTCAAGTTCTTCGCGATGCGTGCCGATGCTCAAGCTGGAATTGTGCGCCCCGGAGACCAGCGGCCGGGATGGCTCGCCGGGGACGCGGCGGGGGTTCTCCGAACGGGGAAATCACGTCCTTGTGCGGGCTCCAAGGCTGAATTACTCTCAGTCAGCCGTGCTGATGTATTCACCGGGGAGAAGGGGTGATCGCGCGGATCCGTTTGAGGATTCGCGGGTGAGTCCGCGGGGGTGGCGCGGAGGTGGGTGAAGGACGGCGGTTTGGCGGTTCCCGGTCCGCCCCGCCCATGTTAGTCGGCTCGCCCAGCACAACGCGACGTTGGAGCTGGTGGCAGCGTAGGGGAGAGGTCCTCCCCAGCCGATCGGAAATTCGATCGTGAAGACAGCGGCTATGGAGATTCTAAGCATCCGCCTTTTCGGCGGCATGGAGATCCACCGCGGCGACATTTCGCTTCCCAAGATTCCCACAAAGAGTTCGGAAAAGCTGTTCGCCTATCTCGTCCTCAGCCGGGGCAGGCTCATCCACCGGGACGTCCTGTGTGGGCAGTTCTGGGGAGAGCAGCCCGACTGTGACGCGCGGAAGGCGTTGCGGACGGCCCTCTGGCGGATCCGATCGGTGCTCGAGCCGGACGAGTCGCAGCGAGGTACGATCCTGCGGGTCGAGGGCGATCTCGTCGGCTTCGCGGACACCGCGTCGGCGTGGGTGGATACCGCGGCGTTCGAGGAGTGCCTCGATGGGCCGGCATTGAATGGACATGGCGAGCTGGACCCGCGTGACGTGGAGCGGCTCGAGCGCGGCGCGGCGCTGTACCGGGGGGACTTCCTGGAGGGCTACTATGACGAGTGGTGCCTGCTGCATCGTGACCGGCTCCGCAACATGCGGCTGGCGGCGCTGGAGCGTCTCGTCGACCATCACTTCGCCGCCGGCAGGTGGCTGAAGGCGATCGACTGGGGAAGGCAGTTGCTGCAGGAGGACCCGCTGCGCGAGCATGTGCACCGGGCCGTGATGACCTCGCATCTGGCGATGGGCGACCGACCCTCGGCGTTGCGTCAGTACGGTGCCTGCGCCCGCGCGTTGCGCCAGGAGCTGGACATCGAGCCGATGGATGAGACGCGGCGGCTGTACGAGGTGATCCGCGGCGAGTCGCCGAAACGCGGGCCGCACGGCCGGGGGCTGACCACGGACGGCGCCGCGGCCGAATCGCGCGACGATCGCGGCGGGCAGACGACCGGGCTCGCGGCGGAGGTCGAGAGCGCGCTGCGGGACCTCTACGCACTTGCCGAGCGGCTGGAGAAGACGCGGAAGGCGCTCTGGAAGGCTGGATAGGGTGGGCGCGGGAACGGGGCTGGACAATGGACCGCGAAGAACGCGACGAGCGCGAAGGGTTTGGCCTGAGGGGCGGGGCGCGGAACGTCATGGATTTCTGGAGATGGATTCCGGCCCGGGATCGGATATCGACGCGACTCGGGACCGGTTGACCCGCCCGAATCCATCCCCCATCTCTTATGAGAATGCGCGTCCGTCCGCCTCGATCTGGTAACGATCCTTGGCGTTCTCCGCGTTCTTCGCGGTCCATTGTTCCTTCAATTCCGCGGATCCCGAATTTCCAGACGGCACGGACTTGATGAATACGATCACGCGATTCTCCGCCACTCTGATGACCGCCTCGCTACTCGCCTGCTCCGACCCGGGCGTGGATCAGTCGCATCTCCCGCCCGACCGACAGGTAGCCACCCGGTACGCGGCCGCCCTGCGCGTCGATCTGCGGGAGATGGAGGCGCGGCCGTCAGGGCTGTACGTGCAGGATCTGGTCGTTGGAGACGGAGCCCGCGCTGATTCCGGCGACGTCGTGAGGGTTCGCTACGTCGGATGGCTTCCCACCGGCGCGGAGTTTGATAGCCGCCGGGACGGGGCTCCGCTCGAGGTCGCGCTGGGGTACGGAAGGGTGATCGACGGGTGGGACCAGGGGGTCGTGGGGATGCGGGCTGGCGGGCATCGCAGGCTGGTCGTGCCGCCGGCGCTCGGGGAAGGCGTGACCGGCAGGGGCCGCGTTCCCGCGAATTCGACGCTGGTTTTCGAGGTGGAGTTGCTGGAGGTGGAGGACCGGACTCCGTAAGGGTCCTCCCGAGCGTTGTGCTGGCGTTCTCCATCCGATCCGGTCAACGGTCCCCGCCCCGTGAGGGCATCCCCACAGCACCAGGACCGTAGCCCCTCCGCCACGCGGCGCGCTCCCGTGGAAGCCCGTCAATGCGACTGCCAGACCTCCACCGAGTCCGCGCGATAGGCGCCCGTGGCCGGGCTCTCGCGGAGGAAGCACTCGTAGTTGCGGCGAGTCGCGGTGATCCCGCTGCCGAAATCCACACTCCCTGAAAGCAGAAGCCCGCCCCTGGCCGCCTCGCTCACGTCAGGGTCGAACGGGAACCGCGCGTCCGCGAAGTCCTCGCGGACCGCGTCCTCACACTCGAGCACGGCCGCCCGGCGAACCTCGGGGGACAGATCGGGAGGGCTCTCCGCGGATCTCAGGGTCGCGAAAATCAGAACGAGCGCGAAGCACGCCGCGGCGATGGCAAGCAGGTACGGACGTCCTGGCATTCGGTCTCGGGCTCTTCCGCGCGTGCGACGCGCTGCTGGATGCGGCGGCCAGCGTCGCCGACATCCGTTTCGGACGATGCTCCGGCCAATCACATCGACCGGATTGAGCGAAATTCCCTACAACGGCCGTCGGGACTTCTCCTTCTCGCCACCGTGCGCATCATACTCGAAATCAAGCCTTCCCTGACAGAACTCGCTACCGCGCCCGCCCATATTCGCTCAAGTACCAACACGCACCTACGGAGCGAGAAATGAAGAATATGCGTGGTATCCGAACTGGAGTGACGGTTATCCTTCTCACCGCGGCGGTCGCCGCCTGTTCCGACGATGGGGGGCGCGACGCCGCGCCCGCCCGCACGATCGAAGTCTCGATGGTGGACGACGGCGGCACCCTGCGGTTCGAGCCCGAGGTAATCGAGGCAAGACGCGGCGATGTCATCCGGTTCGTGCAGAATGGCGCCATGCCGCACAACGTCCAGTTCGTTCGCAACACCGCGCCGTCGGACGTTGAGCTCGGGGAGTACTGGAGCGGCCCGTACCTGTCACAGGCGGGCGAGACGTACGAGGTCACCATCGATGACCGTTTCGGGGACGGTGAGTATGAGTTCAACTGTCTCCCGCACGCCGCCCTGGGGATGAGCGGAACGCTGGTCGTCGCGGGTAGCGGGACGACCGTGCCACCGGCGGTCCTGGCATCGACGGCGGGGGCCAGCGCGGGGGGCGCCGCCCTCCCGGAGGTCCGCGGTGCCCGTGGCCTGCAGCCACTCGCGTACGAGCTCGACGGGGGCGTGAAGGTATTCCACCTCACGGCCGAGAGGATCCGTTGGGAGACGGCGGAGGGGAAGATGGTCGACGCGATGGCGTATAACCGTATGGTCCCTGGCCCGCTCATCCGCGTGACCGAGGGCGACCGGGTCCGGATCATCGTCACCAACGGGATGGACGAGCCGACGACCACCCACTGGCACGGCATCTGGCTGCCCAACCCGGCGGACGGCGTGCCGGGAGTCACCCAGGATCCGATCATGCCCGGCGAGTCCTTCACCTACGAGTTCGTCGCCAACCCGGCGGGCACGCGGCTCTACCACTCGCACTTCAACACCGTGAGCCAGGAGCCGGCGGGGCTCTACGGGATGTTCATTGTCGAGGAGCGCAACCCGTCGCCGGTGATGCGGGTGCACGGCGAGGAGATCATGCTGCTCAGCGACGGGCCACACGGGTTCGTGATCAACGGGAAGGAGTTCCCGCTCACGGAGCCGATGAAGGTGAAGATGGGCGAACGACTGCGCGTGCGGATCGCGAACCTCGGCGGGATGACGCATCCGATGCACCTGCACGGCGCGTACGGGCTCGTCGTCGCGAAGGACGGATTCGCGGTGCCGAACCCGCGCCGGGAGAACACCTTCACCGTGAACCCCGGTGAGACGATGGACGTGATCCTCGAGCCCACGGAGGAAGAGGGGATGTTCGCCGGGACCTGGCTCTGGCACTGCCATGTGCTCTCGCATGCCACCGGGGCGAAGGACGCGGACGGGAACTACACGGCGGCGGGGATGATCGGGATCGTGCAGGTGGATGATGGCGTGACCGAGCTCGCGTCGATGGAGAGCCACACGCACCACTGAGGCCCGGAGGGGGAGGGCGGCCGCAAGTGGCCGATCGTGGGCATACAAGCCATAGAGCGGGCGATGGCGGCATAGGCTTCGACGAACGACGCCAACCGGCCGCCCTCGCCGCTCATCAACAGCCATGCCTACGGCAATCCGACCAGAATGCAGTAGGCGCCCACGGTCGTGACCGCGGCCAGCGCCACTCGCTGCGAGTGGGCGACGGCGACGTCCCCGAAGACGCCGATCACGAGGCCACCGAGCGCGGTGAAGGCGATGGCCATCAGCATTCCCATGGCAGGTCAGTTCCGGGTTGCGGTCGGGGTGAATGGATCATGTTTCCGGGCTCGCCGGTCGGTCCGGGCGGCCAGGGTCAGGCGCCAGTGCCAATGCTCCAACACCGAACCCGATACGCGCTCAAACTCGCGGACGTTCGCCGTAACGAGAGTGAGCGCGCATTGCGGCAAGCCGCCTGATCTTGAGCTCACTCGATCCTACGAACGCGCGAAATCAAGCAGAGGTGCCAGATCTCCACTATCCGCCTGGCGTAGCGCCGCGATGTAGGCCGCTCGCAGATCCGACGTGCTGACAAACGCACCACCGCCCCACGAAAGGCGAGGCCATCCGGCCTGTTGCGCGATCAGGTCGGCCATGAGCCGAGCGTGTCGTCCATTGCCATTCGGGAACGGGTGGATCCATACCAACCGGTGGTGGAAGCGCACGGCCATTTCGTCGATGTCGTAGACCCCTTCCTCGCGCCAGAACCGGGCATCAGCGATAAGCTTCCTCACCTCCACCCGAATCGAGGACTTGTCGACGCCGATGTTCTTGTCCGTTCGACGAACTTCGCCGGCCCATTTCCAGACCGAGCCGAACATTCGCCGGTGCAAGTCGTAGAGGAAATCCTCCGTGAGAACATCGACTCGGCTACGTCCCGACCCCACCTTCCGGTGTGCCCATCCGAATGCTTCCTGGATGTTCGCCTCCTCGAGTTCATCCAATTCACCGCGCGTGGATACGTGAGGGAGGAGGAGTCCTTCCTCGTCGTCAGGATCCAGCGGAGTGGCCCCATACGGGCTATCAATCTCCATCCGGCATCGACCAGAGACGTTCCGGTGAAGCCAGCAGCTCCTTCGCCAACTCAACAGTCCGCTGACTCAGGTCCGAATGCGGTTCCTGATCCTCCAGGCGCATGGTATGCCGAACCGATTCCGTCATGCGTGCGGCCACCTGGAGGGCACGGTCTTCAAGGGTCTCGGTAAGCGGCCGCGCCGGGACGATGGCGTAGACCAATTCGGCCCCAAGCGAGTGGGCCGCCTGTTCCAACGCCTTGAGCGTGACGCCGCCCTCCACTTCCCGCTTTTCCAGGTTGCTGATCGACTGCCGAGTGACTCCCATTCTCTTCGCGAGGGCCCCCTGCGTCATTCCCAGGGATTTGCGAAGTGTGCTGAGCCACCCGACTCGGGGCGGGCGGAGCACCGGCGCGATCTCACGGATCTCGTTCAGCCGACGATCCAGTTGCTCGCGAGCCAGTTTATCAATGTGGCGTTCCTCGCTCGACACCAGCGTCCTCCTTCAATGAGACCGCCGGACGGATCCGGCGGAAACGCGATTCGAGGGCACGCTTCGGAAGGGGCGCTCCGCGCCACAGCGGCCCGGGAATCAAGGTATAGATTGCGCGACAACGGTTTTGATGCAAATAATAAGTAGCATGCCTGAGTTCACGACGCAAGTGATACATTGCTAGTAATAGTCCCAATCGCAATGTATAGTTTGCTTCGCGACCTCTAGAGTCCGCCGCGGAAAACTCCGCGATCTCCGCGTCTCCGCGTGAACCATTCGTCCCTCACGTCCCGGCCACGATCCCCTTCCGTGTCGACACGGTCCGCCAGCGCCCTCCGCGTGAACCCGTCCACCCCGCCCCCAAGCCCCATGAGACGCCCCGGAGACGAATCCGAGACGCCCCTGAGTCGCCATGTGTTTATCGTTTGCGCCTGGCAGTGTCTGGAGAAGGCATACCGACCAAACGAGGAGCGCATCCATGCCGGTCACCCTGACTTACCCGGGCGTATACATCGAAGAGGTGCCCAGCGGCGTCCGCACGATCGTGGGCGTGTCCACCTCGACCACGGCCTTCCTCGGGCGAGCCGCGCGGGGGCCGGTCGATGACCCGGTGACGATCCACAATTTCGGCGACTTCGAGCGCGCGTTTGGCGGCCTCGGGATCACCTACCCGATGAGCTATGCCGTCCGCGACTTCTTCCTGAACGGTGGAACGCAGGCGGTGGTCGTCCGGATCTACAACGACCCGGGTGGCAACGCGGCGGCGCGGATCGACGCGAACGGGCTGGAGCTGGAAGCCGCGTACCCCGGAAGCTGGGCGAACGAACTGCGGGCCCGCGTCGACCACGACGTGCCGACGGACCTCCCATGGCTGGCCACCTTCGGCCTGACGAGCGCGGACCTCTTCAACCTGACAGTCCGCGATACGGTGAGCGGGGCGACCGAGACGTTCATCAACCTGACGGTGGCGGAGAGCCCGCGCCGGGTGGATCGGGTGCTCGCGAACGACTCCGTCTTCGTCCGCGTCCGCGGCGACGTGCCCGCCGCGATCCCGACCGCCGACGCCGACCCCGCGCCCGGCGACGACATCTGGGGGGATGACACCCTGAGCAGCCCCGTCTCCACCGACGGGACCGACAGCGACGCGCTCGACCAGGCGGCGTTCGAGGGGAGCGAGTCCGAGAAGACCGGGCTCTACGCGCTCGAGGACACGGACATCTTCAACCTGCTGTGCATCCCGCCGGACACGCGGGACGGCACGGTGCCGCAGGCCGTCTACGAGACCGCGCTGAGCTACTGCGAGCGGCGGCGCGCGGTGCTGATCGTGGACTCGCCGGCCGACTGGGGCAGCGCCGCCGAGGCGCGCGACGGGTTCGACACCGACATCGGCCTCACCGGGCTGGCCGCGCGGAACGCCGTGCTCTACTTCCCCCGCGTGATCCAGGCCGACCCGCTGCTGGGTGGTCAGCTCGACACCTTCGTCCCGTGCGGCGTGATCGCCGGCGTGATCGCGCGGACCGACGCGCAGCGCGGCGTGTGGAAAGCCCCGGCCGGGATCGACGCCGCGTTGCGCGGAACGCAGGGCCTCTCCGTGAAGCTCACCGACGATGAGAACGGGCTCCTCAACCCGCGTGGCATCAACAGCCTGCGGTCCTTCCCGATCACCGGCCGCGTCGTCTGGGGCGCCCGCACGCTGCGCGGCGCCGACCAGCTCGCGGACGAATACAAGTACCTCCCGGTCCGGCGGCTCGCCCTCTTCATCGAGGAGAGCCTCTTCCGCGGCACGCAGTGGGTGGTGTTCGAGCCGAACGACGAGCCGCTCTGGTCACAGATCCGGCTGAACATCGGCGCGTTCATGCAGAATCTCTTCCGGCAGGGCGCCTTCCAGGGCAGCTCCCCGCGCGAGGCGTACTTCGTCAAGGCCGACAGCGAGACGACGACGCAGAACGACATCAACCTGGGCATCGTCAACATCGTCGTCGGGTTCGCGCCTCTGAAGCCGGCGGAGTTCGTGGTCATCAAGATCCAGCAGATTGCTGGACAGATCGACACCTGAGGAGGAGCGCATGGCTCAGTTTTCGACGAACGCGGAGCGGTTCGATCCGTACAAGAATTTCAAATTCCGCGTCAAGTGGGATGGACGGTACGTCGCCGGCGTGAGCAAGGTGAGCGCGCTCAGCCGGACGACGGAGGTGGTGGAGCACCGGGAGGGTGGCGATCCGAGCAGCGTCCGCAAGTCGCCGGGACAGACGAAGTTCGACGCGATCACCCTGGAGCGCGGGGTCACGCACGACACCGAGTTCGAGAAGTGGGCGAACAAGGTGTGGAACCTGGGTTCGGGGCTGGGATCCGAGGTGTCGCTGCGGGATTTCCGGAAGAACCTGATCATCGAGGTCTACAACGAGGCGGGGCAGCTGGCGATCGCGTACAACGTGATGCGCTGCTGGCCGTCGGAGTACCAGGCGCTCCCGGAGCTGGACGCGAACGCCAACGCGGTGGCGATCCAGTCACTGAAGCTCGAGAACGAGGGGTGGGAGCGGGACACGAGCGTGACGGAGCCGGCGGAACCGACTTTCACGGAGCCGGCGGAATAGCCCGTGCGCCCACTGAAGCCGGCGGAGCTGCTGGAAGCGTGGGAGCGGGGTCGGGGTGCGTCGCCGGTCGATCGCGCCCTGATGCTGCTCGCCCACGCGTGCGCGGAGCGTTCGTGGGATGGGCTCGCGGCGCTGCCGATCGGGGAGCGCGACGCATGGCTGCTGACGCTCCGGGAGTGGACGTTCGGGCCGTCGATGTCGAGCGTCGCGGCGTGCCCGGCGTGCGGGGCGCGGGTGGAGCTGAGCTTCACGGTGGGGGACGTGCGCGCGGCGGCGGGAAGTGCTGAGGTAGGTGCCGCGAGGGTGAATGGGATACCGCCGGGTAGGTCGG
Source organism: uncultured Gemmatimonas sp. (assembly GCA_964623785.1). GTDB lineage: Bacteria > Gemmatimonadota > Gemmatimonadetes > Longimicrobiales > Longimicrobiaceae > WHSP01. The sequence goes on along the minus strand of CAZUVK010000009.1, from coordinate 12,889 downwards.
GGCCCGCGGACGCGACCGTGATTGTGAGGGCGGACGCCGCGCCGGTGCTCGCGATGGATGGGCCTGATGACGGCGAACCATCCGGCGGGGCCGACCTCGCGAATATCGTGGATCCGGTGGGTTCCGTGAATGACCTCCACCGCCTCTCCGTCGGTGGCTATGAGGTGGCCTTCCGGCTTCCAAGCAGCGCCGACCTCGCGGGGTTGGGGGATGAGGGGGATGCGCGGCTGGGCCTGCTCCGGCGGTGTGTCCGGGAGGTGCGCCGGAAGGGTCGGAGGCGCGCGGTCAATCAGCTGCCGGCCGCCGTGCTGGACGCGGTTGCCGAGCGGATGAGCGAAGCGGATCCGCGGGCAGACGTGCGCACGGCGCTCACCTGCCCCGATTGCGGTCACGGGTGGCAGGTCGTCTTCGACATCGTCACCTGGTTCTGGGCCGAGCTGGAGGATTGGGCGTACCGCACGCTGCGCGACGTGCACGCGCTGGCGTCGGCGTACGGATGGCGCGAGGCGGATGTGCTGGCGCTGAGCCCGTGGCGGCGGCAGTGCTATCTGCGGATGGTGGACCGATGACGGACTTCATCCAGCGGCTGATCTCCCGGGCGGTCGAACCGGTGGAGGTGCTCCTGCCCCGGCCCGCGTCGCTCTTCGAGCCGGCGACGGGGCCGGTTCCGTTGGCGTTCGGCGCGCGCGGCGATACCGGTGGAGACGGGTGGACGGCCCCCGGCGAGGCGGGTTGGGAGACCGACGCCCCGACGGCGATCGCAAGCCCGCGGGAGTCCCTGCCCGCGGCGGAGTTGCCGACTCGCTGGCCCGATCGGCCACGCGGGTCGGAGATGGCCGGCCCGCCGGCCAGCGCGGCCGGATTCCCGGGCGACGACCTGGTCCCCTCCGCCATTCCTGCGCCCCCAACGCGTCGACCGTGGGAGGTGGCTGTGCCGCCGACGCCCGTTTCGGTCGACGAGGCCACGCGCCAGCCTTCGCCGGTATCCCCGCCCCCCGCGCCCGTCCGCTCCGGCACCGACCGGCGGATTGGCGACGACGGAGTAACCCGCCGACTGGCCAACGACAGGGATGCCAGGTCGATCGAGCCGATGCGCGCATCGCCGCCGTTGGTGCGCGAGACGATCATCCGCGAGGTGCCGGCCGGCGAGCGGCGGGTGGGGAGGGCAGGTCCTGGCGACGGCCAGGACGACACGCTTCCGGAGATCATCCGCAGAATGGTTCTGCAGCCAGTACGGCGGGAGGAGGTTCGGGAACGGGTGGTCGAGCAGCCCCCCGGGCCGGCCGCATCGATGGACCGCGCGGGGCCGCCCCCCGCGCCGATGCCTGGAGTCAGAGGGCGGAGGGACGAACGCGCAGCCAGCGAGGCGCCCAGGCTGGAGCCCGCGCCGCGCCGTCGGGCCGAGCCGCCGCCCATGCTGACGCCGCGCGCCGAGCGTCCCGCGCTCCTGGACACGCCGCCGCCGGTTCCCGCCGCGCCGCCGACCATCCACGTGCGGATCGGGCGGATCGAGGTGCGCGCGACCCCCGAGGGCGCCTCCGCCCCGCCTCCGCCGCCCCCGCCCGGCCGCGCGGCGGTGATGACCCTCGACGAATACCTGGCGGCCGGCGCCAGGAGGGGCGGGTGACCGCATGAGCAACGCACTCGCCGTCGCGGCGGTCACCCGCACGCTCCGCAACCTGCTCGACGCCGTCGCGACCGCCGACTACAGCGGGCTGCCCGGCGACACCCGGCCGACCGCGGAGATCGAGGTCACCAGCCTGTCCTCCCAGGGCGTCGGGCTGAGC
>CAZUVK010000009.1:0-11092 GCA_964623785.1 uncultured Gemmatimonas sp. | reverse complement strand
GAGGTCACCAGCCTCCCGCCCGACCGGGTCCGTGTCCCGGACGCGTCGCGCAACCGGCTGAACCTCTTCCTCTACCAGACCGAGGCGAACCCGACGTGGCGCAACGCGGACATCCCCCGCCGGACGAGGCCCGGTGAGGTCGGGGTGCCGCCGCTCGCGCTGAACCTCTACTACCTGGTCACGGCGTACGCGGAGAACGACAACGAACTGATCGCGCAGGTTCTGCTCGGGACTGCGATGGGGATCCTCCACGACCACCCGCTGCTCGGCCGCGAGGAAATCCGGAGCGCGCTCGCACTGAGCGAACTGGATGGGCAGGTCGAGCGCGTCCGCGTCACGCCACAGCCGCTTTCGCTGGATGAGCTTTCGCGGTTGTGGACCGGCTTCCAGACCACGCTGCGGCTCTCCGCTGCGTACCAGGCGGCCGTCGTGCTGATCGACAGCCAGCGCCCGACACGCGCGGCGCTCCCGGTGCTCCGGCGCGGCGACGAGGACCGCGGCCCGATCGTCGTCGCCGCCCCCGCGCCGACGCTCCTCGAGGTCCGCGAGTTCCGGGATCCGACGCTGGCGACGCCGCCCACGCATGGAAAGCCCGCCGCCGAGCTGGGCGATGTCCTGATCCTCGGCGGCCGGCACTTCGGCGACGACACGATGGTCGCGCGGTTCCGCCACATGCGGCTCGATGAACCGCTGGAGCGGCCGCTGGGCGCGGAGCGGTCGGAGTCCGAGGTCCAGGTTCCGCTTCCTGGTTCGGGCGATCCCGGCGTTCCCGGAGCGTGGCCGCCAGGCTTCTACACCGTCGAGCTCGAGGTCCCGCGGCCCACGCCGCCCCGCTGGACGACGAACCGGCTCTCGTTCGGGCTCGCGGCGACCGTCACCAGCATCGGACCCGTCAGCCAGCCGGTGGGCGCGCAGCCGTTCGATCTGACGCTCACGTGCAGGCCCCAGGTGCGCGACGGCCAGCGCGCCGCGCTGCTCCTCGGCGACCGCGAGATCGCGCCATCCAGCGTCACGACGCCGGCCGACCCGGACGCCGACACGACGCTCGTGTTCCCCGTAACTGGCCTGGCGGAAGGCGCGCATGTGGTCCGGCTCCGCGTCGACGGTGTCGACAGCATCCCCATCGACTTCTCGGGCGGACTCCCGGCGTTCGATCCGGGGCAGACCGTGACGATCACGCCATGAACGATCCTGGACGGGTCCCGGTGGACGGCGATCAGTGGGCGCTCCGGAATGATGCCTGGCTGGAGGCCGCGCTGGTGTGGCTTCGGCTGAGACTGGAGCGGCTGGCGGAGGAGGCTGGCGTGTCGAGCGGGACGGCTGGCGCGCCGCTGTGGGGCGTCGGGTCGGGCGGCGCGGTCGCGGGCGCTTCGACGACGGCTCCCGGGACGATCTCTAGCCCGGGCACCGAGCCGAGATCGGAGCCGACGCCCGCACCCGCCGCTACGGGCGGGCGCGGCTGGCTATTCGGACGCGGGTCGCCGCGGGCGGCCACGCCGGATCCGCCGAAACCCGCCCCGCCCGCGCTGCCGAGTGGCGCCCCGCGCAACGACGCCCTGGACCGTGCCGCCGCGGCGATGGCCGCCGCCGCCGAGGCCGAACCTGCTCCGGCGCTCCACCTCCTCGGCGATCGGCTGGGCCTCTCCAACTTCGAGCGGGAGATCCTCCTCCTCTGCGCGGCGATGGAGCTGGACACGCGCATCGCGGGTCTCTGCGCCGACGCGCAGGGTGACCCGAGCCGTCCGTATCCGACCTTCGCGCTCGCGCTCGCCCTCTTCGACGACCCGTCGTGGGACGCACTCACCCCCGATCACCCGCTGCGCTACTGGCGGCTCGTGGAGATCAACCAGCCCGGTGCCCAGCCGCTCACCACGAGTCCGCTGCGCGCCGACGAGCGAATCGTCAGCTACATCAAGGGGCTCAACTACCTCGACGACCGCCTGGTCCCGTTCCTCACCGCGTTCGATGCGGTGGCGGGGGAGACGCTCCCGCCGTCGCAGGAGGCCGCGCGCGCCTCGGCCGAGCGCGCGCTGCGGCAGGCGGATGGGGACGGCGCGCCGGCGCTCGTCCAGCTCGTGGGCGTCGACTCGCCAAGCAAGCAGCTCGTCGCGCAGCGGGCGGCCCACGCCCTGGGCCTCGTCCTCTACCGGATGCCGACCGAGTCGCTGCCGCGCGGCACGGCGGAGATGGATACGCTCATCCGCCTCTGGCTGCGGGAGTGCACGCTGCTGCCGGTCGCACTCTACATCGACGCGCATGATGGGGAAGGCGGCCTCGAGCAGGCGACGGGGGAAGGCGGCGCGCCGCCCGTCGCGCCGCTGACCCGGTTCCTCGCCCGGCTGCGCGGGGCCGTGATGCTGAGCGTACGCGAGGTCCGGGCGGGGATCGCGGGGATGACCCACGCCGTGGAGGTCGCCCGGCCGACCGCCGCCGAGCAGGTCGCCATCTGGGCGGAGGCGCTTGGTCCGGGCGCGGGCGACGATCCGGCCGCGCTGGCCGCGCAGTTCGACCTGAACGCCTTCGCGATCCAGCGAATCGTGCGGGCCGCGAGCGCCGACCCGTCCGACGGCGACGCGCGCGACCGGCTCTGGCGCGCCTGTCTGACGCACACCGCTCCGCGGCTCGACCGGCTTGCCCAGCGGCTGACCCCTCTCGCCACCTGGGACGACATCGTCCTGCCTCCGGAAGAGATGAGCCTGCTGCGCCAGCTCGCCGCGCAGGTCGCCCAGCGGCCGCTCGTCTACGACGAGTGGGGATTCCGGCAGCGGATGAACCGCGGGCTCGGCATCAGTGCCCTCTTCGTCGGCGAGAGCGGCACGGGCAAGACGATGGCCGCCGAGGTGATCGCCAACCACCTGCGGCTGAACCTCTACCGGATCGATCTCTCCGCGGTCGTCTCCAAGTACATCGGCGAGACCGAGAAGAACCTGCGCCAGCTCTTCGACGCGGCCGAGGACGGCGGCGCCATCCTTTTCTTCGACGAGGCCGACGCTCTCTTCGGCAAGCGGAGCGAGGTGCGCGACAGCCACGACCGATACGCGAACATCGAGATCAACTACCTGCTCCAGCGGATCGAGGCGTACCGTGGCCTGGCGATTCTCGCGACCAACAAGCGGAGCGCGCTGGACCCCGCCTTCATGCGCAGGCTCCGGTTCATCGTGACCTTCCCGTTCCCGAGCCGCCTCCAGCGCCGGGCGCTCTGGGAGCGCGCGTGGCCCCCCGGCGCGCCCGTCGAGGACCTCAACTACGAGCGACTCGCCCGACTCAACCTCGTTGGCGGCAACATCGCGAACGTCGCGATCAACGCCGCGTTCCTGGCGGCGGAACGGCGGGTTCCCATCACCATGCCGCTCGTGCTCGAGGCCGCGCGGGCGGAATACGACAAGCTGGACCGGCCGGTCAACGACGTCGAGTTCCGTTGGGGAGAGCCTTCATCTCAGGCCGCGATCCGCTTCCGCGGGCTGGGTCCGGAGGTCCCGTCATGAACATCGACGTTCGCATCGACCACCTGGTGCTGGATGGACTGCCGGTGGGGCCGGGCCAGGGCCAGCTGGTCCGGGCCGCCGTGGAGGCTGAGCTGACGAGGCTCTTCGCCGCCGGCGGCGCTTCGGCCGGCCTGGCACGCGGCGGCGACCGCCCTGACGCCCGGGGCGTGGCGATCAGCTTCAACACGGACGATACCCCCGCCACGCTGGGCGCGCGAATCGGGCGGGCGATCCATGGAGGGATAGACGGATGAGCCGAGAATCCATCGCCGCCCGGTCGACGGCGGCGCCTGAGTTGGCGGAGACGCGGAGCCACGTGCTTCAGCGGAAATGCGCGTGCGGACAGCACACGACGGCCGGCGGGGAGTGCGCCGCCTGCCGACGGCGACGCGAACAGATGGAACGGGGTGGATCGTTTGTCCACACGCTGACTACCGGCCGGGTCGCGAGCGGACCCGCCGGCGCGTCACCGTTCTCGCGCGACTTCAGCCGTGTCCGGGGGAAGGCCGCGATCCAGCCGAAGCTGCGCGTCGGGTCGCCGAACGACCGGTTCGAGCGAGAGGCGGACCGCGTGGCGGACAGCGTCACGCGGATGACCGCGTCGACGGGTGTCGCGGCCGGGGCCGCGCGCGGCGAGTTCGGCGTTTCCCGCGGCTCGTCCCACGCCGCGCTCCCCGGCCTCGGTCACGCCGGCCGCCCGCTCGAAGCTCCGACCCGCGCGTTCTACGAACAGCGCATGGGCCACGACTTCGGAGCCGTCCGCATCCACACCGGCGCGCAGGCGGATCGGCTCGCCGCCTCGCTGAGCGCCCGGGCGTTCACGTATGGCAACCACATCGTCTTCGCGTCCGGCGAGCTGGGAAGCGCGAGCGCGAGCGGTCGTTACCTGCTCGCGCACGAGCTGGCGCACACGATCCAGCAGGGCGCCGCGCCCGCGATTCCGGCCGTCGCGCCGAACGTCGCCGCTACCACCCGGACGGGCCAGGTCGCCGCCCCCGTCGCGCGGAGCGCCGCCGCCCCTGACGTCCAGCGCGCGTGTACCGACCTCGCTTCGCCGCCGCCGATGGTCTGCGACGTCGCCACGACCTCGCCCGGAAGTACGGGTACGTCGATCGAGTTCGGAGTCAACAGCGGGGGCCTCACGCCCGCCGCTATATCCACGATCCAGGCGATCGCCGCCGCGTGGCACACCGCTGGTGGGTCGGACATCCTCCGAATCGACGGGTTCGCCAGCGTCGAGGGCCAGGAAACGCACAACTGCCCGCTCTCCTGCGACCGCGCCATGTCCGTGGCGGCCGAGCTGAACGCCCCGTCGAACGGAGACCCCGGCGTGCCTTCGACGCACATCGAGATCTTCGCGCAGGGCGAGACGTCGATCTTCTCCGCCAGCAGCCTGGCCCCGAACCGTCGGGTCGTGATCACCACCACCGGCGGCGCGCCCGCGCCGGGCCCGGTCTGCGGATTGACCGTCACGGGCGCCGACGAGGTCGACCACTACTGCGCGGCCTACGTCCCCAGCGACGCCGTCGCCTGCGGCATCTTCCCGGCTCCGGCGATCACCCTCACCGCCACTGGCGCGACCGCCGGCTCGACGCCGCGGTGGAGCGTCGTCCGCAACCCCGCCAACGCTTCGATCGTCGGCGCCGCTGCGGGCGCGAGCGTCAACATCCAGGGCGATGTGGCGAGCGCCGCGCAGGGCGATGTCACCGTCCAGGTCACGGACGGCACATGCACGGCGCAGCACCAGATCACCGTCCGCGAACCCAGCGAGATGACCGCCGCGGGAGTCCCCTCGTCGGGGGCCGACTTCGTGGAGAACATCATCACCTACACCGTTCGCGACCAGTTCGGGAACCCCATGGGCGCCGGCATCTGCGTCGACGAGACGATCACCGTATGCGCGAATACGCACGGGGGCGCTTTCGCGTTCGGCGACGCGCCCACCAACGCGGCGGGTCAGGTGCGGGACACGCTCCGGCTCCGGTTCCCCGGCGGCATCCCGGCGGCGCTGTGCATCAAGCTCGACCAGTCGCTGACCGCTGGCGGCTGCGGCCCGCTGCTCAACAACACGATCGTCTTCCAGGCCGGCGGCGTGACCCTCAACCACAACGACAGCTGCGCCGTGGGTGACGCATGTCCATGAAATCCGATGACCAGTTCGAAGGGCTGGACGAACTTCGCGCCGCATGTCCGCCCGGCTCCACGCTCCACGGTCCAACCGGGCCCGACGGCGAGTCGATCACGGTCAATGGGAAGGCCGCCGCGACATGCCTGCGGGACGACGGTACCCGCCACGGGCCGTCCATCACCTGGCACGCCAACGGGTCAAAGGCCTCCGCCGGCGACTACCGCGAGGGCGAACGGGAAGGCGAGTGGACGTACTGGCACGAGAACGGGCGAATGAGCGGGAGCGGCGATTTCCGCCGGGGGAAGCCGCACGGACGTTGGCGCACCTGGCACGAGAACGGGGAGCGCGCCTCCGAGGGCGCGTACGTCGACGGCAAGCAGAACGGTCGATTCACCCACTGGGACGACCGGGGCCGCTCCACGCAGGTGGTCGAGTACAAGGACGGCGTGGAGGTCTGGCGGATCACCCCGGGCAACGGGACAGCCTGATGGATCGGCGACCATCCCGCGCCGTCGGGCCGGCGATCCGCGAAGAGCCACGGGGGTCGGCGTGCCCGATGAAGGCGCCAGCGCCCGCATGGTGCCGCGCGTGTCATCACCGCCTTCCCGCCGCGCGAAAGGGATTCCATGCGTAAGGGCGCGATCATCGGTATCGACGCGATGAACCCGGTAGCGAGCGTCGTCGTTTTCCAGATCAACCCGACGACCATGACCCGCACGATCAAGCCGCGGACGGCGGGGAGCGAGGGTTCCCTCTACGAGACGCAGCGGCTGAAGGGCGCGCCCGAGGAGACGATCAAGATGGAGGTCGAGTTCAACGCCGCCGATGACCTGGCGGCCGGCGACCATACCACGGAGGCGTTCGGCCTCTATCCCCAGCTGTCCGCGCTGGAGATGCTCGTCTACCCGAAGTACACGATGGTCGTGACCAATACGGCGCTGCTGGCGGGAGGGATGATCGAGATCGTGCCGCCGACCGGCCCGCTCACGCTCTTCGTCTGGGGTCCGCAGCGCGTCGTGCCGGTGCAGGTGAAGGAGGGCGCGATCGTGGAGAAAATGTTCGACGAAAATCTGAACCCGATCCAGGCCACGGCCACGCTGACGCTTCGCGTGATCAGCTACAACGAGCTGTCGGCACTGCATCCGGGCTACTGGGTCTTCCTCGCGCACCAGGCCACGAAGGAGATCTTCGCGACGATTGGCAGCGTCGGGAACCTCGGCAATCTCGACGACCTCTTCGCCTGACATCCACCGAGACCCCCGAACCGGAATGTTCGAACCAACCAGCCGCTACTTCGACCTCGAGAAGGTCCCGTACACGCTGCCTGACGGGCGTGAGGTCCTCTTCGTCCGGCGCCGATTCGTGCCGTCGGCGGACCGGGACGCGGTCTTCGCCGAGCACGCGGTGACCGACGGCGAGCGGCTGGACGTCATCACCGCGCGGTACCTGGGCGATCCCGTGCTCTTCTGGCAGGTCTGCGACATCAACAACGCCATGCGCCCCGACGAACTGACCGAAGAGATCGGTCGCCGGCTCCGTGTCGCGCTCCTCCCCGGCTGATCGGAAAACGAGATGGCGAGCCTGCTTGGACTGCACCTTCAACTGCTGCTTGGTGATGTGCCCGCCCCCGCACCCATCCGGGTAAACGAGGCGCTGCGGAGCGTCGAGGTCACGCTGAAGGACAAGGAGTCGTCGGGCTTCCAGCTCGTCTTCGCGATTGGTCGGAGCGCGTTGGACCTTCGCGACTATGCGTTGATGAAGGAGGCGCGGTTGCGCCCGTTCGGGCGTGTGCTGCTGAACGTCTTCTTCGGGGTGAAGCCCATCCCGATCATGGACGGCGTCATCACGAACACCCAACTCGAGCCCGGCGACGACCCCGGCACCTCGAAGCTGACGGTCACGGGCAAGGACATCAGCGTGATGATCGACCTGGAGCAGAAGGACCAGGCGTACCCGAACATGTCCGAGCCGCAGATCGTCACAGCCATCCTGGCCCGGGGACTGGCGACCTATCGCGTTGCGCCGCGGGTGGAGTCGGTCGAGAACGCGCGGGTGCTGACGGCCGATCAGCAGACGCCGACGCAGGACAAGAAGACCACCGACCTGGGCTACATCAGGAAGCTCGCCGATCGGTTCGGCTACGTCTTCTACGTGGAGACCGGCGTGGTGCCGGGGACCAACATCGCCTACTGGGGGCCGCCGCCGCGGGTGGGTCCGGCGCAGGGAGCGCTTTCCATCAACCTCGGGCCCGACACCAACGTCGAGAAGATCAGCTTCAAGTACGACGAGGAAGCGCCGAAGCAGATCCGCTACGACGCCGCGGAGGGCGCGCGCGAGGTGGTGAGCGAGTTCACGCGGACTCCAAGGCTGGCGGCCCGCGTCCCCAGCGCTCGCAAGGTCGAGTTCCTGGATGTTCCCGATGGCGTCACCGACCGCGAGGCGCGCCGCGCGATCGCGCAGGGGAAGGTCAACGACTCCTTCGATTCCGTCGTCACCGCCTCCGGCACCCTCGACGCCCTCCGATACGGGCGCATCCTCCGGCCACGGATGCTGCTCGACGTGCGCGGCGCCGGCGACCACTTCAACGGGACGTACTACGTCGGCGAGGTCAAGCACAAAATCGATGTCGCCAAGGGCGAATACAAACAGGAGTTCAAGATCGCCCGGGAAGGCGTGGGCGCCACCACGCTCGTGGTGAACACATGAGCCGGTACATCGGGAAGTATCGCGGCACGGTCGCCAACAACATCGATCCGCTCCAGCTGGGGCGGCTCCAGGTCGTGGTGCCGACAGTCCTCGGCGACAGCCGGTTGAGCTGGGCGATGCCATGCGTGCCGTACGCGGGCCCCGGCGTCGGCTTCTTCTTCCTCCCGCCAGTCGACGCCTCCATCTGGGTCGAGTTCGAGAACGGGGACCCTGACCACCCGATCTGGGTCGGCGGGTTCTGGGCGGATTCGGGGGATGTCCCCGCGAGCCCGCCGATCGCCGAGACGAAGGTGCTGAAGACCGAGACCGCGACGGTCACGCTCGACGACACGCCCGGCGCCGGCGGGGTCACGATCGAGACCGGCGGGATGAAGATCGTGATGAGCGTCAGTGGCATCGAGATCGACAACGGGACGGGCGCGACGGTGAAGCTCCAGGGTCCGAAGGTATCGATCAACGGCGCCGCGCTGGAGGTCACCTGATATGCCCGGCCAGCTCCTGCACCAGGGCGCGGTCGTGATATGTCTGCACGCCGGGCAGGCGCAGCCGGTGGTCACCAACCCGCGTGTCACCGTCAGCGGCCAGCCGATCGTGACGCAGACGACGACCCATATGATCGCGGGATGCATCCTGCCCTTTAGCGGTAGCCCGGCGTGCGTCTCCGCGCAGTGGATCACCGCGGCGACCCGGGTCCGGGCGGGCGGCGTCCCGGTCCTCCTCAGCGACAGCCAGGCAACCTGCATCCCGACCGGCATGCTGACCGTGATCTTCACGCAAACCCGGGTGAGAGGCACATGATGCACCTCGACTTCCCATTCCGTTTCGACGACCGCGGACGGACCGCGCTGACGGATGACGAGGATCACATCCGCGACATGATCGAGCAGTTCCTCTTCACGTCGGCGGGCGAGCGGGTGAACCGACCGGACTTCGGCGCGGGGCTCGACCACCTGCTCTTCGAGCCGAACAGCGAGGCGCTCGCGTCGACGTTGCAGCGCACGGCGCAGGCGGGATTGCAGCGGTATCTGGGCGACCTGATCACCGTGCAGGTGCTCGTGGCCTCGACCGAGGAGGCGGTGCTGCGGGTGGACGTGCGGTACATCGTCCGGCGCACGGGTGAGGCGCGGACGGCCACGTTCGAGGAGGCCGTTCGATGAGCGGCGCGAGCCTGGTTTGCGGGACCGAGCGGCGCCGCGATGAGGTTCGACGCCAGAGCGGGAATGGCCTCGACTACCTGGAGGTCAGCGACGACCAGCGGCGGCTCACGGTCTACTTTCTCGGCGCCGCACCGGAGGGGCTGACGCCGGAGAACATCCGCATCAGCGGCGGCCGGCGGATCCGCGATATCCGGGTGATCGGCGTCGAGATCTGCCCGCGCACCGATCCGGAACTCGACAACTGCATGGTCGTGACGGTGGATCGGCCTGGGGATTTCTCCACCTACACGCTCTGTCTTGTCGATCCACTGCCCGAGATGCGCTTCGACCCGCGGTATCTCTGCCTCGAGTTCAGCTTCAAGGCCTCCTGCCCGACGGACCTGGACTGCCGCGACGCGCCCGCCTGCCCGCCCGAGGCGCGGGTCGAGCCAGAGATCACCTACCTGGCGAAGGACTACGCGAGCTTCCGGAGCCTGATCCTCGACCGGCTCTCGGTGGTGATGCCCGAGTGGCGCGACCGGCACGCGCCCGACCTGGGCATCACCCTCGTCGAGCTGCTGGCGTACATGGGCGACCATCTGAGCTACCGGCAGGACGCGGTCGCGACGGAGGCTTATCTGGAGACCGCGCGGCAGCGGATCTCCGTGCGGCGCCACGCGAGGCTCGTTGACTACCGGCTGCACGAGGGGTGCAACGCGCGGGCGTGGGTGCACATCCACACGTCCACCGACGTGACGCTGCCGGCCGACCAGCTCTCCTTCCTCACACGGTTCGACCGGGCCCCGCGGGTCGCCGGGCGTCCGCTTCGATGGGATGATCTCCGGGAGGTGCCTGCTGGGGCGTTTGAGGTCTTCGAACCGATCCTCGACGATGGCGTGGCCGCGCTGGATCTGCGCGTCGCGCACAACGAGATCCGCTTCTACACGTGGGGGGATACGGAATGCTTCCTCCCGCGCGGGGGGACGAGCGCCACGCTGGTGAACTGGCCGGGCTCGGGCCTGGACCTCCGCGCCGGCGACGTGCTGATCTTCGAGGAAGTGATCGGACCGAAGACGGGCGCGCCCGAGGATGTCGACCCCGCGCGCCGGCATGCCGTCCGCCTCACCCGGGTTGAGGAGACGGTGGATGACCTCTACGGTCAGCCACTCGTCGAGATCGAGTGGGCCGCGGAGGATGCGCTGCCGTTCCCGTTCTGCGTCTCCATCGTCGGGCCGGCGCCGGATTGCGCACTCCTGGAGAACGTGAGCGTGGCGAGGGGGAACGTCGTGCTGGCGGACCACGGTCGCCGCGTCCCCGAGCCGGAGTCGCTGGGGTGCGTTCCGACCGAGGCGTACGACCTCAGCTGCGAGCGCGAAGGCCGGCCTTCGGACGGGGTGCGGCGCGCGGGGCGGTTCCGGCCGGTGCTGGGCGAGGCGTCGCTCACCTTCAGCGCGCCGGTCGAGGCGGGCGCGCCGGCCTCGCGGGTGATCGAGCAGGATCCGAGGGCGGCGTTGCCCTGGATCCGGTTGACGAGCGGGGCGGATGACGGATGTGGCGGCGATCCCGGTGGAGATGCGGACTGGGTCGCCCGCGCGGACCTTCTCGACGATCAGCCGCCGGTGCGCGCGCAGGTCGTC
>CAZUVK010000008.1:36650-40478 GCA_964623785.1 uncultured Gemmatimonas sp. | reverse complement strand
CTCCGCGCTGGCCGGTCGACCGGCCAGCGCGGAGTATTTGAACATGACACGACCGATTCCATTCGATCGCCGGCCACACCGCTCGCCAGCCGGCGCGCGAGGCACGGTGGTCGTTGCCGCCGTCGCGGCGCTCGCGACCGCGTGCGCGCCCTCCACGAGCGGCACGACAGCGGGCGGCGCGGCCCCGGTGGCGACACCGACATACTCGACCACCGCCCCCTCGCCGGATCCGCGCGTCGGGCTGCGCCCGGGCCTGCTCGATGCCGGCGAGGCGATCTGGAACCTTCGCCTCGTCTCGACCACGGCCCCGGCTCCGGACTTCGTGGGCGTCACGAACTCCGACCTGGCGTTCATCGGCGACTACGCGATCCAGGGCAATTACAACGGCTACATGATCTGGGATATCTCCAATCCCTCCGCACCGTCGCTGGTGACGGACTACCTCTGCCCGGCATCCCAGAGCGACGTATCAGTCTACCGGAACCTGCTCTTTGTTTCGGGAGAGGGTCTCACGGGCCGGATCGACTGCGGCACGCAGGGCGTCTCGGAGGCGATCAGCCAGGATCGGTTACGGGGCGTGCGGATATTCGACATCAGTGATATCCGCAACCCGCGCAACGTCGGGAACGTGCAGACGTGCCGGGGCTCGCATACGCACTCGGTGCTCGTCCACCCCGAGGACCCGGACAACGTCTACATCTACATTTCGGGCTCGTCCGGCGTGCGCTCGGCGCAGGAGCTGGCGGGTTGCTCATCGGCGCCGTTGAGCGAGGACCCGAACTCGGCGCTCTTCCGGATCGAGGTGATCCGGGTGCCGCTCGCGAACCCGGGGCAGGCGGCGATCGTCAGCTCGCCCCGGATCTTCCACGACCTCGTCGCGCCGCCGCAGCACGGGCTCGCGCCCGAGGAGCGCGCCGCGCTCGAAGCGGCCAGGGCAGCGGGCGCGTTCGTGGCGGAGTTCGAGGGCGATCTCGTCCAGTTCAACCAGCGGTTCGTAAACGAGTCGCTCGACAGCATCGTTGCGGCGCGTGGTGGAAGTGGCGCGCCAACCGCGGCGGACAGCGCGGCGCTTCGGGATGCGCTCCCGGGTATCCTCACGGCGATGATGGCGGAGACCGCCGCGGCCGGCCCCGCGCCAGGGCCGAGTCAGTGCCATGACATCACGCTCTACCCCGCGATCGGCCTCGCCGGCGGCGCATGCGGCGGGTACGGCCTGCTGCTCGACATCGCCGACCCCACGAACCCGCGCCGCCTCACCGCGGTCGCCGACTCCAACTTCTCGTACTGGCACTCCGCGACGTTCAGCAACGACGGAACGAAGGTTCTCTTCACGGACGAGTGGGGCGGCGGCGGCCAGCCGAAGTGCCGCGAGACCGACCCGATGGAGTGGGGCGCCAACGCGATCTTCAGCATCGTGGGCGAGGAGCTTCGATTCGAGAGCTACTACAAGCTGCCCGCGCCGCAGACCTCCCTTGAGAACTGCGTGGCGCACAACGGATCGCTGATCCCGATCCCCGGCCGCGACATCATGGTCCAGGGCTGGTACCAGGGCGGGATCTCGATCTTCGACTGGACTGACCCGCGCAATCCGATCGAGATCGCCTACCACGATCGCGGCCCGGTCTCCGCCGCGCGGATGCAGATGGGCGGACCGTGGTCGGTCTACTGGTACAACGGGTCGATCGTGAGCTCAGAGATCGCCCGGGGTCTCGACATCTTCGAGCTGGTTCCGAGCGGGTTCATCTCGCAGAACGAGATCGACGCGGCGAACACGGTGCACCTCGACCATCTGAATCCACAGGGTCAGCCGCAGTTCGTCTGGCCGGCGAGCTTCGCGCTGGCGCGGGCGTACGTCGACCAGCTGGAGCGGTCGAACGGGCTGTCGGCGGCGCGGATCGCGGGCATTCGCGCGGAGATTGTCGCCGCCGAAGCGGCGTCCGGGAACGCGCGGGCCACGGCGCTCACGCGGCTCGCGGGGCAGCTCGACGGTGAAGCCGCGTCGTCGTCGGACGGCGCGAAGGTCCGGTTGCTGGCTGGTGCCGCGCGGGAACTGGCGAACTGACACCGGGCGCCGGCTCCAGCCCGACAACCACCAGAGCAAGCAGAGAGGGGCGCCCCGGAAAGCCGGGGCGCCCCTCTCGCTACTTCGCGGTTCTCAACCTCAGCCGACCACGGCCTTCCACGACGGCGTGCCCTGAGCGTCCGCCACGTCCGGCGGACGCGGATGGGATTCCGCGCCGCTCAGGCCGATCACCTTCCGCGCCCCCGAAACGTTGCGAAGCGTGCCGCGGGTATCCACGGTCAGCGGGGCGTGCGTGGCGATCGCCTGATAGTCGATGGTGCTGTGGTCCGTGACGATCAGCACGCAGTCGCTCTCCCGCAGCCGTTCGGGCGTGAGGTCCACCGAATTCATCGGCAGGCCCTCGAGCGGCGTGTGTCCGTCGTCGACGATCTCCGGGCAGAACGGGTCGTGATAGCTGACCTTGGCGCCCTTCTCCTGGAGGAGATGGATGATCTCGATCGCCGGGCTCTCGCGCATGTCGTCGATGTCCTTCTTGTACGCGACGCCCACGACGATCACGCGGCTTCCCTTGATGGATTTGCTCTCGTCGTTGAGCGCGTCGCCGACCTTCCGCACGACGAAGCTCGGCATCTCCGCGTTGATCTCGCTCGAGAGCTCGATCATCCGCGTCTTGAACGAAAGCGTCCTCATCTTCCACGACAGGTAGTGCGGGTCGAGCGGAATGCAGTGCCCGCCCAGCCCCGGCCCCGGCGTGAACTTCATGAACCCGAACGGCTTGGTCGCCGCCGCGTCGATCACCTCCCAGACATCGACGCCGAGCCGGTCGCAGATCTGCGCCATCTCGTTGACCAGCGCGATGTTGATCATGCGGAAGGTATTCTCGTGCAGCTTCACGAGTTCCGCGGCCTCGGCCGACGTCACCGGAACCAGGGTGTCGAAGATATGGCCGTAGAGCGCGTTGCCGAGCTGCGTGCACCGCTCGGTGATGCCGCCGATGACCTTCGGCGTGTTCTTCGTGTGCCAGACGGGGTTGCCGGGGTCCACACGCTCGGGCGAGAAGCAGAGGAAGAAGTCCTCCCCCACCCGCATGCCGGCCGCTTCGAGCACAGGCAGCATCGCCTCCCGGGTCGTGCCGGGGTACGTGGTGGATTCGAGAACGATGAGCTGACCGGGCCGCAGGACCTTCGCGATCGCCTGCGTCGCGCTCACCACGTACGCCAGGTCCGGATCCTTCGTCTTGGAAAGCGGCGTCGGGACGCAGATGGAGATCGCGTCACACTCCTGGAGCCGATCGAGGTCCGTCGTGGCCGTCAACCGGCCAGCGTCCACGTGCTCCCGAAGGGTCGCGGACGGAATGTCCTGAATGTGGGAATCTCCGCGATTGATCCCGTCGACCACGCGGGTGCTGATGTCGAACCCGAGCACCCGGTAGCCGCTCCCCGCCATCTCCACGGCGAGCGGGAGGCCGACGTAACCCAGCCCGACCACGCCGAGTATGGCCGTGTGATCGTCGATACTTCTTCGAAGGGCGATTTCGTTCCTTGTCATGCGAACCGACGAAAAGGGTGAAGAATGCCGAGGTCTCAGACCTCGACGGAGTAGTATTCCTTCGTGTATTTGCCCTCGCCGTACCGCTGCCCGACCGCGTCGGGGTCGTTGAGGACGAAGCCGAGCACCCTCGCGCCCACGACTTCCAGCCGCTGCATCGCCTGCTGAGCGGCCTCACGCGGCGTGTGTCCGGCGCGAACGACGAGCAGTACGCCGTCCGTGTTCGGCGCGACCGCCGCGGCATCCGCCGTAAGAAG
>CAZUVK010000008.1:11810-36640 GCA_964623785.1 uncultured Gemmatimonas sp. | reverse complement strand
GAAGTATCGGCGAAGTATCGAAGATCACGAGATCCCAGCGCTCGCGGAGTCCCGCGATGAGCCGCTTGCCCGCGCTGCCACTGAGCATCTCCGCGGCCCGCTCGTCGAACTCACCCCGCGGGAGCAGGGAGAGTCGATCGATCCCGGTCGGTCGGATCGCATTGGCAACATTCCCCGTGACAAGGATGAGATCGGTGAACCCGGGCGACACGTCCATCCCGAAGAAGGTGTGGAGACGCGGCCGACGCAGGTCGCAATCGACGAGGAGAACGCGCTTGCCCTGCCGCGCGAACGCGACGGCCAGGTTCACCGTGGTCGTCGTCTTCCCTTCCCCGCTCGACGCGCTGGTCACCATCAGCGTGCGCATCTCCTGATCGGGGCGGAGGAAGATCAGGTTCGTCCGAAGCATCCTGTACGCTTCGGCGGCCATGGAGTGAAACTCTCGCAGCTCAGGACTGATCGAAGGGTTGACGCCGGCCACCGCGCCGACCTGAACCTTCCGAGCCCTGGTATTGCCTTCCCGGGATCCGCGCCCGAGAAAACGCTTCCGCCCGGACTTCCCTATGCCCGCTTCGATCCGCGGGATGACCGCCAGACCCGGCACCCCGAGCAGATCCTCAACCTCGGCCCGGCTCCGGATCGACGAGTTGGCCGCCTCGATCGCCAGCGCGCCGCCTCCGCCCAGGACGAGCCCGCCGATGAACGCGAGGATCAGCAACTGCATACGCCGTCCATCCACCACCTCAGTCGTATACGTGGCGTAGGCGACGACCTGAACGCTGCCTGCGTTCACCGAGGCGTCCATCCGCGCGATCTCGTACTCATTGCGCAGCGTCGCGAGAGCGGCCTCCGCCATGGCGACTTCCCCGAGCAGACGCTCCTCATCGGCCCCGAGTGTCGGCATCGAGCGCAGAACGGCTCGACCGCGGTCCACCTGGCCGCTGACCGACGCGATCTGGCTGTCGAGCGAAGCGAGCTGGGACTCCGCCGCCCGGGCGACCTGCGAGAGGGTCGCCCTGATCAGCTGCGTGATCTGCACGACTCGCGGATCGGTGGCGTCAAGGCCGGTCGCCCGGAGGCGGGCGCGCTCGAGCTGATAGTTGTTGAGCTGGTCGAACATCGGCGCGAGGACGGCGCTCCGGGCGACTCCCGGCGACGCCATCAACGTACGCAGTTCCGCCTCGACCTGATCGGTCGTGGCTCCCTCGATCCGGGCAAGGAACGAAACGTATGTCCGACGTTCATCCCCGAGCTGGCGAAGTTGGTCCTCGAGACCCATCAGCGTCGCCCGCTCTGCCTGGAGGCGCTGCTGCGCGCCCGATGATCGGTCTGACTCCTGGAATTGCCGGAGCACCTGCTGCGCACGAACGACCTCGTCCTCGGCATCGACCAGCTGAGCCCCAAGGAATTCCACGCGAAGGGCGGCCTCGCCAACCAGGCCACGCGTGTTGTTGTCCTTGTACACCTCCGCGATCGCGTTGACCACGCGCATCGCGCGGTCCTGGTCGGGGTCGCGGTAGGTGATGTCCAGGAACGCCGACACGTCCGGCACCATGGCGGTCGTGTACTCGATGATGGAGTCGATGACTTCCTGTCGTGGAACGATCCGCAGATGGGACTGCGTGACCGTCGAGGGCCGGCCCACCAGTGTGAACCGGGCCCCACTGAAATTCATCGGCTCGCCGTAACGACCCGACGCCCGGGCGCCCGCGGAGTTCCGGGCCGCGAACGTCGCCGCGTCGAAGGTGATCTGGATCGAGTCACTCGCCGTCGCGGGCGCGTGGACAGTCACGTCACCGAGCAATCGGTACGGGATGTCGTCCGCCGGCCAGAGCCGCAGACCGTGCCGATCGACGACCTCGCCCACGAGTCGCTCGCCGCGAACGACGCGGGTCTGCGACACCACGTAATCGATGTCGCGCCTGTCGATGGCTTCCGCGTTCCGATCTCCCGAATACCCGCTCCGCGAGTCGTCGAGGCGAACGATCGCGAGCGCCTGGTGGAGGTTCCTCTCTTCGGGCGCGAGAAACCAGGCCGCCCCGAACGTGATCGCGACCGCGAGCAACACCAGATACCAGCGCCGAGCCACAATACGGATCGCGTCGATCAGACTCATTCCACCGGTCGACTCTTCGACACTCGAACCCTTATCCGCTGGAGAAGTATCGCGCGCACCGGGATGCTGGGGCATGGCGGTCCCCATCGAGCCAGGCGCGGAATTGTGATCTCATAGTATATCGGCGACTCCCGGGAACGGGTAGGCGAAAGGCGCGGTTGAAGGATCCGCACCTTGCCCTCTACATGATCAGCTACAGTTGTTGCGGGAAACAGGCGAAAATCAAAGGGATGCGGATTGGAGGCACGTCGCCAAGTCCAATCCGGAGGCACCGGACCGAACGCGCTTGCCCGGTCCGGGTCCCGGCGACCGATGGCGACGGGCCTCGCTCTTCCCGTCCCGATCATGTAATTTGACCTTCCGCGTGTCTCCGGTGGGCGGGCCAGCCGTCCCGGTCGGGCAGCGGGCCCGCGGAGTACGGCGAGCCTTCAAGACGATGACACAATCCTCGTTCGTACCCGGCGGTCGCGGTCACTCCACAGATAGTCCAGCAAGATAATGAAGGGATACGTCCATCGGCTCCGTATCGCCCTCGCGGCCATCGTGGCACTCGCGGCGTGCGAATCGAGCATCGTGATTCCCGAGGGTGGAGCGGTCTCCACCATCGAGATCGGACCGCAGCCGGTCGCGGTATCGATCAACGGCACCGCTCAGCTCCAGGCGACGTTGAGGAACGCCTCGGGCGGCGTCGTCCAGCCGGATGGCTCAGTCTTCTGGGCGAGCGAGAACTCCGCGATCGCGAGCGTTTCGACCGGCGGCATGGTGACCGGGAAGCTCTCGGGCACGACGCGGGTGGCCGCCAGCTACCAGGGCGTGTCGTCGCTGGTGAACGTGGTGGTGGTGAGTGGCGCCGTCACATCGGTGACGATCGATCCGCCAGCAGTGGACCTGCGGGTGGGCCGCACGGCGCAGCTGACCGCGACGCCCCGGGACGAGCTGGGGGATCCGGTCGCCGGGCGGACGGTCGCGTGGTCGAGCCAGAACGGGAGCGTCGCCACGGTCAACGCGAGCGGCCTGGTCACGGCCGTCGGCCAGGGGTCGACGACGGTGACGGCAACGGTGGATGGCCGGAGCGGCACGGCTGACGTCGTCGTAACGGTTGCCCCGGTGGCGACCGTTACCATAGCGCCGCAGAGCGCGACGCTCGCGCCGGGCGAGACGCGACAGCTCGTTCCGACCGCGCGCGATGCCGACGGATCGATTCTCAGCGGCCGGGCGGTCGAATGGACGACCTCGAATGCCTCGGCGGCCACCGTTTCACAGACGGGCCTCGTCTCGGCCCTCGCCGCCGGTGAAGCGACCATCACGGCGACCATCGAGGACGTCTCGGCGACCGCGGCGATCAGCGTCGCCGTCGTCGAGGTCGACACCGTTGTGGTATCGCCTCCGTCCGCGGTGATGACGGTGGGCCAGACCGCACAGTTCACCGCGACGCCGCTGGACGCGAGCGGGACTCCCCTGCCGCAACCGGTCGTCTGGGCGACCAGCCACCTCGAGCTCATCACCGTCGACGATAACGGGCTCGCGACCGCGCACCAGGAAGGGGAAGCGATCCTCACCGCATCCGCGGGGGGGAAGACGACCGCGGTGCCTGTCTCGATCTCGGTCGTGCCCGTTGCCTCGGTGACCATCGATCCCACGAGCGCCACGCGTCAAGTCGGGCAGACGCAACAGTTCACGGTGAGAACAGTTGGGCCAAGCGGGGAAGAACTAACAGGGCGCGCGGTGGAGTGGTCGATCGGTGATGCCCGGATCGCCAGCTTTGCCAACGCCACTGCAGAGCCAGGGCTCGTCCTCGCCGCCGATTCCGGAACGACACTGATCACGGCGACGAGCGGTGGTGTCAGCGCAAGCGCGACGTTGACGGTCATACTGGTACCAGTGGCATCTGTGGAGATCAATCCACCATCACCAAACACGATTCCGCTTGGGGGGACGCTTGAGTTCACCGCAACGCCGCGCGACAGCGTCGGGAACCCGCTAACCGGTCGAGCAGTCGCCTGGTCAAGTTCGAATTCAAGTGTCGTCGACGTGGACTCCAATGGGCTCGCGACGGGTGCGTCGATCGGAGTGGCCTCGGTGTTCGCAGTGATCGAGGATATCGGCGCACCGGCGAACATCGTGACCGTCACGGATGTTCCGATCGCCACGGTTGAAATCAGTCCGCCACCACCCTCGATCCCGGAAGGCGGGCACCATCAGTTCGCGGCGATCGCCAAGGACTCGAACGGCGATGAGCTCGACGGACGCAACTTCACTTGGAGCACGTCGCATCCACTGATCGCGTCGGTCAGCAATACGGGACTCGTCGTTGGCGTAGCGGCCGGAAGCGCGTGGATCAAGGTCAGCAGCGAGGGAAAGGCGGACAGCGTCCAGGTTGAGATTTCTACGGTGCCCGTGGCGTCGGTCGAGATGAATCCCGCTTCGGCGGCGCTGTTCGTCGATAGTATTCGACCGTTCGAGGCGATCCCGCGAGATGGTGGCGGGCTTCCGCTGGTGCGGCCGATCGAGTGGGAGAGCAGCGATTCCCTGATCGCCACCGTGAGCGCAACCGGCCTGGTCACCGCGAAGGCACCCGGTGAAGTTACCATTACGGCGACTGCGGGCGAAGTGCCCGGGGAGGCAACAGTAAGCGTATCGTTGGTGCCGGTGGACAGTATCTCGATCGAGAACGCCCCCGCCACCATCAACGTCGATCAGAGTCTGCCCTTCTCCGCCAAGGCGTTCGCCAACGACGTCGAGCGACCGGGGCACCAGATTGTCTGGTCCAGCCCCGACGCCACCGTCTCGATCATTGGCAACGTCGTTACTGTGTTTCGCCTGGCTCGGCAACCATCCGCGCGACCAGCGGTGAGCCCGACGAATCCTTTGACGAGGTGGTGGTTGAAGTTGTCGAAGTGGAGGAACCCTAGTCCATGTCGAACAGGAGGACGAGGCCGGTGACTGCCGTTCTTGCGCGAACAATGAAATGTGAGCGGGCATCGGACCACGAACGGGCCCGTGGTTCGATCCTGATCGTCAGTATGACGGTGTTCGCCCTCTTCCCCGCCCTGCTCAGCGCGCAGTCGCTCCCGCTGAAGACGCCGCCCCCGGCGGAGGTTCCGATCTCGACGTGTCCGGCGGTGGAATTGCCGGTCAGCGGCGCGGCCGTGACACCGCTGGTGATCGACTCGCTGGTGAACGCGGGTGTGCAGGCGGGGCTCCGGGGGGACCATATCGGCGCGAGGCTGCTGTACCGGCAGGCGTCGTTCCTCGACCCGGCGAACCCGATCATCCCGTACCGGCTGGGGGTGACGCTGGAGGAGCTGGATGAGCCCGACTCCGCCCGCATCGAGTACTGCAGGTACCTGGCGCTGGACCCGTCCGCGGCCGATGCGCTGGAGGTGGCTGATCGGGTGAGGAGGCTGGCTGAGGAGTCGGTGGCGGCCGACGAGCCGTGGCGGCAGGCGGTGACGGAGGGTGTCGCGGCGTTCGACGCCGCCAGGTACGCCGACGCGGCGGCCGCGTTCACCCGGGCGATCAACGTGCAGCCGGACTACGCGGACGGGTACTACAACCGCGCGGTGACCCGGATCGTCTCCGGCGCGAACGCCGAGGCCAGCGCCGACCTGGCGCGCTATCTGGAGATGGAGCCGCTGGCGGCGGACGCCGGGGCCGTCCGGGCGCAGCTCAATGCCCTCCGCCCCACGATCGCGGTGGCGACGCCGTCCGAGCCGTCGCCGGCCGCGCCCCCCGCCTCGCCGAGCCAGCCGGCATTCCGGGAGATTCAGCCGGACATCCGGATCCCGCCCGCCCCCGGCAGTGTGTTCGCCCGCGGGGTCGTGGTTCCCGGCCTCGGCCAGTATTCGACCGGGCGCCCCGTGCTGGGCACGCTCGTGCTCGGCGCCGCCGCGGGCGCCGTCTGGTTCGGGCTCCAGGAGGAGATCGGCGTCGAGCGCCGGTCCTCGACGGACCCGTTCGGGAACGCATACTCGTACAACGTGAGCGTGAACGAGCGTCCCAACTTCATGGTTGGCGTGGGCGCCGCCGCGGGAATCGCGCTGATCGGCGCGATCGAGAGCGCGCTGCACGCGCGAAGCGTGCGCGCGGCGTATGGCGCGACCACACCGGCGGACGGCCATCCGCGGCTCGCGGTCACCACGAACGCCCGCGGCGCCGTCAGCCTGGCGATAGGCATAGGAGTGGAATCGCTACGGATCCGGTAGGGGCGGGTCCCCGACCCGCCCTGGCCGGGCACACACCCGAATCCTCGGGCGACCCGCTGGAGCCCTGGCATCGCTGGGCGGGTCGGGGACCCGCCCCTACTGTCTTCTACTGCCAGATTCCGACATCCGCGAAGCCGTCGTCCATGGCCTGGATGAAGGCTTCGACGATCTCGCGGTCGAACTGGGTGCCGGCGCAGCGTTTCAGCTCGCCGACGGCGACTTCTGAGGAGCGTTTGTCGCGGTAGGGGCGCTGGGTGGTGATCGCGTCGAAGGAGTCGGCGACGGAGATGATGCGGCCGTGGAGGGGGATTGAGTCGCCGCGCAGGCCGTGGGGGTAGCCGAGTCCGTCCCAGCGCTCGTGGTGGTGCAGGATCCCGGGGATCGCGGGCTTCAGGAATGAGCTCCGTTCGACGATCGAGGCGCTGATGAGCGGGTGCTGGCGCATCACCTCGGCTTCATCCGGGGTGAGCGGGCCGGGCTTCTTCAGGATGTGGTCGGGGATCCCGATCTTGCCGACGTCGTGAAGGATGGCGCCCATCCACAGGGCGCGCAGCGCCTCCCGGTCCAGGCCGAGTCGCCCGCCGGTCGCGACCGCGTACCGCGTGACCCGCCCGACGTGCTCGCCGGTGTACCCGTCACGCGCTTCGACCGCGCTCGCCACGATCAGCAACCCCTCCAGCAGCAACTTCTCGATCTTCTTCGCCTGCTCCTCGACCCGACCCTCCAGTTCCCGCTGGTAGGCGCGGTTCTCCCGCAGCAACCGCCGGTTCCGGAGCGCCCGCGACACCGAGATCCGGACCTCGTCGATGTTGAACGGCTTCAACAGATAATCGTCCGCGTGGCGACGCAGCGCCTCGATCGCGTTCTCCATCGTGCCCACGCCCGTGAGCATGATGAAGCCGACCGAATCGTCGATTTCCTTGGCGCGCTCGAGCAACTCCATCCCCGACATCCGGGGCATCAGCAGATCGGAGAGCACGACGTCCGCGCCCGTGGTCCGGAGGATCTCGAGCGCCTCGTGCCCGTTGGTGGCCTCCTCCAACTGGTATTCACCGTTGGTGAGGGCGCGCCGCAGAACGCCGCGAACGCTCTGCTCGTCGTCGACGATCAGGATCCGCGGCGGGGACGGGGGCAGCAGGATATCCGGCGGAAGCAACGGATGTGTCGAATTCGCGATTCTCGATATCACCGGACGATTCCGCGAGTGAGAACGGCAGGGCTGGGGTTACCTGTCATCCCGAGCGGCACCTTGTCATGCCGAGCGTCGCTCCTCTGTCATCCCGAGCGTAGCGAGGGATCCGCACTTGCGCGCCGGGAGATGCAGATCCTTCGGCTTCGCCTCAGGATGACAGGGGGACTCGGAATGACAGGGCGCGCTCTTGATGGCAGGGAACGCTCGGAACGACAACGGGCGCCCGGGACGACACGATCGCCACCGAGCGCCCATTGGGACAACCTAAGCGCTGTTCCGCCCGAAGTCCAATCGCGCCAGACGCTACTGCACTTCCGCGGACGCCAGCTCGGCCAGCAGCTCCTGGCGCACGTCCGGCCCCTGGGCCGACAGGCGATCTCCGCGCTCGTAGAGCGTCAGCGTGCCTTCGCCGTCCGTGTCGACGACCAGGCCGGCGCGGGTGAAGCCTTCACGATCGGCGAGGACGAGCGTGGTGGCATCCGCGCTGGAGTGACCGAGGACCGCGCGGGTGGTCCCGCCCCCGTCCGCGAAGACAAGGTTGCTCGTGCCGTCCGGCAGGATGCCGAGGACCACGCGGGGTCGCCCGTCGCGATCGCCGAGGGTCACGCCGGGTGACCCGTCCGAGAGCAGCGAGAGGCGGACCCGCTCGCGGCCATCGCGGTCGCGCAGGATCATCCGCGGCCCCGACTGAGGTTCGATCTCCCAGAGTCCCCGGATCAACCCCGTCTCGTCGCGCAGCACGAACTGCTTCGACTGCACCGTCTCCGCAACGCCAGCCGCGCGCGGGGCGGCGAGGAAGGCGATCGCGACCGTGACCAGGAACACCAGCCCGAGCCCGACCTGCGCCAGCCGCAGCTGCCTGCGGAGGCTCGTGTTCTCGTTGGTCATCGCGTCCATGCGGCGGCCGAGCACCGCTTCGAGTTCGCGGAGCGAATCGCGGGAGAGCCCATCGTTCATCGTCGTCGTCTCAATTCTCGGCGCCGGCGCCGACCATGGATCCTTTGGCGTGTCGCCCGCTCTCGGATCCGGGGGGTTGTTGGAGTCGTTCATAGGGCTGCGAGGTCCGCGATATCCAGGAAGTAGGAATTCGCCGAGGCCAGCAGAATGTCCTCGTCGAGACACGGCATGACGTTCCGGAACCGCGACGTATCGCACACGTGCTCCAGAATGTCACGCGGATGGCACGCCCGGGGCTCGATGCCGCGGCGGCCGTAGTACTCATGGTAGATCAGGTCGATCGCGGCGGCGTCGTAAGGCACGCCCATCGCCTGCCCCACGCGCCGGAAGATCTCCTCGTACTGCTTCCGGGTCGGGCTCTTCACCTGGACCTTGTAGTGGATCCGCCGGAGGAACGCTTCCTCGACGAGGTCGCTCGGGTTCAGGTTCGTCGCGAAGACGAGGAGACAGTCGAACGGCACCGGGAACTTGTTGCCCGTGTGGGGCGACAGGAAGTCGATGCGCTTCTCCAACGGAACGATCCACCGGTTGAGGAGGTCGCGTGGGGGGACGCGCTGCCGTCCGAAGTCGTCGATGATCAGGATCCCGCCGTTCGCCTTCACCTGGAACGGGGCCTGGTAGATCTTCGTGTGCGAATCGTACTGCAGGTCGAGCTGGTCGAGCGTGAGCTCGCCGCCGGCGATGACGACCGGACGCCGGACGCGCGCGAACCGGTGGTCGTAGTCCTGCTCCGTGTGTCGCCAGATCGAGTTCGGATCGGGCGCGGGCGGCGGGAGCTTGTGATGGAAGACCGGGTCGTAGACGAGCATCGTCTGGCCCCCGACATCCACCGCGTACGGAACGTAGAGCTCGCCACCGAACATCGTCGCGATGCAGTCGGCGATGAGCGTCTTGCCGTTGCCCGGATCGCCGAAGAGGAAGAGCGACTTCGCCGAGTTGATCGCGGGTCCGAGTGCCTCGAGCAGGTCTTCCTCCAGGATCATCACCTCGAAGCCCTTGCGGACGGCATCGCGGTCGACGTGCACGTTGCGGATCGTCTGCCGCTCGATCCAGCGGCGGTACTCGGAGAGCGGGATCGGCACCGGCCCGACGTACTGGTTGGAGTCGAGCGCTTCACGGGCCCGTTCGCGGCCGCCGCCGGTCGCGTCGAAAACGTAGAGGTTCCGGTTCTGGCCGGCCGACCCGCGGACCTCGATGAACCGACGCTGCTGCATGTTGAGCAGCAGAAGGTCGATCAGGTCGAAGGGGAGGCAGAGGAAGTCCGCCAGATCCTGGCCCTGCCGGCTGCCGCCGACATAGAGCGTCTTGAGGATGAGGTCGGTGATCGCCTCCTCCGAGAGCCCGGTCTCCTTGAGCGATCGCGGCGTCGGGGGAACGAGCCTCGACGGGTCGGCGACGGCGTGTGGCGACGCGGGCGCGGGGGCGGGGGCCCGAGATTCTATGGCGCTCATGCTGCACCCGGGATTCGGTGGTTGCCCGGTTCGAGTTCGGGCGCGTGAAACGTCGTTGGCCGGCCCGCGAGCGGATCGATGGTGAACGAGTCGCCCATCTCCGTGCCGGAAGCCGCGATGCTGCCCGCCGGCAGCTCGAGCGCGTGCCGGGCCTTCGCGTACCAGGCCGACTTCGCGCCGGGGCCGAGGTTGGGCTCGAGGCCCACCACGCGGGCGGCGCGGTCGAGGAAGACGACGTCGAGCGGGTACTTCATCCCCATCATGTGAACCGCGCGGCACGGGGTGATGAGCATCCCCTCGCCCTGCTGGAGCGGCGGGCGCCCGAGCAGCCCGCGAAGCCGCAGCCAGAAGCTGTCGGCGAGGTCGCACTCGGCCGCCACCTCCGTGGACCGGGTGGCGTTGCGGATGGTCGCGGTACGCATCAGATCGACCGCTCGGACCAGTTCTCGATCATCTTGATCAAGGGCGGACCAAGCGTGACCACGAACATCGCCGGGAAGATGAAGAAGACAAGCGGGAAGAGCATCTTGATCGATGTCTTGGCCGCCGCCTCCTCCGCGCGCTGCTTGCGCTTCTCGCGGAGCGTGTCCGACTGGACCCGCAGCGCCTGCGCGATCGAGGTGCCGAACCGGTCGGTCTGGATAAGCATCGTGACGAGCGAACGGATATCGTCCAGGCCGGTGCGTTCCGCGAGGTTGCGCAGCGCCTCCTCGCGGGGTGTACCGGCGCGGATCTCGAGGTTCGTGAGCGTGAGCTCGTCACTCATGAGCGTACTCAAGTGGCGGACTTCGTCGGCGACCCGGACCATCGCCTGGTTGAGGCCGAGACCGGCCTCTACGCAGACGACCATCGCGTCGAGCGCGTCGGGCAGCGCCTTCTGCAGGTTTTTCTGACGGCGGCGCGCCCTCGAGCCGACGTAGAAAGATGGCGCCAGCCAACCGAGGGTAGCGGCGAACATCCCCGCCAGCATTACCGGCGAGCCTCCGAAAGGCACCAGAAGGAGGGACGCGCCGAAAATCGCTACGGGAAACCCGATGCGCGCACCAGCGTAGATCTTCGGTGCCGCAGGTCCGCGGATCCCCGCGTGGAGGAGCTGCGCTTGGAGCGCGGGGTTGGTCCCCGCCTTCGCCGTGCGCTGGCCGAGCGCCTCAAGCACGCCCTCCAGCTGCTGCCGGCGTGACTGGCGCTCACGACGCCGGCGCGCGTCGAACGGGTTGGCCCCGATCTCTGCCAGCTCCTGCAATCTCTTCGACACGATCGCTGGGCGGGCCGGGGCGAGCTGCGCCACCGCCATCGTCGCGACCGCGATGAACGCGGCGAAGAGGATCGAAATCATGTAAATCATCGCGTCACACCTCGATCTTGATGATCTTGTTGATCCAGAGGTAACCCGCGATCTGCAAGACCACCGCAACCACCATGAGGTTGCGACCGAGCGGGTCATTGAGGAATCCCACCATATCGTCCCGGTTGATGGTGAATAGCACCAGGCCCAGGAAGATGGGCAGCCCGCCGAGGATGAAGCCACTCATCCGCCCCTGGGCGGTGAACGTGCGCACCTGACGCATGATCGAGAACCGCTGTCGGATCACGTAAGAGAGCTTGTCCAGGATCTCGGCGAGGTTACCGCCGACTTCTCGCTGGATGAGCACCGCGGTCACGAAGATGCGGACGTCAACGAGGGGGATCCGGTCGGCCATGCCGAGCAGCGATTCCTCCATGCTGAGGCCGAAGCGCTGTTCCTCGAAGACGCGGCGGAACTCGCTGGAGATGGGCTCGGGCATCTCGTCGGCGATCATCCGCAAACCAGACGAGAGTGGGTGCCCGGCACGGAGTGCGCGGCCGAGCAGGTCGATCGCCTCGGGCAACGCTTCTTCGTACTTGCGCATCCGCTTCTCGCGCTTGTGGCGCAGGTATGCGTACGGCATCCACCCACCGCCGACGGCGCCAAGCGCGAAGCCGAGGACGCCAGCGAATGCGACGCCCGCGCCAATGCCGAACGCGAGCGCGAACCCGACCGTGAGGATCAGGTACGTCTGGCTCGACCACGGCAGACCCGCCTGCTCGATCAGTGTATCGATGTCACGGATACTGGGCAGCCGTGAGGCAAGGGGCTCAAGCCACTTCGGACCCTCTCCGCCCGTGCGGCGGAAGAGGCTCTTCGCTCCGTCGGCGGTCCGCAGATCGTCCATCGCGAGCTGGTCGAGCTGCTTCGCCACCCGTCGCTGCTGCGCCCGCTGACGAAGCGCTTCGACGAAGAAGACCAGCGCGACGGTCCCGATGACCACCGCGAGGAAGAGCAGGACGACGGCGGTGTACCTGCCGAGCTGATCGGTCACCATTCCGCGGACGCCTCCCGCCGCTCGGTGAAGAGCGACGCCGGAAGGTTGAACCCGTACGCCTGCAAACGGGTCGCGAAGTGGGGCCGGATGCCGCTCGGCCGGAAGGCGCCGATCACCTTGCCGTTCTCGTCGATCCCCTCCCGTTCATAGGAGAAGATCTCCTGCATCGTGATCACCTCACCCTCCATGCCCACGATCTCCGAGATCGACATCACCTTCCGGCTTCCGTCGGAGAGACGGCTCGCCTGGATGACCACGTCGATCGCGCTCGAGATCTGCTGACGCATCGCCTTCTCGGGGATGTTCAGATTCGCCATCGCGATCATCGTCTCGAGACGGCTGAGCGCGTCGCGGGGCGTGTTGGCGTGGAGCGTGGTGATCGAACCGTCATGGCCGGTGTTCATCGCCTGGAGCATGTCCACCGCTTCGGAGGACCGTACCTCACCCACGACGATCCGATCGGGCCGCATCCGCAGCGAGTTGACGAGGAGCGCGCGGGCCGAGACCTCGCCGGTCCCTTCCGTGTTGGACGCGCGCGTCTCGAGCCGGACGACGTGGGGCTGCCGGAGCTGAAGCTCCGCCGAGTCCTCGATGGTGACGATGCGCTCGTCCTCCGGGATATACGATGAGAGGATGTTCAGCAGCGTCGTCTTTCCCGCGCCGGTTCCGCCCGAGATCAGGATGTTGAGACGCGCCTTCACAATGCCCTCGAGCACCGTGAGCATCGCCTCAGTGAGGGCGCCGTAGCGGATGAGATCCTCACCGGCGAGCGCGTCGCGCTTGAACTTTCGGATCGAGACGTGCGGCCCGTCGATCGCCAGCGGCGGAATGATCGCGTTGACACGGGAACCGTCGGCGAGACGCGCATCGACAAGCGGCGACGAATCGTCGATGCGTCGACCCACGCTCGACACGATCCGATCGATGATCTGCAGCAGGTGCCGGTCGTCCTTGAAACGGACGTCCGTGTGCACGAGCTTGCCGTGCCGCTCGATGATCACCTGCCGCGACGTGTTGATCAGGATGTCCGAGATTTCCGGGTCCTTGAGCAGGGGCTCAAGTGGACCGAGGCCGAAGATCTCGTCGAGGACCTGTACGACCAGATCTTCCCGCTCGTCAAAATTGAGCGGCACGGTCTCGCGAGCGAGCAGTTCATGGACGACCCGCCGGATCTCGGTAATGACCTGGTCGCGCTCGAGCAACTCGAGGTTCGACAGGTTGAGCCGTTCGAGTAGCCGGCGATGGATTCGGCCGCGGATCTCGGCGAGTTCGTTGCGGCTGTTCTCGCTGTGCCCCCCGTCGCCACCCGGTCGGCCACTACCATTGGAGGCAGGCTTCGAGGGGCCGCCCGACACCGGCGCGGGGGTGGCAGTTGCCGGAGTTGCCGACGGCAGATCATCCCAGGGAAGGCGGTCGGGCGCGCCCGAACCGTCGGTGCGAGTCGGCGCGGGACGCGCCGGCGTGTCCGACGGGGCGAACGGGAAATTGGAATCCATTTTTGTGTCGTTCTCGTTGAGTCGAACCGGCCGATCAGCCGGGATATCCCTTTTCTATCGGACTCCTATGTCGCCGCCTTCTTGCCGAACAGCTTCGTGAACATCGGGACTCGGTTGCGGTGGCCATTGGCCGAAGGGTTCAGGCCCGCGATCTCCGCGACGAGGACCCGGAGATCCCGCGCGAACGGCGATTTCTCATTGTCGATCACGGGGTGCCCCGAATTGATCGATCGGATCACCGACTCGTAGTCGTTCGAGAGCGTCGCGAACACCTTCAGACCGAGCGTGCGCTCCACTTCCTCGAGGCTGATCACCTCGTTCATGTGGTACCGGTTTACGACCAGCCGAATCCGTTCGGGGTTCGCCCCCACGATGCGGTCCAGAAGCGGCTGGCATCGCTTGATGTTCCGGAGCGACGGCAGGTCGACGTTCGTGAGCAGGAAGATCCTGTCCGCCTGCTCGAACGTCGCCAGCGTCGCCGGCGAGAACGACTTCGACGTGTCGACGACCACGTAGTCGTAGTGCTGCTTGAGGAACTGCAGGATGTTCCGGATTCCCTCGGCGGGGAACACTTCCACCTTCTCGGGATGGAACGGCGCCGAGAGCAGGTGGACGCCCGACTCGTGTTTCTCGATGTACGACGCGAGAAGTTCGGAATCCATCCGGTGGAAGTTCCGGATCATGTCGACGAAGTTGAATCGCGGCTGCATGCCGAGAAGAACCGCGATCTCGCCCAGTTCCATGTCCAGGTCGACGAGGAGCGTCTTCTTCCCCGTGATCTGCTGCAGGTGGATCGCCACGTTCGTCGCGACCGTGGTCGACCCGGACCCGCCCTTGGGGCTGAAGAACGCATAGACCTCGCCGGGCTGTCGGTGCGCCGGGTTGTCCGACGCGCCGAGCACCCTGCGCTCCACGCGTCGAATCGCCGCGGATAGCTGCTCCGGGTCGACGGGCTTTGGCAGGTAGTCCGAGATCCCCGCCCGCATCGCTTCCATCAGCACCGAGGACTCCAGCTCGGGACCCATGCCGATGAACCGTCGGTGCGGGTTCCCCTCCGAAAGAAAGTTCACGAGGCGGATTCCCGTCGCTGGATCGTCCTGGAGATCGATGAAGATCAACTGGGGATCCAGGTCGCGGAGCCTTGTGAGCTCGTCCCTGCTGATCTGCGCGAACGGAAGCTCGATACGCGCCGCGACGGTCACCCGGCCGTCCTGTTCCGCCAATCCGCGCACGTTCTCCCGAAGCCCGGAGTCAGTGCTGATAATCACCGCTTTGATCGTCGACTGGTCCATCTTGTCTCTATCGGTTGAGGCTGACGCAGGCTGTCAGGGAAACATTCAGCGATTCGGCGGCCGCAGACCCCATTCAAGCGGGTCGCGGACCGGAAGCACCGGCGCCACGTCCGACGGCTCCACGATGCGCGGCGTCACGATCACCAGCAGCTCGGTTCGGTTCTTCGACGACTCACGGCGGCTGAAGAGCAACCCGAGAACCGGGATATGCCCGAGGATCGGGATCCGGCTGATCGTTTCCTGCGCGTTGTTGTCGAGCAGACCCGCGATGGCGAACGTCTGGCCGTCCCGTAGTTCGATCGAAGTCTCGGCGCGGCGGGTGAGCAGCGCCGGCACATTGAAGCCCGCGAATGAGACGCCGCTGGCGAAGTCCAGCGAGGAGACCTCGGGAGAAACGTCCAGCCGGATGCTGCCGGTGGCCGTGATCGTCGGGAGGAACCGGAGCCGCACGCCGTATTCCTTGAACGCGATCGTGATTGTACTGCCGTTCCCGCCTGTTTCCTGCGGAACCGGGTATGGGAACTCGCCGCCGGCGAGGAACGCGGCCTCTCGCCCTTCGAGGGCGAGCAGGTTCGGCTCGGCCAAGCTCCGGAAGGTGCCGTCGCGACTGAGCGCCTCGAGCACCGCTGAGACCTGGAAGTCGTCCTGGAAGAGGAAGAGCTCCACGAGCCCCTCAGAGAGCGTGCGTATGACGCCATCGCCGGGCTCTGGCACGAACGGGTTCAGCAATGCACTCGTCCTACCCACCTCGAAGTCGGCGCCCAGTCGATCGAGCGAGCGCTGGCTCACCTCGGCGAAGCGAACGTTGAGCAGCACCTGCCGCGGGGGCGGCACCTGGAGGTTGTCGACGACGGTCGCGCCGGTGCCGGCCGCAATCTCGATGGCGCGCTGCGCGATCGCCCTGTCGGTGACGCTGCCGGATACGATCACCAGGTTCCCGCTCGCGGTGACACTGATGTTCTGTCCTGGGTAGAGCGTCGTGAGCTGGCGCTGGAGGTTCGGCGCGTCGACCGTCACTTCGATCGAGATCGTACGCATCCCGCCCGCAACGTCCCACACGATCAAGGTGGTCGTGCCGAGTGTGCGCCCGTTCACCAGGATCTCGCGGGGTGACACGACCACGGCGTCGGCGACGTCCGGATCACCGATCGAGACCCGCTCCACCGCGGAGGGGAGGTTGACCAGTTGAGAGGTCCCGCGTGGCACGACGAGCGCGTCGGAGACGAGCTGCGCGGTCGCCGCCTCCACTTCCAGCGATCCCGCTGCCGCGACCGCGAGGAACGCGGCCAGGAGAATGCGGGCGATCCGACGTCCTGGATTCAGCATCATCACTGTGAGTTCTGGAACGTTGAGAGTGTCCGTTCACCGCCGCGATAGATCTCGACGACGGCGGATGAAGCGTTCTGCGAACTGACGCCCGGCGCGGCTACGCGGACCGCCGTGCCGCCGGAGGTCTGCGGGCCGGCTCGTGGCGGCGCGATCAGGGCGGTCGTAAGCACGCCCGGGGTCGCGACATCGGCCATATCGAGGGTGTTCCGCAATGCGAGCTGGATTCGGCCCTCGTTTGAGGCGAGCGTGAGCCGCTCGGCCTGCTCGGGGCTCACCAGGAGGGTAACGACGCTGACCGTCTGCGGCGTGCCGTCCGCGTCACGTGTGATCGTCTGCCCCGAGGCGAGCGTCTGGATGTTTTGCAGGATGATCCGCGTCACGGGGATGTCGCTCCCTCCCTGCGCGATCGTAAGCAGCACGTCCACGCGGGTGCCCGGGAGAACGAAGCCGGCGACGCCGATCACCTCGTCCACCCGCACGCTCAGCGCGCGCATTCCCTCCGGGATCACGATCGATAGTCCGCCGCCCGACTCCATATCGGCCAACTTCGCCGAGATGAACGGCTCGTTCGCGGCAACCGGCGTGATGAGGCCGCGGCCGATCACCTCGGCCGACGAGCCATAGTAGCCGACCGGCAGGATCGGGCTGTGCCAGTCGATCACGCGCACGTCCTCGGCGCGAAGCACGGTGCCAAGCGGGAGATCGGTCGTCGCGACGACCATCTTTCCGGTGGGGCCGGTGGCTTCGCCGGGAATCGGCGTCGCCGCCTGTCCGGCGAGGAACCGCAACGCCAGATAGCCGGCGACCCCGCCAAGGAGCAGCGCGACGGCAAGGATGGGGATGAAACGTCTCTGTTTCATTGAGGACTACTCATTCCGCGTGAAGATCGATGTGCGCGATGCGATCCTTCGACCGCCCGGCATCCATCTGATGAAAGGGCCGTCACTCGGGCGAACGGCTAGACGAACCACGCCAGTGTGCAGCCGACAGCGATCGCCACTCCCAGCGGAATCGGGGTCGTTCCGATGTCGGGTTTGGCATCTGAGAGTATTCGACGGCTTCCGAGGAATCCTAAAGAGAGGCAGTACAGGCCCAGGTGCGCGGACTCGCGAAGGACGTTTCGGGTCTGGCCGATCGCGAGCGTCCAGATCATGGCCAACAGGCCTCCCGCCAGCGCCACCAGGATGAGTGCCGGCCAGATTCGGCCCACGCCCAGCACCGCGCCATACGCGGCGAGATACTTCACGTCGCCAGCTCCGAGCATGCCAACCAAGTGGAGTGCGAGGCCGACGGCGATCGCCACTGCGGCGCCGGCCAGGCCAGCTCCCACCGCCTCCACGCCGAGGGCGCGTACTACCAGCGCCAACGCGAAAGCCCCAACCGTTAACCAGTTGGGGATTCTCCGCGATCTGACGTCCGTGTATCCGCCCACTGCGGCGAGGCCCAAGGCCAGGATCCCCAGCGGCGTGAGAACCGAATCGATCATTTTCTGCAGGATTTCTCTTGTGACTCCGCAGCTCCGGCCGAGCCCTGTGGGCAGGCCACCTGATGCAAATCAGGCGGCCGCGCGGGATGCTTCTAGGATCGACCGCTGGCGCCGGGGGGTGAGCTCCCCGGCGCCAGCGGTATCGAGCGTAGAAGGTTGGCCCATAGAAGGCGGGCAACCATACAATAGCTCAGTCGTTGAGCGCGCTACCGGAATCAATCCGCTCGCCGATGTCGTTGAACAGGTTCTGCACGTCGCCGGCAAAGAGGGCCGTCGCCGCGATGACCATGACCACGACCGCGGCCACGAGAAGGGCGTACTCCGGAAGGCCCTGACCAGACTCGTCGTTCCAGAACTGCTTGATGACCTTGACCATTTTGTTCTCCCTTGGGCGCACTGCCCGTTGAATGGTATTGCGCGCCCCGGGTGGAGCGCTTTCTGAGCCAGTCCTCGGCTCGACGGGCCCCTCTATAAACACGTTGCGTACCACATTTGCCAATTTTCGTAAATCATTGCAAATTAGTCAGTTGCGAATTCTATTTTGGTGGGCCGTACCCATTCTGATGGCAACGTTTCGTGACAGCGGGCCGCGCCATCGATACATCGCTACACCACCCCACGATGCGTGTACTTCAACCGCTAGTTCTCGCTGAGGTCGCCGAGCTGAACTGCGAGAACGGGACGACCAGCGCGCTTGGGGCGCCGATCAATCGACCACGGTCCAGCTCCGCCCTTGGAGTCGATTGCGTTCTTCGCAGTCCCTTTTCGCCTGCCCAGCCGCCTAATACCAACCGAGCGCGTGAGACGAGGATGGACTCGCCCGCACGCGCTCGTAGAACTGCCCGCGCACAACGATAAATAGAATCGTTACAGATTCTGCCGGCCGAGCCGTCTATCGAAGTGCTCCAACATCGATCGCATGCCTCTCGAGAATTCGGTCGAGGCGCGGCCTGGAGATGCCGAGGATCTTCGCCGCCGAGCGCTTGTTCCCGCCGGTCTTGCGAAGCACCCGCTTTACGTGGCTGGCCTCCATCGCCTCGAGTGAATCGTTCTCGGGTTCAGCGCCGCTGGACGGGCTCGCACGGCCGTTGCCGAGCGAGAGGTGATCGGGTGAGAGCGCCGACCCGTGACTGAGCACGGCCGCGCGGATGAGAGCATTCTCCATCTCGCGCACGTTCCCGGGCCACTCGTACGATTGCAGCAGCTTCATCATTGCCGGGGAGATTGAGCGCACGTCCTTGTGCAGCTCGCGGCTCGCCTTCTGGAGGAGGAACTCGGCGAGGATGGGAATGTCCTCCGGCCGCTCACGTAGCGGGGGCACGACGATCTCGACGACGCGAAGTCGGAAGTAGAGATCCTCGCGGAACTTCCCCTCGTCGATCAGCTTCTCGACCGGCTGATGAGTCGCGGCGATCACGCGCGCCTGAGTGGTGCGCGGACGCTCGCCACCGACCGGGTAGAACTCCCGTTCCTGGAGCACCCGCAGCAGCTTAGCCTGGAAGGCGATGCTGGTGTCGCCGATCTCGTCGAAGAAGATCGTGCCCGTTCCGGCCAGCTCGAAGCGGCCCTTCCGATCGACCGCCGCGCCCGTGAAGGAGCCTTTTACATGGCCGAAGAGCTCTGACTCCAGAAGGGTCTCGGTCAGCGCCGTGCAGTTGATGGCGATGAACGGCTCAGACGCCTGCGGCGAGTTGTAGTGGATCGCGCGCGCGACCATCTCCTTGCCGGTACCGGTCTCACCACGGACGAGGACGGGAGCGCGGTTGCCCGCCAACATCCCGATCATCTTGTAGATCTCGATCATACGCGGGGCCCGCCCGATGACGAACTCCTCGTCGGGGGCGGCGGCGGCGGGGCCACGATCGGTCCGGGCCAATTCGTTCCGCCGCCGGGCGGCCCGGTCCCGGAAGCACTTCTGGAGGACGTGGTCGAGCTGATTGACGTCCAGCGGCTTCACCAGATAGTCGTACGCGCCCTCGCGCATCGCCGCGATCGTGCTCCGCATGCCCTCGTAGGCGGTGATCACGATCACATCGGTGTCGAGACCGACGTCCTTGATCTTCTTGAGAAGGTCGATGCCGCTCATCCCCGGCATCTGGAGGTCGGTGATGATGACGTCGGGGTCAAAGTCGTGGACCGCCGAGAGCGCCTCCTCCGCGGACTCCGCGCACGCGACCTGGTACCCCGATCGCAGGAGGTGAAACTCGAACGTCACCCTCACCTGCGGGTCGTCATCGACGACCATGATGTTGCGACTCATTCGATTACAGAAGGGTCCATGGAACCGGGCCCGCGCTGTGCGCGTATCGCGTTGTGGCCGGAGATGTCCAACGTCGTGCTTCCCAAATTCCGAAAGCCTGCCGATACGTCTCACTGGGCGAGGTCGTGCACCCGGCCTTCGCTTCTCCTATCATCGACAAGTCCCGGGCACGGGTTAACTGAGCTCCACGGCGGAAGTACCCAGAAGCCGCCTGGCTCGAACCGAAACGAATGAAGACGACCGAGGTCCTTCGCGAGAGGAGGACGCTGCTGCCGCTCTGCGGAATCATCCTTGCGCTCGGCGCGCTGCTGCTGGTGCCCATCGTGGTTGGCCGGCAGACGCGCGCGTTGCGCGACGACATCCTCACGCGGCAGGTTCCGCTGTCGATGGCGGCGGAGACGTTCCGGATCTCGGTGGCGAACGAGATCGCCGCGACGCGGGCGTTCCTCGTTTCGGCCGACTCGGCGGCGGCGGAGTGGCTGACCGAGGCGGTTCACGAGCGTGGAACCTCTCTGGAAAGCCTTCGGATGCGGGTCGTGGATGTCGAGGGCGTGATCGGCGTTCAGTTCCTTGCTGTTGCCGCAGCCGCGGCGCGCCTTCCCTCACTTGATGCACTGACCCCCACCTCGACCCCTGATACCGCGCGACTGTGGGACGGCTGGGGCGAGGTCACCGCGGCGGCCGACTTTCTGATCGCCGCAGTCGAGGCCGAACGTTCCGGCTACGCTACGCGGATCACCTCCACCGAGCAGATCGGCTTCGCCCTCACCGCGGTTCTGGCCTTCCTCGCACTCTCCTCGGCGCTCGTCACCTACCGGATGGAGAGACAGGTGCGCGAGTACGCGCGCGCCTCCGACCAAGCCCGCCGGGAGCAGCAGGTGTTGCTGGAGTCTTCGGGGGAGGGTGTCTTCGGGCTCGACAACGCCGGGCGCTGCACCTTCCTCAACCCCTCCGGCGCGCTATTGATCGGCTATCCCGAAGCCGAGGTGCTCGGCCGCGATCTGCGAAGGCTGCTCCTCAAGACCCACCGCGACACGCCGTCCGCGCCGGAGTTCCTCCGGTCCCGGGGATTCGGCGGCGGTCCGATCTACCAGACGGAGGAGGTCAAACTGTCGCGGGGGGATGGTTCCGAGGTCGAGGTCGAATGCATCACCTCGCCGATCCGGGACAATTCCGGTGTGAGCGGTGCCGTCGTGACGCTTCGCAACATCAGCCACCGGAAGTCGGTGGAGCGGGAACGGCTCGCGCTCCTGCAGCGCGAGCAGTCGCTGCGCGCGCGCGCGGAGGATGCGGAACGGCGGGCGAAGTTTCTCGCTGAGGCCTCGGAGTTGTTCGCCGCCTCGCTCGACATCGACACCACGCTCAACAGCCTGTCGGCGTTGATCGTGCCAGGGATCGCGGACTCGTGCGTGATCTACCTTGTGGACGATGGCGGCGCGATCCATCGACTCCAGCCTGTACACATCGACCCGGAACGGCAGCGGCTGCTCTCCCAGCAACTCGACCGCTATCCGCCACGGATTGAAACGCTCATCCCGCCGGTCCGTCGGGCGTTGACGGACGGAGTACCGTCGCTGGTTCACAGCGTAAGTGTGGACGCGATGAAGGCCGTGCCCGGCGACTCGAGTCACAGCAGCGTGATCGGTTCGGTCGGGCTCCAGAGCCTCATTGTCGTACCGCTCAAGGCGCGAGGGCGAATCCTCGGGGCGATCAGCCACGGGGCCAGCGAGTCACGCCGCCAGTACGGACCGGAGGACCTCGCCCTGGCGGAAGACCTCGCCACGCGGGCGGGGATGGCGCTCGACAATGCGCGGCTCTACCAGCAGTCGCAGGCGGCGGTACGCGCCCGCAACGAAGTGCTCGGCATCGTCTCGCACGACCTGCGAAACCCGCTCAACGCCGTCCGTTTCGGAGCGCAAGCTCTGCTCCGTCACTGGCCGCCCCGTGACAACGGTGAAGTCGAGAAGAACCAGCTCTCCGCGATCACGAGGGCGGCAGACCGGATGCACCGGCTTATCCGCGACCTCCTCGATGTCGCGCAGATTGATACCGGTAAACTCGCCGTCGAGCCGGCACCGGTACCCGCGGCAATCCTTCTGCGAGAGGCAGTGGATCTCTCCGCGCCGGCGGCGGCCGACAAGGGCGTCCGGCTCGCGCTCGAGGTGCCGGCCGAGTGCCCCATACTCAACGTCGATTCGGAACGCATCCTCCAGGTCCTATCGAATCTGATCAGCAACTCGATCAAGTTCTCGCCTTCCGACACCGAAATCACCGTGTCGGCCGCCAGGAACGAGGGCGAGGTGGTTTTCCAGGTGCGGGACCGCGGTCGCGGGATCGATGCGGGGGCGATCCCCCACATCTTCAATCGATTCTGGCGTGCGCGGAATGGGTCGCGCGAAGGGGCGGGACTCGGCCTGGCGATCGCGAGGGGGATCGTGGAATCCCACGGTGGGCGCATCTGGGTCGACAGCGAAGTCGGTCAGGGCTCGACCTTCCACTTCGCGCTGCCTGCTGCCGATACTATCAACGAAACGCCCACACTGGCCTCGTCGATCGACACCCGAGCGTGGCCTCGCGGCTAACGGAGCGACTTTGCGATCACCGCCGCGAGAACGATGGCACCGACGAACATCACCTGCAGGAAGGTGCGGTCATCGATCGTGGTGGACCAACGGGCGACCTCTACGGGGACCTGGATGAAGAAGTCCAGCGCCGACTGGATGAACCGTGGCATCCCGTTCATGGGAGACTCCGGGAAAGTACGGGTACGAGAATCACCGGGCGGACCTTGTCCGCGAACCTTATCCAACGTTCCGACGTGCTGACGAATCTGATCCAGAAATTCGCCAGGAATCGCGAGCCCAGTCTCGCGGCTGAGCTGGCGCGCCTCGACGAGGAGGCGACGGCTCCGGCTCCCGACTTCCGAGCGGCCGTGCTCGGGCGCGCTGGCGACCTCTGCGTTAATGCTAACGAGATCCCGCGCGCTTTATCCTACTACGGCCGGGCGATCGACTGCTACCTCACGGCGAGCTACTACGACAGCGCGATGGCGCTCTGCGAGAAGGTGATCAGCCTTTCGCCCAACGTCGTCCGGACCCGCTGCACGATGGCGTTCCTGCTGCTCGGCGAGGACCTCCCGTTCCTCTCGACACGCGGCATTTCGGACCGGGTGCGCCAGAACCTCAAAGCGTACGGCGAAGCCGCCGTGAAGGCCGGTGTCGGACAGCTCGCGATCCAGCGGCTGAAGATGATGGCTGACGTCACGGAGATCGAGGAGGTCCGTCAGGTAATCGGCGACCTTCTGTTCGACCTCGGCGCCGCCGACGAAGCCGCCGAGCTGCACTACGCACTCTTCGAGGAACGCGCCCAGGTGGTCGAAGTGAGTCCCGAAATCTCCAACGATCAACGGCAGCGTTGGGCTGAGCTCCTGCGTATGACTATCATGGACGAACGCGGCAGGCCAAACTAAGGCCGCGAAACGGGAGCCGCTGGCCGTTGATTTGGCGAACTCCCGACTACGGTTTCAGGACGTCGATGCCATCGCACCTATCGACACGGCGATCTCGTGCTGAGGCTCCCCGGGAACTGGATGCGATGGGCGCCCCCGGTTGACACTGGTGGCGCCTTCATACAACGGGGCCCGCGGCCCGAGCACGTTATACCGCACAATATGCCAGAACGCCGCGACGCCGTCGCGCCAGCCGATCTTCTTGCCTTCCGCGTACGTCCGTCCACTGTAACTGATCGGCACCTCGTAGATGCGGGCGCCGGACTGGGCGAGTCGGGCCGTGAGCTCCGGCTCAATGCCGAAGCGACCCGCCGTGAGCGGCAATGTCCGCATGAGATCCGTGCGCACCATCTTGTAGCACGTCTCCATGTCGGTTAGGTTGATGTTCGTGAACATGTTCGAGAGCAGCGTGAGCAGCCCGTTCCCGACGCGATGCCAGAAGTAGAGCGCGCGACGCGGCGATCCGAGGAAACGGCTCCCGAACACGGCATCGGCCCGGCCGTCGAGGATCGGCTCGAGCAGCCGTGGCAGCTCGTGCGGATCGTATTCGAGGTCGGCGTCCTGTACCACCGCGACGGCCCCGGTGGCGCGAGCGATGCCAGCGCGAACCGCCGCTCCCTTCCCCTCGTTCCGCGGGCGGAGGACCAGCTTGTCGATAACGCCCTCCAGCGCCAGCTCCTCCAGAATCGTACGCGTACCGTCGATAGAGCAGTCGTCCACGACGATCAGCTCCATATTGAGCGGAACTGACCGCAACCTGGCGATCGACTCCTCGACGCATGCCGCCTCATTGTAGACCGGCATAATCACTGACAGTCGGTAGTCTCCGCGATTGATCTCGATCATTTCTCCGTTGCCTTGGCGATTGCCAGCAGACTCTGGCCGAACGGCGGCGACCAGAGGCTTTCCAGTTTGAGCATCGAGGGTACGACCCATCGGTCGTAGGCCTGCACCTCCCTAGCTCCGAGAGTACCGCGGCGGAGAATGCGTCCCACGACGAACCAGGAGAGCGCGCCAGGAAGGTTCACGTAGCGGATCTCCCTCAGGTCAAATCCTTCCCCGATCAGGAGCGATGCGAGAGTTCGTCGCGTATAACGTCGGTAGTGGTCGAACGCTTCGTCGAGCGCTCCAAAGAGTATCGGCAGGGCGGGCACAAAAATCAGGAGATGACCGTCGGGCGCGAGGACCTGACGGGC
>CAZUVK010000008.1:0-11800 GCA_964623785.1 uncultured Gemmatimonas sp. | reverse complement strand
TCCTCGACGTGTTCGAGCACGTTGACGAGCGCCAGCGAGTCCGCGCGCAAGCCTTCCGCCATGTCCTCAAGGAAGCTGGATGTAGCAAATACCCGCTCATCCTTGGCAAAACGCTCCCGGAGCACAGGAAAGTTGTTCTCCGCCGGCTCCACGAGCGTGAGCCGCTCAACGTCGGGAGTCGCGGCGAGAAGCGCGGAGAACGTCCCTACCCCGGCGCCAACCTCGACGAGTCGGCGCCCGAGATACGGTCTGAACCACGAATGGATCGCCCTATAGTAGTTTGGAGCGGAGGCCATTGCGTCGAGTTCGGTGCCCGAGTAAGCGAATCCACGGTCGCCCGCGGACCCGGAATCTGCTCCGCCAATCATGGATGTCGGATGGACTAGTCGTGCGGCTTCGGTCATGGAAATTCCCCCTCGATCTTTTCGCCCCGACGATCGACCACCGGCAGCGACCGCGCGATTTCGGGCCGCGAGAACACCTCGAAATCATCATCCTGATAGGTGCGCTTCCACCTCCCGGACCCGTGCGCGTGATGGTGCTCCAGAAGCTCGTTCAGCGGGCTCGTTGCGGTTAGGAGAACGGCATCGACCGGATAGGCTTCGAGGACTTCTTCCCAGTCGGGGCTCCCGGCATAAAAGGCGTGAATTTCGTTGACTAGTTCCGGGGCGTAAGCCGCTTCGTACCGACTGTCCAGCCCGACCAGAACGGCAGGATGTAGCGCCCAGGAAACGTATGAGCCGTGGTTGAACCCGGTCATCAGATTCCCCGTGAATCCGACCTCGGCAAGGTAATCTACGGCGCCAACCGGGTACTTAAGCGAGGTCGCCGCTGCCGCGGAGTTTGGGACCACAATTTCCCATGGACGCAACATAATGGATCGGCTTGTCAGCACTATTCCGGCGGCGACCGCGACAACCGCAGACGCCGCGCGAAATCGCACAAACAGTCGGTCGGCGATTGCCCGAAAATCGGTTTGAGCGAGCAGCCCGGGCAAATGACAGAACCAGACGATCGCATAAATCGGCACAATTCGCTGCGCCATCATCGCCATCGCACCGGCTATTACCACCAAGATGAGATCGGGGAAAGAATCCGCTCCTCGCCGGATTGACACATAGACGGCAAGCATGAGGGAGGCGAGGCCCCCAAGCCTGAAAGAAATAAGGGCGCGATCCGACCAGAGGGGGGCCCATTCATTGACATTCGGCCTGTCGAGCAGAATTGACTGCCAGAGGAACGGCACGTACGCCGGCCCGTACGGGTTCGCCAGAATCAACAGCCACATAGCTGCGAACGTAAGCAGTAGATGACGTTGGTCTCTTACCACCCGCGACCAGTCGGCGCGCTGTCGAAAACTACTGAACAGACGCTCCAGCAAGTTGACGCCAAAGAGCCCGAGCCCGACGACGAAACCGCCATGGACATTCAGCCAGATGAGATAGAGGGGAAGCCAGAGCGCAATCCACCTCCGGTCTCCCTGACGATCCCGCTCGAGGAAGAGGAGCAGGACGGCCGTAAACAGAAAGGTGTACATCTGCGCGCGCAGGGTCACCAGCCCCGGCCCGATCATCAGAATCGCGATCGGCGCGCATAGGAACATTGTGATCCCAGTTCCCCCGCGACGGAGGGCAGCACGATAGCAGACTACTGCGAGCGCTCCAAGAAGCAGGTATCGCAGAAGGAGAACTCCACCGCCACCCCAACCCGTTGCAACTGCTACCCCATAGAGGATCGCGCCCGCTCCCCACTCGTGATGAACCGATGGGTTAATTGTAGGCGTAAAGGCAAAGATGTCGCCTCGCGGCAGCGATCCCAGGTCGATCGCCGCGCGGAAAAGGGCCAACTGATGGTACATGTCCAGGTCAGCAACCAGCCTCAAGGCCGCCTGCTGGAAGATCATCGCTACAATAAGGAAGAGGAACGAGCCGCGAATTGTCACAAGCGAGGCAGCGCGCCATGTAGCCCGGACAGCCCGCTGCCCGAGCGAATAGGGCGCGCGAACCGGAATCACTTTCGGAGGCAACGACGTCATCGAACTCGGTACGCTACTAGTAGCAGTGGCTCGGCACTCGCGCGAACCAAGCCTCCTGAGTTTCACCCTGCCGGGGCCGGCAGAAGATGTCGTCAAGCCCGCCCGAAGGCGCATACCAGCTCTCCGCCCCACCCCGACCCGACGACCCGCGCGAAGCGGGAGCGCGGCC
Source organism: uncultured Gemmatimonas sp. (assembly GCA_964623785.1). GTDB lineage: Bacteria > Gemmatimonadota > Gemmatimonadetes > Longimicrobiales > Longimicrobiaceae > WHSP01. The sequence goes on along the minus strand of CAZUVK010000008.1, from coordinate 9,596 downwards.
ACCACTACTACCACCACCACTGCGGGCCCCCGGCCCCACCTGCGCCTGAGCCCTCGGCGGCGGCGACACCACCACCGGCTGCTCCTGGTACATCACCTCCTCCGTCATCGGCGCCGCCATCAACGGCGCCGGCACCGTCGCCTGCGCCACCGGCCCTGGCCCGCCCACCGCGCCCTTGATCAGGACGCCGAGCAGAACGGTATTTGTCGCGAGAAGCATGGCGATCACCGACCGGATGGAGCGCCGCCGCCGCTTGGTCTTCTCGCCCTTCTTCTCCGCCGTAACCGCGTTCGCGTGCGCCGAGGCGACCTCGCGCAGATCGTCCATTTCCTCGCCGCCCCCGCTACGGGCTTCGCCCATGTCTTTACTCATCTCCTCGTGCCTCTAGGGGGTCAATCCGTGGAACCGCGCGATCTCGTACGCAGCCTGGTGCTCCGCCACCGAAATCGATGAACCGCATACCGTGCAGACAGCTGAATCGAGGTCTCCGCCGGCCCGGGCATCCACCCGAAAGGGGCCGTGGAACCCGCGGGAACGGCAGAGCCCCGCCTGACGGTCTCCCGCCCCGACGCCTCCCTCGTCCGTCAGAACCAGCCGATTCACGCTCATGGCAATCGTTTGTGCATGCTTCCGTCGGCGCCTGCCCGGCCGCCACGTCGCCTTCGCCCGGCGATCACGCTCCCCATGCATACTCCGGCGTGGGCGCGCCTTCCGAAACGACCTGAAAGAACGCCTCGACGACCGCGGGGTCGAAGTGACGCCCGTTCTCCAGCTCGATCTCCGCGATGATCCGGTCGCTCGGCCACGCGGGCCGATAGGGACGTGGATAGCTCAGCGCATCGAAGAAGTCCGCGACCGCGACGATGCGGGCCGAAAGCGGGATCTCCTCCCCCGCCAGCCCGATCGGGTAGCCTGACCCATCCCATTTCTCGTGATGGCAGCGTGCGATCTCTTCGGCCATGGCTTCCACGCCCGTGAGCCCGCCCGCGAGCAGGTTCGCCCCGATCAGCGTGTGTCGCTTCATCTCTGTAAATTCTTCGGTCGTCAGCTTCCCCGGCTTGAGCAGGATGCTGTCCGGCACGCCGATCTTGCCTACGTCGTGGAGCGGCGCCGCCTGCCGGATCAGCTCGACCATCTCCTCCGGAAGGCCCATCCGCCGGGCGATCTGACCGGAGAGCGTCCCGACCCGCCGCGTGTGTTGCCCGGTCTCGTCGTCGCGGAACTCGGCGGCCTGGGCGAGCCGGCGGAGGGTCTCCGCCTGCGCGACTTCGAGCGCCCGGGTCCGGTCGAGCACCATCCGCTCGAGCCGCGTCTTCTGTTCGTGCAGCGCGAGGTGCAGGTAGCGCGTCCGCAGCAGGTTCTCCGTCCGGAGGAGGACCTCCATCGAGTCGAAGGGCTTTCCCACGAAGTCCTTGGCGCCGGAGCTGAACGCGCGCTGCTTCGCCTCGGTCGCGAACTCGCCGGAGATCACGATCACGGGGAGGAAGACGTCGGCCGAAGCCCGCCGCTCGATCGACCGCATGATCGCGAAGCCGTCGGGGCTGGGCATGTTCAGGTCGAGCATCACCAGGTCCGGCTGGATCTCGTCGAACACCTCCAGCACCTTCGACGAGTCGGCCACCGTGGTCACCGAGCTGTACCCGGCCCACACGAGGAGCCGCTTCAGGAGGCGGAGGTTCACCTCCTCATCGTCGGCGATCAGGATGCGGGCTTCGGGATGCCGGGCCCGGGGCTCCACGCGGCGCTGGCTCACCTCGCTCAGCGCGAGCATTCAGCCTCGTCGGTCAAGCGCCGGACCAGGTCGATCAACCGCTCCGGTCGTGTCTCGCGGTCGATGACGCGGAACCCGCGATCCGCGAACTCGGCCTCGTCGCGCGGGTCCTCAGCGAGGATCACGACGTTCATGTCCTCGCGCAGGGTCGTCATCCCCAGGGCGACGTCCATCCCCCGAAGGCTTTCGATCGTCTCGTCGATGATCAGGACGTGGATCCGGTCGCCGTACGTCTCGACGAGGTCGCACGCGACACCGATCGACTCGGGGATGAGGACCCGATATCCGTCCTCCTCGAGGATCTCGGCGGTGAACGCGCGCCGGGTGGCATCCTCATTGAGCAGCAGGACGGTCCGGATCGGGCCGAAGAGCGCATCGGGGAGGGGTTCGACTTCCGCGTTCGCGACGGGGAACCAGACCCGGATGATCGTTCCCTTCCCCACCTCGGAGTCCACCCACACGTGGCCGCCCGCCTGCTTGACGATCCCGTAGACCGTGGAGAGCCCGAGCCCGGTGCCGCGGCCCTGCGGTTTCGTGGTGAAGAAGGGGTCGAAGATCTGGCTGAGCGTCTTCGAGTCGATGCCGCAGCCGTCGTCCTCGACCGTGAGTTCCACGAAACGGCCGGCCAGCCCATCCACCGCCCCTTCGGCCTTCCCCCGGACGTTCCGGGTGCGGACGACGACGCGACCGCCGGGCTGGGTCGCGTCCCGTGCGTTGAGGACGAGGTTCAGGAAGACCTGCTCCATCTGGCTCTTGTCGCCGATGGTCGGGGAAAGCTCGGACTCCAGATCGAACGCGAGCGCGATTTCGTCCCCGACGAGGCGGGCGAGCATCTTCTCGCTCTCGACCGCGATCGTGTTGAGGTCCTGCAGGTGGTTCTGCGTGACCTGGCGACGGCTGAACGCGAGCAGTTGCCGGGTGAGGTCGGCGGCGGTGTCGGCGGCGCGGTGGATCTCGCGGATGTCCTCCGCCATCGGGTGCGACTCGTCCGACTCGAGGAGCAGCATCTCCGCGATACCGCGGATCGCGGTCAGGAGGTTGTTGAAGTCGTGCGCCACGCCGCCCGCGAGCCGCCCGACGGCTTCCATCTTCTGGGAGTGTCTGAGCTGTTCCTCCAGGGCGCGCCTTCGGGTCGTATCCTCGACGAGGGCGATCCAGAGTGGCCCGCGGCCCCGGGAATCGAGGACGGGCGAGATCGTGGTGTGGATCCACGAGAAGTCGCCGCCCTCCCGGCCGATCCGGTGCTCGTGCCGCGAGACCTCCGTCGTGTCGCGGAGCGCGCGGGCGTAGAACTCCCGCGTTCCGGCCTCGTCGTCCGGATGCACGAAGTCGATCAGGCGCGCGTCATCCGGCAGGTCGCCTTCGATCCCCAGGATCGCGCCGAGTCGCGGGTTCGCCCGGACGATCCACGTATCGTGACCGACCAGCGCCAGGCCGACCGGCGCGTTGTCGAAGATCGCGCGGAACATCGACTCGCTGCGGCGAAGCGCTTCTTCCACCTCGCGCTGCGGGGAGAGATCCTGCGAGCAGGTCACCAGCCCGCGGAACTTGCCGTCGCCGTCCTCGATCACGTCCGACCAGAGCAGGACCGGGAACTCGCGACCGTCGCGGTGCCGGTTGACGCTCTCCCGCGTCCAGCTCGTCACCAGCCCATCCTCCTGCATGTGGATGGCGCGCCAGAGCGTGGGCGGGGCGAGCGTGTTCGCCGGCAGCCCGATCAGCTCGTCGGGCACGTAGCCGTGCATGCGGGCTTCCGCCGGGTTGGTGAAGACGATCTTGCCGTTGCGATCCGTGATCGTGACGCCGAGCTGCATGTTCGCGACAGCGCGGCCGAGGATGTTGAGCGTGCGGACGGACTCGGAGCCGCGGTCGGCCTCGCGCCAGAGCGTCAGCTCCCGCTGGAGGACCTGCGCGACATCGGAGAGGATCTCGCGGATCTCGGTGTCGGAGCGGCCACCGGGCGTGCGGGTCATCGTCACGCCGAGGCTCCCGCGTTCATCCCCCGGGTCGTGACCGAGCGCCACCCCGAAGGCGTGGACGCCGCCCGAACTCTCGGCCAGGTACTCGGCGTGGACGGCGCGTCGGCTGATCGAGCGCAGCCACGCCTCCGTGTATCCGTGCAGCGTTACGCCGATGCCGACGATCCGCGTGTCGTCACCGACCCGGACCCATGCGGCCCGCGCGCCCAGCGATCGCGCCGCCAGGCGGATCAGGGGTTCCCAGGCGACACCATCAATCCATGTGGGCGGCTCCGCCACATAGGGCGTCGCGTCCACCAATGTCGGTACCATCTCAGCTCGAAGAGCCATCGGCGCGGCCGGCGAAACGATGTTGGGTCAGGTCATGTTGGTTTCTGTTCTCAATAGGTTCGGCGCGATGGCCCGCAATCTCAACCACGCATGCGCGAGGGGGGCTGAGGATTCGGCGCGGGAAACTGCTTAACGCAAAGAGAGCAAAGAGCGCGAAGGACGCAAAGGGGGTGCGGACGAAAGCGGGAGAGCGGACGTAAGTTATTCTCTTTTATTGGGATGGCTTCTGGCATACGACCCGCCTCCATGCGCGCCAGAAGGCCGGATTCAGGCCGAACCCCATCCAAAAAACCTTGATTCCGCGCCCCGATCCATCATCGCGGAACACCCCCTTTGCGTCCTTCGCGCTCTTTGCTCTCTTTGCGTTAAGCAGTTTCCCGCCGTCAGTCCGCCCATCGCTCCGCCCGGGGTGGTCGCCCCCCCCGGCCGCTCCCCGCGAAACCAAGGCTTTCCGTGTCGTGCTGTTGCGATTATCATAATCGTGATTATCATAATCGTGACCACACGAGTGAGGTGGGGAATGGAGACGCGAGAGTTCATCGGGCGGGCTGAGGAGGTTCGAGTACTACGACGCGAACTTGATCGCGGACGGCCTTCGGTCGTCGTTGTTCTCGGACGCCGTCGAGTAGGGAAATCACGCCTTCTGATGGAGGTGACGCAGGGCCGCCCCGCGATCTACTATCAGGCAACCAGGGTCGCCGAGTCGATGAGCCTGGCCCTCTTCAAAAAGGAGGTTGAGGGGACGGTGGGGGCAGATGCGCTACTCACATCGCTCGGTGACTGGCTCGGCGTGCTCGCCTACCTGGAGCAGGTCGCCACCAGGAGGATGCCTGGCCTGACGGTGGTACTCGACGAGTTCCCCTACCTCTGCGAGGCCAACCCCGCTCTGCTGTCGATCTTCCAGAAGTTCTGCGACGGGCTCCGCGATCGTGGTAGCCCCCTGAACCTGATCCTGTGTGGTTCAAAAATCGCCTTCATGGAGGAACTGCTCAGCGAAAAGAACCCGATGCACGATCGCCAGACCCTTGAACTTGATGTTGCCCCACTACCGTTCCGCGACGCCGCGCGCTTCTTTCCAAACTGGTCTCCGGAGGATTGCCTGAAGGCGTATGGCATCTTTGGTGGCATCCCCTACTATCTGAACCTCTGCGACCCGCGGGCGACATTGCGGGAGAACGTTTTCGATCTTGTGCTCTCGACTGGTGCACCGCTGAGCGATGAGCCGAACAACCTGCTTCAGGCGGAGCTACGCGATGTAACGCGCTACGCGACAATCCTTCGCGCGGTCGCGGATGGTTGCATGACATCGGGAGACATCATCGGCCGCATCCGAGAGATCCGTGATGCGAGCGCACTGGCACCGTATGTCCGAAAATTGGAGGAACTCCGACTGATCCGGATCGTTCGCTCTCTCGACGCGACCGAGCGGGAGCGAAACCGGCGCTACTACCTGGACGACCCCTTCCTGGCGTTCTGGTACCGCTTCTCCTTGCCGAACGCCTCACCACTCGCCGCCGGCCATGCCAATGAGGTGTGGACTCACGCCATCGAGCCGTATCTGGACGATCATATGGGAGGGCTGTTCGAGTGGATCTGCCGTGACTACACGCGCTTGTACGGCCCGGAGATCCTTCCCCGAGCCGCACGAGAGGTCGGGCAGATCTGGGCCGCCAACTACGACATCGACGTGGCGGGGAGCATGCCGGATGACACGTTCTTCTCGGGCGAGTGCAAGTGGTGGAATACCGCCGTTGGGCAAAACGTCCTGGAGCATCTACAGGAGACGACCCGAGGCAACGCCTACTACGCGGAGCGCAAGAGCGAACCACATTACCTCCTCTTTTCACGCTCGGGTTTCACGGGCGAGGTGAGGAAACTCGCAGCCGAGGATCGGCGGATTCACCTGGTCGGCCCCCGGGAGTTGCTGGGTATTGCTGACGTAGGCTGACCCTGGGCCCTTTGGAGGGGGGCGCCATCACGCCCTCGCCGAGAAGACACGGCGCCCCCGGCCGCTCCCCGCGAAATGCAACGACCCGTGCAGGTTGCCGGGCTCCCACCCATTCCTTCCCTACATATGTTTCCGCGTAACATGATGTAGATGTAGGGCTTGCGTTACTGTTCACACGGCAGGTCCGGATTTCGCGTGGAAGCGCGCCCGATCCCCGGCCCGGCGGGGACCGCGTCAAACCGGCCGCGTGTTGTTCGCGGCCACCTCCGATAAACGGCAAACCCGTCGAAAGGCGGGGACGCAAAGCTACGAGGCTACAGCGAGCGCAACGCTCGCCATGCTCGTCGAGCCGCCGAAGAGGAACCAGCCATGCATCCAGTGGTCGGCTCGCCGTGCGGGCGTCTCCCTCGTCGTGCCCGAAATCCGCTATATTTCTCCGTTCGCGCGGTTCGTGATCCGTCCGTAACGAGCAGAAGCATGCTACTTACCTGCGCGTTGTTGGTCTCGTCGCTGGCCGGGTGCGACGCCTTGCCGTCGGATCCGGGGGCGGTGGAGCTGACGTCGATCGCGAGCCTGGACCCCGCGTACGCGAGGGGGTTCTGGAACGATCCTCGATGGTGGGCGGATCCGAACCGGCTCGTCTCGGTCACGCCGGCGGGGGCACGTCTCGAGGTGGGGGATTCGCTCGCGCTGGTGGGGCTGGACGCGCGCGGGAACCCGATGAGCGTGCGCTGGTCGTCGAGCCCGGCGCGGGTTGCGCGGGTCAGTTCGGCGGGAGTGCTCACCGCGATCGGCGTCGGGGACGCGACGATCATCGCGACGAGCGGGCGGTCGACGATGCGGACGGCGGTCCACGTGGTGCCGAGGGCGGAGGCGCCGGGGCCGGAGCCTGAGCCGGCGGATCCGCCGTCGCCGCGGCCGGAGCCGGAGCCCGAGCCCGAAAGTCCGCCGCCGGCGGAGCCGGAGCCGGAAAGCCCGTCGCAACCGGAGCCCGAGCCCGAGCCCGAGCCCGAGCCGGAGGCACCGCGGCCTCCCGCGCCGCCGCCACCACCACCGGCACCACCACCACCGGCACCTCCGCCGCCTCCGCCGCCCGCACCACCCGTCGCCGCGGCCTGCGCCGACTTCCCGCACCTGCGCGCGGTCAACGTCTCGTCCGCGTCGCAGCTGACCAGCGCGCTGAGCAACGCGCGCGGTGGCGACCTCATCGTGCTGGCGGACGGCACCTACACGGGCCGCTGGACGATCAGCCGGACCGCCGCCGGCGCGAACCCCGCCATCCTCTGCGGGACACGAAACGCGATCCTCAGGGACAGCCGGTACGACGGCGGGGCGGTCATCCTCCTGAAGAACGTGTCAGGCTGGGTTCTGCACGGGTTCACCATCCGCCACGGCCTCTGGGGCATCCGCCTGGAGGGATCGAGCAACAACCGGATCGAGGACCTGGAAATCTCGGATATCGGCCAGGAAGCCGTCGGCCTGCGCGACCATTCCTCATCGAACATCGTGAGCGGGAACCGGATCTTCGACACGGGCCGTCGTGGCTGGGACTACCAGCAGTGGGGCGAGGGCATCTACGTCGGGAGCTGGTCGGGCACATGGACGAACGGGCAGCGTGACCGGAGCGACAACAACCAGCTGGTGGGCAACCACATCGGCCCGAACGTGACCGCCGAGCACATCGACGTGAAGGAAGGCACCATCGGCACCCTGATCTCCGGCAACACGTTTGACGGCCGGGGGATGGACAACAAGGGCGACCGGGTGGACTCCTGGGTGCTCGTGCAGGGCAACGACGGCATCATCGAGGGCAACACCGGCACCTTCGCGAAGATGAACGGCTTCCGCGTCTGGCCCGGCCACGACGGCAACTGGGGCCAGCGCAACATCTTCCGCGACAACGTGGCGGATATCCGCTCGGACGGCTACGGCTTCGCGATCCAGGGGAAGAACAACGTGATTTCGTGCGGCAACAGCGTCACGAACGCCCGGCAGGGATTCGCGGACGTGCCGTGCGCGAGGTAGTGAAGTGATTCCGGGCGCTGGCGCGCATGGGGACCGGCTTCGCCGCGGAGAACGCGGAGACCCATATCGTTAGTGAAGTGTCTGGCCGTGCTCAATGCTGGCGCTCCGGAACAACTCCCTTGCCTGTTTCAAACTGAACGCCAAAAGTTCCAGAGTTCTCCCGCGAGTAAGCGAGGCGGAACACGAGGCTCTCAGCGCACAGTGACCCCGACGATCCCTTCGCGGGGCGAGGTTTGGGATTCCGAACTCCAACCCGCCAAGAGCCACGAGCAGGACGGCCACCCCCTTCCTGATTCTCTCCGTCGACCAACCGAGCCACGTGCCCGCGGGCCGCGTCATGGGCGTCCCCGCACGAATGCTCATTCGGCAGCGGCCGCATGCACCCACCAGAGACCTCCGGCGGGTGCGTTCGATAGGTGTGACGTAAGACGGTCGCGAAACCTTGCACTCCCATGTTGGCGGGTATATTATAGGACTGAGTACCAAATGGAGCAACGTGTAGCCCGACTTCGCCCATTTCACGACCTTGGAGAGTTCAAGCGCCTCATCCTTGCGGGGGATGGCTTTTATCTGGTGTCACGCAACGGCCTTCGGGACATCATGTATGAGCGCCGGTGCTCAGTTTCGGAAGCCAGGCAGTTCGCCCGAGACACCGTGCTCTCGTTGACGCTGGGTGACTATTGTCGCGTGTCATATCGATACAATGGCGGGCAGACGGCGGATGCATATGGGAAGCTGGTTGATGGTGATGGTTGGTATATAGAGATCTCGATCTATGAAGCGGCTCCGAAGGTTCTTTCATGTCACCTGGCACTGGAACCAATGGAGACCGTGAGCGGGCGACGAATCCCCCGAAGCCACAGATAGCTATATGGAATCGTCGGAGTTGAAGACATGTATGTGCGGGGGGGAGATCCGGCCCACGAACATTCGCGGTGAGCGGTGGCCGTACCGTGATGCAGTCGATCTGCTCATCGATGAAGATCTCTTCATGCCGGTCTGCGCCGCTTGCGGCGAGATGATGCTGGATGAGGGAGATTCGAAGCGCCTTGACGAGGTCTTGCAGCGAGCCTACGAAGAGCATCGCCATAAGGCGACCGAGCAGCTGATTGTTTGCATCACACGAGATTTCAACATCACGCAAGGCGAGATCGAGCAGATTCTCGGCATGTCCACCGGGTACATTTCAAAGGTCAAGCGGCGTGAGAAAATGCTCTCCGCCCAAGCCTTCCGGACCTTGTTCATGTTGAGTGAGGAGCCTTATACCATGGTGTCCACTTACGCCCGCATCGACCCGCGGCTCATGTCACTTGCAGAGCGCCTGCAGCGATTTCAGCATGACCTGTCTGTAGGTTGACGAATGAGTATGCCGAGTGAGTGGAGGTCGTTTTGGGCGCTGGCACCGGTATGGAATCCGGGGCGGAATGCGCGGCGGAGCGTGGGCGACGACGGCTGGCGCGAAGAATTCCCGGAGCGCGTAACCGGAGTTGTCCATGTAGTGTAGTTGAGACGAGACGTCTCCGCCCCACCACGAATCCACGCA
>CAZUVK010000007.1:39407-41525 GCA_964623785.1 uncultured Gemmatimonas sp. | reverse complement strand
AGTGGTTTCGCGCACGAGCTGAATCAGCCCATCGGCGCGATCGCCACGTTCGCGGAGATGGTGGGCGCTCTCGTGCTGGCCCGGGCGGTCGGCGACGAGGCGCTCTCCATCGAGATTCTCCAGGCCGTGCGGGCCGACCTGGATCGAGTGGCGAGCGTATGACATTCGCTGGATTTTCAGTCTCGTGCCGCTGTGAAGTCGAATCGTTGGACAGCAAGCGGAACGGCGTGATTTCGCCGTCGAGCCCACAGTAGCCGTCCGCGACTGCGCCAGCGGAGCTGACGTTCACCTCGCTGGACTTTCGGCATGCTATCTGATAATCTGATGGAGGCATCGATTCCCCGGGGAAGCAGACCTATGCGTTTCCATCCGAGCGTCACTGACGTGGCGCGCAACTTCGCCGATTACATCAATCGCGTCGCCTTCGGCGGTGAGCGGTTCATCCTCATGCGTGGCAAGAAACCGGTGGCCGAGCTTCGCCCCGTCGTGACGGGACGGCGCCTCGGCGACCTTCCAGAGCTTCTCACTTCCCTGCCGCGCTTGAGCGATGAGGAAGCGGACGCGTTCGCCGGCGATATCGAGCGTGCCCGCGCTGATCTGGACGCAGAGGTCATTCGAGATCCATGGGAATCCTGATTGACGCCAGCATCCTCATCGAACACGAGAGGAAGCGGCTGACGCTGGACTCCTACCTGCAAGGTCGCGAAGACGAGGAATTCTTTCTGTCCGTCGTGACCGCGAGCGAGTTGTTGCATGGTGTTCATCGCGCCGGCGAGTCGGGCGTACGCGCGCGGCGGTCGGCCTGGGTGGAAGCCGTGCTCGAACGCTTTCCACTCCTGCCCGTCGATCTCCCGGCGGCGCGCGCCCACGCCCAGGTATGGGCGCACCTGGCCGGCGAGGGTCGAATGATCGGCGCGCACGATCTCTGGCTGGCGGCCTCCTGTCTGGCGCACGGGCTCAAGCTTGTCACGGCGAATATCCGCGAGTTTGAGCGCGTACCGGGTCTGGTGTTGGAGCATTGGCGGGCCGACGCCTGACCCCCTACGGCCGATCCCAGGGCAGCGAGTATGTCTTGACCCGGGTCATACCCTTCATCGCTTCGGTCACGCCCTCCTTGTCACCCAGCCCGGAATCCTTGAACCCGCCGAAGGGTGACCACTCCAGCCGGTAGCTGGGTTCGGCGTTCACATTGACCGTGCCGGTCTCCATGGCCGCCCAGTTCCTGTCATAAGTTCCAGGTATGGAAGTTCCAATGTTGGAAGTTAACAGGCTGGAAGTTCTCCTAAAGGTGGCGGGTGCCTTCTCCTGTCACTCGATGCGGCCCGGAGCTTCGTGTTGCGCGCTGCTTCGCTGGGCGACCGGAAGACGCTCGCGGCCGGGATCGTTTCGGAGCTCGCGCTCCGGCGGTAGGGAGAGGCGAATCCGCCATGGACCGATCGGGGCTCCCGCCAGAAACGTGAAGTAGAGAGGAAGCCACCCGGTCTCGGGCGTGTGGCTCTGGCGCGCGCCAACGTCGGGTCCCGGGGCGGTGTCGCCGGATCTGCGGGCATCGGCGGGACTGGCGGGTTCCTTCGTCACGGCCTCTTCTCCAGCGAAAGAAATCGGCCAGCCCCCGCGGACGCGAAGGGCTGGCCGATTCCGGCATTCAGTACTTCCTCCTCACGGCTGCCACCTTGCGGTCACGCCGAAAGTCCTCTGTTCGCCCGGGATCCCCCAGTAGAGTCCCGCGCTGCCCGCGGCCCCGAGCTGCTCGAGGTAATCCTTGTTCAGCAGGTTCCGGGACCAGGCCGAGATCGTCCACCCGCTCGAAAGCCGGAACCCGGCTCGTGCGTTGAGCAGGGTATAGCCCTCAACGTTCAGGTATTCCGAGGGGGTCGTGCTCGAGGAGTACTCGGAGCGGAAGTTGGCATCGGCTCCGCCGATGAAGTCCGCGCCACCCCTACCCACCGGTACGCTGAACTCACCGGTGATCGACCCCGCCCACTTGGGGAGGCCGGGAAGAACCGAGCCCGAAATGTCCACGCGCTCCGGGCCGCCGGCCAGCTCGAACGGCGGGATCGCGTTGGGGAACTTGACGTGCTGTCCATCGTTGTACGCGAGCGCGCCATGGAATGCCAG
>CAZUVK010000007.1:33425-39397 GCA_964623785.1 uncultured Gemmatimonas sp. | reverse complement strand
GAATGCCAGGTGCTCGTTCACGGAGGTACTCACGTCGAGCTCGGCGCCGCGCACCCGAACCAGCTCGACGCCGGCGACGATCGCTCGGGGCTGCGTCGGATCCGGGTCCCGGACGTTCGTCTGGAAGTCCCGGATGTCCGTGCTGAACACGTTGAGGTTGGCCGTCACGCCCGGAGCCGGCGAGGTCTTGATCCCGAACTCGATGTGCCGCACATCCTCCGGATCGATCTTCGCCGTGGAGAGGTCCGGCTCGCCGTTGACCGTTGGCAGGGCGCTCAGGTTGAACCCGAACGTCTTGAAGCTCGTCGCGTAGGTGCCGTAGACGTTGATGGCGTTCGTGAGGGCGAATCCCGCCGTCAACTGACCGGACACGTTCGTGTCGGAGATGTCCGTATCGAAGTAATACGCACTGCCCGGCAGGTTGATGCCGACGGCGGCAAGCTGCTCGCGCAACTCGGGATCGCTGTCGCCGCCATAGACTTCCCGTTCGAAGCTTCCGCCCTTTGCGTCGTAGTTGAACCGGATTCCCGGAAGGAGGCGCAGCCGGTCGGTGACGCGCCACTGGAGCTGGCCGAAGAGGGCCGCGCTCGTCGTCGAGATGTCAGCGAACGCCGTCTGCCCGCGTCCATCGACAAGGGCGGAGAGACGCGCGGGGTCCGTGGCGGCCACCACGCTGTTGCTTGGATTGAACGTCCAGCGCCACGAGTCCTTGCCCTGCACTTCGATAGTCTTGGCGTCGAGCGCCTGCCGGAATCCGAAGAGGCCGGCCACGAAGTCCACGCGCGGGGACACCTGGGCCGCGTACCGTAGCTCCTGCGACCACTGGTCGTGCCGTGACGGGGCCTGCGAGAGAGAGATGAAGTCGGTCCCCGTCCAGTCGCGGTCGTTCGAAGGATCCCAGTCCCAGAAGCGCCATGCCGAGATCGAAGTCAACTGGCCAGGCCCGACGCTCCAGTCCGCGGTGAGCGAGGCGCCGCCAAGGTTCTGGCCCGCGCCCCAGCGAGAGTTGTGGTCGATCAGCCGGTCGAAGGGGTTCGTGCTCGGAAGGGTGTACCCGAGGTCCGCGGCGACGGCCGCGTACGTCCGATTCGCGGCGAGGTTCGGCAGGTCCGCCACCCCCGCGATCACCTGGGCGTAGCCGACGGGCCGCTGACGCGTGACGTCAGCCGAGGCGGAGATGATGAGATTCTCCGACGCCAGGAACCGAAGCTGGCCCTTCACTCCGATGTTGTTGATGGAGTTCACCTTCTCGTTGGTTCGCACATTGGTCAGGAGACCCTCCCTCTCCGTCGATACGAAGGAGAGCCGTCCCGCGAGGCGCTCGCCGATCGGAGTCGACACCGCGCCCTTCACCTGCACGTATCCGAGGTTCCCCGTGCTGAGCTCGAAGATGGATTCCGGCCCGGTGAGGCTGGGCGCCCGGCTCGTCACGTTGAGGGCTCCGGCGGTCGTGTTCTTCCCGTAGAGCGTGCCCTGCGGTCCGCGCAACACCTCGATCCGCTCCACGTCGATGAAGTCGAGCGTGGCCGCGGCGGGGCGGGCGTAGAAGACACCGTCCACATAGAGCCCCACACCCGGCTCGATCCCGTCGTTGGTGAGTCCGAACGGAAGGCCCTGGCCCCGGATGTTGAGGAAGGAATTGCGCGGGTTCGACGTGAAAAACTGGATCGTGGGGACGATCTGCTGCAGTCGGTGTGCGTTGAAGGCTCCGGCTCTCTCGATCAGGCCGCCGTCCACGACGGCGATCGGGATGGGAACTTCCTGCGCGACTTCCTCCACCCGTCGCGCGGTGACGACCACGCCGCCGAGATTGACGACGTCTCTTTCCTCAGGCGCGGCGCCTGGTGCCGGCGTCCCCGGACGCGCCTGCGGTTGGTCGCCCTCCGGAGCCTGCGCGGCGAGCGCGCCCGTGAGCAGCAGCGAAGCCAGCAATCCGGTGCCCATACCAGTGATACGTTTCATCGTTTCTCCCTTTTCATGTATTGCGACGCGGTCCATGCCGCGTCAGGACAGAAAAAAGCCACGGAACCCAGGGTGCCGTGGCCGATCGGTCAGCGTCGTCGGAGATGCCAGGGGAGCTACATCATGTTGAGTCACTCAACGGTCCGTTACGCGCGACACCGATCCCGGCCACGGCGCCATCGCGCCGAGTCGGGGTACAGGTGCAACACGCTCCCATTCGCTCGATTCCCACTCTCATTCCCATCTCCTGGCTTCCGCCGTCTCTCCGTTCAAACCCGCCTCGGTCGAGATCTCCGCTCTCCCGCGCGATTCGCTTCTCAGCACCCAACCCCCGAGTCAAATCGCGCGCCATTCCCGAGTCATGATCGCAAATCAATTATCTGCAACCAGTTACGACGTTGTGCGCAGATCATCCGATGACCGGAGCAATCATATTTCATGTGCAAACCGTGGCATGTCATGGCGGACGCGCAAATATGATGGTAGCTTGGCGATCGTGGATGATGTTTTGGTGGTTCAGCGCGCGGCAGAAAGGAAACGGAGATGGAGCGATTTCAGGGGCTTCTGCTCGACGTGTGGCGGGAGGCGTGCCGCCACATAGAGATCGAGGAGTCGGTGCCCACACTGGCGCGGATCCTCTCCCGGCGCATGCCGGTTTCGGGCCTGCAGGTCGACACGTTCGACTGGGAACGTCGGCTGATCCACCCCCGGGCGCGCGGCGTGGTCGGTGGCACGGCGTCCGGATTCCCGGAGACCCGGCACTTCAGGCCGGACCAGGCGGAAGGGCTCCGGCGATGGCTGGAGGCGAAGTCTGTGGTGGAGCGGCCCGCCAGCGGGGAAACACCAACGGGGCTGTCGGTGTTGCTCGGCGGCGCCTCCGGAGACGCCTGGATCGCGGCGCCGCTGGCGAGTGACCACGGGGCGGCTGGCGCCCTTCTCCTCCGGTATCAGGCGTCCGTCGAGCCGGATGATCGGCAGGCCCCGATCATCGAGCACCTCATCGAGCCCTTTTCGGTGGCGCTCGAGAACGACCGGCGGCTGCTGGAGCTGAAGGCGCTGCGAGAAGCCTCGGAGGCCGAGCGACGATCGGTGCTGGCGCGCCTTGGCCGCGACGACCTGGTCGATACGATCATCGGCCGCGACGGTGGCCTGGGCGCGGTGATGCGGCGGGTCGGGTTGGTCGCGGGCTCGGACCTTCCGGTCCTCATCCTCGGCGAGACGGGGTCAGGCAAGGAGGTCATCGCGCGCGCCATCCACGAGAAATCCCCGCGGGCGAAAGGTCCGTTCATCCGCGTCAACTGTGGCGCAATCCCCTCCGAACTCGTGGATTCCGAACTCTTCGGGCACGAGCGCGGCGCGTTCACCGGCGCCACGGCCAGCAGGCGCGGCTGGTTCGAGCGCGCCGACAAGGGGACCCTCCTGCTCGACGAGATCGGCGAGCTGCCTCTTCCGGCCCAGGTCCGACTGCTTCGGGTCCTCCAGGAAGGGACGTTCGAGAGGGTCGGCGGCGAGCGGTCCATGCGCGTCGATGTGCGCATCGTCGCGGCGACGCACCGCGACCTTCCCACGATGGTGCGGGAGGGCCGGTTCCGCGAAGACCTCTGGTACCGGATCACCGGCTTCCCCGTGCTGCTCCCGCCACTGCGCGACCGTCGGGAGGACATCCCCGCCCTCGCCCGGCACTTCGCGGAGCGCGCCGCGCGCCGGTTCGGGCTCCGGCCACTCGCGCTTTCGCCGATCGACATCGAGATGCTCGTGAGCTATTCGTGGCCGGGAAACATCCGCGAGCTCGCCTCCGTCATCGATCGCGCGGCGATTCTCGGGGCCGGCGAGAGCCTGGAGATTTCCAAGTCCCTGGGCGGAAACCTGATGGCCGAAGCGGAGTCCCACTGGGAACCCATACGCGCCGCCGAGGTCCCCACCACCGGCTTCCGTACGCTCGACGATGTCGCGCGCCGCCACATCGAGTCCGCCCTGCGCGCTACCGGCGGAAGGATCGAGGGCAGGGACGGCATCGCCCGCATGCTCGGCGTAAACCCGCATACGCTCCGCGCGCGGATGCGGAAGCTCGGAATCGATTGGACCCGGTTCCGACCATCTCCCCCTGAGTCGATCCTCCCCACCGCCAGCGGCTGAGCGCCTGTCGTATACCAGCAAATATGCGCGATAGATTCCGCCATATAACATAGTCATGCCGTGTTATATGGCGGAACAGCCGCGCCTGCGCGTTCCTGAAGTTCCCGCTAACGCTTTCTGCGCCAACCGATTACGGACGCGGTTCCGCGAACGGCATGGAGATTGACCTGCCTGGACGTCGTTCGAACAGGCCGAAGGGGAGGTTTGGTCGCATTCCCCTCGCCTCGAGCTGGTGGACTCTCTCACGGGAATTACGGACGATGATCGGATCCGGACGCTGGATGTCGTGTCGCCACTGTACCCCTCTCCGGCGCTGTTGCGTCGGGGCCGGAATCAGTGCGCCGCGCGACGGAGCGCCACGCGAATCGATGTGACATTCGCTCTCCGCACGATGCTGACTGATCGGCCACGGCACCATGAGTTCCGTGGCCGAATTCTATTCACGCTACATCGACATCACTCAAAGGCAAATCGGGGAAAGAATGATTCTGCGAATTTCTGGTGGCTCCGCGGCGGCGGCCATCACCGGGCAGGGGGTGCGGGGTCTCCCGACGCCGGACTCGAAGGTCCATAGATCGGGATTCCACGTCTCGGTGGCCAACGGCTCCATACGCGGTGGCGAACCGGCGGGCAGGGGACGCGAGCGCCGCGGCCTCCGACTGATCGACGGGACGCCGACGGACACGCGAGACGGTCTGGTCGCCGTAGCGGCCCGAGTGAACGGACTCGAGAAGGAATAGGGCAATGAACTCGCGAATATACAACGGCCGGCTGGGGCTATCGCATGCCATCCGGTGGGACATTGGCTCGGCGGCAGGATCCGCCTGGAGGTCGATGATCACGCTGGGGGCCGCGTTGGCGATCGCCGCCGTCTCGGCGGGACCGCTTGCGGCGCAGGGGCCTTCGACAGGAACGATCACCGGCCTGGTTTCGGGCCAGCTCGGCGAGCCGCTTGCCACGGTCCAGGTTCGGGTGGGTGATTCGGGGGCCGGCGTCCTTACCGGCGCGAACGGGCGATTCCGGATCGACAATGTTCCCGCTGGGCGGCATACCATCACGGTCCAGCGGATCGGATATCAGGTTGCGAGCCAGGAAGCACTGGTATCGGGTGAACGGCCCGCGGAAGTGAACTTCACCCTGATCCAGCAGGTTCTTTCGCTCGACGAAGTGGTGGTCACGGGAACCGCCGGGGGCAGCGTCCGGAGGGCGCTCGGGAACGCGGTCGCCTCGGTGGATCTCCAGTCGGAAAGACAGCTCTCCGGGGCGGCGGGACTGGAGGGACTCCTTGGAAACAAGGTGGCCGGCGTACAGCTGACCGCACCCGCCGGAACCGTCGGCGGGGGCGGGAAATTCCGCATTCGAGGCTCCTCTTCGCTCGCGCTCTCCGGTGATCCGTTGATCTACATCAACGGCATCCGGATGGACGCTCCCGAAGCCTTTACCAGCATCAACTACTCCGTCTCGACCCTTCAGGACCTGAACCCGGCCGACATCGAACGCGTCGAGGTGATCAAGGGGCCCGCCGCCGCCACGCTCTACGGCACCGAGGCGGCCAACGGCGTGATTCAGATCTTCACGAGGCGCGGGGTGAATGGTACCCCCTCGTTCAACGCCTCGGCCGAGGTTGGAGCGAACTTCCTCCGAAACCCGTCCGATGTATTCGGATTGGCGTTCTATCGGGACCCGGCGACGGGCGAGGTCCGGTCCGTCGATACATACAAGGCGGATGAAGATCCGGACTTCATGCCCAACGCCTTCGGGCGACCCGTCTTCCGGACCGGTCCCCTTCAGCAGTACGCGTTTTCGGTGCGCGGCGGAACGGACGCGATCAGGTACGCGGCGTCCACCACACTGGTGGACGAGCTTGGATACAC
>CAZUVK010000007.1:0-33415 GCA_964623785.1 uncultured Gemmatimonas sp. | reverse complement strand
ATACACCCGCCTCGAGGCGAACCGGCGCGCCTCCACACGCGTCTCGCTCACCTTCATCCCGAACAGTTCGTGGAGTGTCACCCTTGACGCCGCGCGAGCGAATTCGGCGGTTCAGCCCGGGATGCCCACGCAGGGCTATTTCATGAACTTCAACCCGCTGACGGGTCGCACCACGCCCATCGAAGCCCAGATAAACGCCAGAAGCCAGGTGATCGAGGGTCTGAGGTCGACGTGGAGCGGCGCCGTCGATCACGAACCCTTCGGGTGGCTTCGGCAGCGGCTGGTCGTGGGCATCGACCGGAACGACCTGACCAACACCACCCTGACGCCCAAGTCGTCGAATGTGCTCTACAACTCGACGTATGCGGACTCACGGGATGGACGCAAGACGATCAACACGGACGATCGGGAAACACTCACCGCCGACTATTCCTCCACGGCCAGGCTGCCGGCGTTCAGGAATCTGAACTCCAGCGTTTCCTTCGGCCTCCAGTGGTACACGCGCAGGCAGACCACCGGCCGGCTGGACGGACGCGTCTTCGCCACACCCGCGCTGACCACGATCGAGGCCGCGGCCGAGACGTCCAGCAGTGAGAGCTTCGGCGAGAACACCACGCTCGGCACGTACGTCCAGGGAGACACGAACTGGCGGGACCGGCTCTATCTGACCGCGGCCGTCCGATTCGACAAGAACAGCGCGTTCGGCGAGACCGCGACTGCGGCCATCTATCCGAAGGTCTCCGCCTCGTGGGTGCTCAGCGAGGAGCCGTTCTGGGAGGAGAGCCGGCTGGCCTCCGTCCTTCCCAGCCTTCGTCTCAGGGGCGCCTGGGGCGCTTCGGGCCAGCAGCCCGAGATTTTCGCGGCGCAGCGGCTGTACAGGGCGGTAACGGGTCCGGGTGGGAATCCGATCCTGACGCCCCTGGCGGCGGGCAATCCCGATCTGCGGCCGGAGCGGGGCGAGGAGATCGAACTCGGGCTCGATGCCGAACTGGCCGACGGCCGTGTGGGCGTGGAGCTCACCTGGTACAACCGGGCCACCAGGGACGCGATGGTCCGGCGCGTCATGCGTCCGTCCGAAGGCTTCCCCGGCGACCGGTTCGAGAACGTCGGTCTGGTCACGGGTGGCGGGGTCGAGGCGGGCCTGAACTTCGACGTCCTTCGCCGCTCCCGATTCCAGTGGCAGGTGCAGACGGCTCTCGGCACCAACTGGACGAAGGTCAACGACATGGGCGGCGCCGGCAGGATCGAGGTGGAGAGGAACCAGTTCCACGTCGAAGGATTTCCGCTCGCCAGCTTCTTCGACATCCGCGTCCTGTCCGCGGAATTCGAGAACGGAGTCAGCGGATCCGTCATCAACGCCCTCTGCGACGGCGGTCGGGGTCGTTCGGGGATGGAGAGTGGAGGCCCCGCCGTTCCGTGCGCCGAGGCGCCGCTGGTCTTCTACGGCCAGGGGGAGCCGACCTGGACGATCGGGTTGACCAACACCTTCCAGTTCGGCGGGTTGTCGCTCCGAACGCTGCTCGACGCCAAGGGCGGGCACCACTTCAACCCGGACTACCTGTCCGGGCAGAACCAGTGGAGCTCGGAACAGGTTGTCCGGCAGGACGACCCGATCTGGATGGGGCTACGTCAGTATGGCGCGCGCGGTGGGCAGGTCATCCATCACGCCGACTATCTCGTGCTTCGCGAGCTGTCGCTCCGATACAACATTCCGCCTTCGCTGCTGGGGAGTATTCGCGCGAACTCCGCGAGCGTCACGGTTACGGGCTACAACCTTTCCACGCTGTGGTTCAAGCAGGGTGACTACGTGGACTTCGGCGG
This sequence comes from uncultured Gemmatimonas sp., assembly GCA_964623785.1. Classification (GTDB taxonomy): domain Bacteria; phylum Gemmatimonadota; class Gemmatimonadetes; order Longimicrobiales; family Longimicrobiaceae; genus WHSP01. Next base: position 31,594 of record CAZUVK010000007.1, on the reverse strand, counting down.
CAAGATATGGGCTCCGGAGATGCAGGCGCCCTCGGCCAACTATCCTGGAACTTCGAGGGGCGGACAGCCGGCGGGTTCGCGGGCGTCGGTCCGCTTTGACGTGTCCTTCTAACACCATAACGGGAAATCTGAGAAATGTTGAAGGAATATGGTGACGGACCGTCGCGACGGGGGGTGGAAAGGATTCTCGCCCCGCGAGCCCGCCGTCGGGCGGGGGCGGCTCTCCTTCTCTCCCTGGGCCTGGCGGGATGCGAAGGCATCTTCGATGTCGATCTGCCGGGCCAGCTGGTGGCGGCGGATCTCAACGACCCTGCACTGGCCGAGACGCTCGTGCTCGGCGTCCAGGGCGATTTCGAGTGCGGCTTCCGCGGGTACCTGACGCGTGACGTGATCTGGTCCGGCGTCTACACCTATGTCTCCGGGACCCTGAACTGGATGCGCTCGGAACAGCGTTCCAGGGGAACGGAGGAGGGAGGGAAGGGAGACTGCGAGGACAATCGTGAACCGGTATGGCTTCCCATGCACATCGTGCGGGGACAGGCGCAAACCGCGGTCTCGTTGATCGAGGGGTTCCCTGAGGGATCCGTTCAGCATCCGGACTACCTCATCTCGCGGGCGTATCTGTTCGAAGGCTACGCGACGCAGCTCCTGTCGGAGCACTATTGCGGGATCGTCTTCGACGGCGACGGCATCGTGCGGGAACGGGAGGTCGGCTTCCAGGCGGCGGCGGACCTGTTCACGAAGGCGATCAACCTCGCTTCGGGCATCACGAGCGGACCGCGCGCCCAGCAGGCGCGCGAGGTGGTCAACACGGCCCGCGTCGGCCGCGCCAGGGCGAAGCTCAACCTCGGAGACGGGACGGGCGCGGTGGCCGACGCCGAACTGGTCGACCAGGGGTTCATCGCGTACCTCACGTACGACGCAAGTGGACCGCAGCGCCGGCAGTGGCACCAGCCGGCGAACCTGACCGGCACCTTCTCGGTCAGGCCGCATTACCGGGAGCTCGAGGTCGACGGCGTTCCGGATCCCCGCGTCCCGACACAGTACGCGGGGCCGAGCACGTTCGCTGGCGTGGACCGATGGGTCCAGCTCAAGTATCCGAGCCCGGGTTCCAGCATTCCATTCGCCACCTGGCGCGAGGCTCAGCTGATCATCGCGGAGGTGGAAGGCGGGCAGCGGGCGGTCGAGATCATCAACGCGCTGCGGTCCACGCACGAGCTGCCAACGTTCAGCTCCACGGACCCGTCCGTGATTCGAGCGCAGGTGCTCGACGAGCGGCGGCGCGAGCTCTTCCTGCAGGGCACGCAGGTGGGAGACGACATCCGGACCGGCGAGTGGGTTAACTGGCCGAGGGGAACGACATCCAACGGTCTCCCGATCGACGCCACGGCGAGCTGCATGCCCGTCCCGAACGGGGAGTTCTTCTGATGCGCGGGTCATCGATGAGGTCGGCGGGGGGATTCACGACCCCCCGCGCGATGCTGCTGAGTGGCGGCCTGGCCCTGCTGTTCGTGGGCGCGACGGCCTGGTACGGGAGCGCGGATGATACGCCGTCCCGCACCTCCCCTCCGGTTTACGGCGTGACCTACGGCATCACCGCCGCCGAGCAGGTCGAAACCGTGGTGCGCGAGTACTGCGTCGCCTGCCACGGCGGAGGGGCCCCTGCCGGCGGTGTGGGCCTGGACGCGATCGATTGGGAGAACGCGGGTCAGCATTCGGAGACGCTCGAGAAGGTGATCAAGAAGCTGCGCTCGGGGACCATGCCGCCGGCCAACGCGCCGCGGCCGGAACCCGAGGTGGTCGCGTTCGTGTCGCACTGGATCGAGGCGGAACTCGACAGGTCATGGATGGCGAATCCGGACCCCGGTTACGTCTGGCCGGCCCATCGCCTGAACCGGGTCGAGTACAATAACGCGATCAACGACCTGCTGGGGATCAACGTCAACGTCGTGCCGCTGCTGCCGGGGGATCCCACGGCGGACGGCGGATTCGACAATATGGCGGAGGCGTTGCCGTTCTCGACGGCGCATATGGAGCGCTACATGTCCGTCGCACGCCAGGTCACGCGGCTCGCGGTGGGTCTCCCTCCGGACGGGCCTGGCACGACCACCTACGACGTTCCGCTGCACGTCCTGCAGGACTGGCGGCAGAGCGACGATCTGCCCTTTGGGTCGCGTGGGGGGATCAGCGTTCGTCACAATTTCCCGGTCGATGGCGACTACCGGATCAGAGTCCGCCTGAGAACGAACTGGCAGGACTACATCATGGGGCTCGGCTGGCCCCAGGAGCTGGATGTCCGCGTCGACGGGCGTCTGGTGACCCGGTTCAGGATCGGCGGAGAAGCTCCGGGCCTGCCCTCGCCCATGAGCTTCAGTGGACCCGGCGCGCCCGGCGACATCGAGTGGGAGCACTATATGTTCGGCGCTGACGAGCATCTGGAGGTAACCTTCCCGGTCACGGCCGGTCCACACGTCGTCGGGGTGTCGTACGTACGCGAGCAGATCGAACCGGAAGACGTGCCGCAGCCCGAACAGCGCGGTCGGTTGCTCGCGAACGACGAAGTCTACATGGACTACCAGAAGGTTGAGCTGCTGGAGATCGGCGGCCCGTACGGGGTTACCGGCGTGGCGGGCGACACGCCCAGCCGGCGGGAGATCTTCTCGTGCCATCCCAACGACGGTCTCGTCGATGAGTACGAATGCGCCACCGAGATCTTCTCGCGGCTCGGGCGCAGGGCGTATCGTCGTCCCACCGTCGACGCCGATATCGACCGTCTGATCGAGTTTTACGAACTGGGACGCGAGAAGGGCGAAAGTTTCGACGCCGGGATCCAGTTCGCGCTGGAATACCTGCTGAGCGATCCCGAGTTCATCGTCCGTATCTATAACGAACCCGCGACGGGGGGAGCCGGTGACACGTTCCGTCTCACCGATTTCCAGCTTGCGACCCGTCTCTCCTTCTTCCTCTGGAGCACGATCCCGGACGAGACGCTGCTTGACCTCGCCGCGCGCGGGGAGCTCTCGCGGCCGGGAGTCCTGGAGGAACAGGCGCGACGAATGCTCGCCGATCCGCGAGCCGTTGCCGCGCTGACCGACAACTTCGCGGCGCAGTGGCTGAACCTGAGACGGATTGCCGAGATCGTGGTGGATCCGGAGCTCTACCCGAACTATGACGAGAGCCTGATCGAAGCCTTCGGCGAGGAGACGCGGCTCTTTGTCTCGAACTCGATTCGGGAGGATCTCAGCGTCGTCGAGTTGTTGGGCGCCGACTATACCTGGCTCAACGAACGGCTGGCGCAGCACTACGGAGTCTCCGGCATCTACGGAGAACGTTTTCGCCGGGTCAAGCTTCCGAACCTGGACCAGCGCGGAGGGCTGCTCGCCCAGGGAGGGATTCTGGCGGTCACCTCCTATCCCGGCCGTACTTCCCCGGTCCTGCGCGGGAAGTGGCTGCTGGACAACATCCTCGGCTCCCCGCCGCCCCCGCCGCCGGCGAACGTTCCGGTCCTTCCGGAGGCGGAGCCGGGAAGAATCGCGGCTTCGGTGCGCGAACGGCTCGCGGAGCATCGGAGCAACCCCGTCTGCGCTTCCTGTCACAGCACGATCGATCCTCTCGGCTTCGCGCTGGAGAACTTCGATGTCCTTGGCGGGTGGCGAAACGCTGACGAAAGCGGAAACCCGGTCGACGCGCGCGCCGACTGGCCGTCCGGGGAGGAATTCGAGGGGCTCACGGGCGTACGTGACTGGCTGCTCCGAGATCCGACGGCGTTCGTGCACACGCTGACGGAAAAGCTGACGACCTACGCGCTTGGCCGTCGCGTGGAGCACTACGACCAGCCCTCGATTCGAGGAATCGTTCGGGATGCCGCGGACGCTGACTATCGCTGGTCCGAGATCGTCATCGGAATCGTCAACAGCCCAGCCTTTTCGACGAGCAGGGTCGCGGAGCGGGTAGCTGACTGAGGTAGGGCAATCACGACGCGCCGCGGGGCGTCAGGCAACGACCCGAATCGGCAGCGCCTTGACCACGAATCAACCACGAGGAACCGAGAATGTCGAAATACAGCGAAGAAGTGAAGTGGACTCCCACCATCGCCAGCGGCGACTCCATCTCTCGCCGTGCCGTTCTACGGGGATTCGGCGCCGCGCTGGCGCTACCCTACCTGGAGGCGATGGAGCCAGCCTTCCGCACCTTCGGCCGGGTGGGCGCCGCCGGCCCCATCCACCGGTTCCAGTCGGTGTACGTGCCGAACGGCATGGCGATGCCGTTCTGGTCACCGACCGCCGTGGGCCGGGGTTTTGAGCTGACCCCCATCCTCGAGCCGCTGGCGCCGTACAAGGATCAGATGCTGGTGATCTCCGGCCTGAAAGCGAACTGGAACGTCGCGCACGCCGGGGCGTCGGGTTCGTTCCTTACCGGAACCACCCGCGGCGGGACCAACGAGATCGAGATCCTCGCCGACGTTTCGGTGGATCAGCTTTTGGCCCGACACATCGGTCGCGACACGCAGCTCGGATCGCTGGAGCTGTCGATGGACGCCCCCGCCAACGCGGGCGCCTGCACCTCGAACCTGAGCTGCGTCTATACGCACACCATCTCGTGGCGCGGCCCGACCGAACCGTTGCCCATGGAGCACAACCCCAGGGCGGTTTTCGAACGGATGTTCGGCGACAGCGGCAGCACGAGCCGCGGGGCGAGGGCGGCACGGCTTCGCGAACAGTCGAGCATCCTCGACGCCGTTCTCGACAAGCTCACGATGCTGCGGCTGGACGTCGGGTCATCCGATCGCCAGCTGCTCGACGGGTACACGGACGCCGTGCGCGACGTCGAGCGGCGGATCCAGAAGGCCGAGGAACAGATCGACCTGGAATTGCCGGAGCTGTTGCAGCCCGAAGGTCCGCCGTCGGTCTTCGAGGACCACCTGGAGCTGATGCAGGATCTGCAGGTGCTGGCGTTGCGAGCGGACCTTACGCGGGTGATCACGTTCATGGTCGGCAAGGAGCAGAGCGCGCGGACCTATCCGCAGATCGGCGTGCCGGACGCGCACCACCCGCTTTCGCACCACAACAACAATCCGCAGCTCGTGGAGAAGATGTCGCGGATCAACCGCTACCACACGGAGCTCTTCGGGAACTACCTCGAGAAGCTGCGCGCGACGCCGGACGGTGACGGGAATCTCCTCGACCACATGACGATCCTGTACGGTGGAGGCATCTCCAACAGCACCATGCACTCGGGAACCAACCTTCCGGTTCTTCTCATCGGCGGCGGGGCGGGGCGGTTGCATGGCGGAGAGCACATCCAGTACAACAACGAACCGACGATGGCGGACCTTCTCGTCACCGTCCTGGACAAGTTCGACGTGCCGATCGATCGGGTGGGCGGGAGTTCGGGCCGGCTGCCCATCGAGACGGTCGGGGGTCTGTAGGAGTATGCGAACGATAGCTGGAAGGATCAGCGTTCTGGTTATGGGTCTCGGTCTCATCGGAGCTGGAACGATTCAGGACCTCCCTCCGATCGTGGCCGCCGCAAAGGATCAGGACTGGGTCGCGGTCGGGGGGCTACTGGATCACGGAGCCGACCCGAACGCCGAGTACGGTGATGGGACGACCGCGCTCCACTGGGCGAGCTACTGGGATTCGCTGGAGGGCGCGTCGCGCTTGATCGAGGCGGGTGCCAACGTCAACGCGACGACGGATCTCGGGGTCCCCCCGCTCTGGCCCGCCGCGCAGAACGGAAGCGAACGCATGGTCGAGGCCTTGCTCGCCGCCGGCGCGGATCCGCGGGCGACTCTCCGCTCCGGAGAGACAGTGTTGCAAACCGCCGCGTTGGCCGGAGACCCGGGCGTGGTGAGGCGGCTGCTCGCCGCGGGCGCGGATCCGAATACACGCGCCACGCGAGACCAGACGGTCCTGATGTGGGCGGCGGGGCAGGGACATGCGGAGGTGGTGGCCCTCCTCGTCGAGTATGGCGCCGATATCAACGCGCAGTCGGCCGTTCGGACGCAGTACATGAAGACCGAGAAGGACCAGGAGAGCAACTCCGAGTACCACGTCTGGGTCCAGATGGGTGGTAGCACCGCCCTGATGTTTGCCGCGAGGGCGGCGGCTCTCGACGCCGCGCGCGTGCTCGTGGATGCCGGCGCGGACGTGAACCGGATCAACGCATTCGGCATCTCTCCCTCGATCATGGCGATCCACGGTGGCGGCGCGGACCTGGTGGAGCTGTTCCTCGAGGCGGGCGCCGATCCCAACTCCATGGATGCGGGATACTCGGCCCTGCACGCGGCGATTCTGCACGGGGACAGGCGTGCGGTTCAGGCTCTCCTTCGGTACGGTGCGGACGTGAACGCCCCCCTCGAGCGGCCCACCCCCACCCGGCGCGGCTCCGACGACTATCACTTTCACAACGCGTTCGTCGGCGCCACGCCGTTCTGGCTCGCGGCGCGATTCACCGAGCCGGACGTCATGCGCCTGCTCCTGGAGGCGGGCGCGGATCCTCTCTTCATCCACTACAGCGCATTCCCGGCGGGCGATCGTGAACAGCAATGGGAAGAGGTCGAGGGTCCGATTACACCGTTGATGGCCGCGCTCGGGATGGGTGGCTGGGGGCAGAACAGGGGATTCCATCAACCGCCCCTGGACGTTCGGGAGGCGGAAGTCCTCGCGGCCGTGAAGCTCGCGCGCGAGGTGGGCCACCCGGTCACGGGAACGGACGCGGCGGGCAGGACTCTGATCGAGGCCGCGTCCCGTCGCGGTTTCGACTCCGTGATACAGTTCCTCAACGAAGCGGAGTGATCCGGGGGGGGGCGACGCGCGGCATCTCCGGATGCACGCGTCGGCCTCCTGGTCTCCAGACGTTGAGGGAGCTGATGATCCACCCTTCAATAGAATGATTCTGTCATGCCAATATTTGAGTATCAGTGTGCCGAGTGCGAATCGAAGTTCGAACTGCTCGTGCTGCGAACCTCATCGCGGGCGAAATGCCCGCGTTGCGGAAGCGAGAAGCTGGACAAGCTCCTCTCGATGTTCCTGGCGTCGTCGGAACAAAGCCGGCGGCAGGCGCTGCGCGGTGCTCAGGCGAAACGGAACGAGGTCCAGCGGGACCACTCGCACGAGGAACACAAGAGGGCGCACCGGCATCTGGATCACGATCACTGAGTCCGCTCACCACGGAACCGCCCCGCGGATCGCGACCAGCGCGCACGAAGCAAACCAGCGGGGGAAGGAGAATCAGGGGCCGGGCAACGGGATTCGTCTGCGTTTTCGCTCCACGAATGTCGCCAGGTTCTCCAGGGACGAGTTGAACGCCGCCTCGTGATCCTCGGCCCGGATCCCCTCCGGTACGTTTTCGGCCCGGATAGTCACGAGCGTCCCGTTCCCCTCCGGCTGAAACGTCCAGGTCATTCGCATGATACCGAAGAATGCGGGGTCGTCGCTCTCGAAGATGACCTCCTGCTCGATCCGGCGGCCATCTTCGAGTCTGGTCAGACGCACCTTCACTTCGTCCGAGTCCTCCGAGGTTTTGCCCTGGGCTTGCTGTGGTTCGCTGTAGGTGAGTCGCATGCGGTACGAGCCGCCCTCGCGGAAGTCGAAGTGCACCATCGAGCCCGTCATGTCGTTCGGGGGAATCCATTGCTCCATCGCCCCCGGTTCCGCGAAGGCCCGATAGACGGCTTCCGGAGATGCTGAAATCAGCCGTGACGCTGTATCGATCCTTGCTCCCATCGCGATCACCCCCGCGTGGCGAAACTCAGACGACCCGGGGACGGGAACTTACATCCCCGGGATCATGAGATGGGCGGAAGGCGTGCCCGCCTCCATGATCCACGCCCCACCTTCCCGGCCGTTCTCGGGAAGGCCACCGGTCGACGCGCTCGTCGCGCCCGGCGTGGCGATCGTCATGTGCATGCGAGCGCTTGCCTGGTCCGCGCCCGTCAGACCCATCCAGGGTGAACCATAGACGGGCATCTCCCGCGTGCCGTTCCGCTCCGCCTCGGCGATGAGCTGGTTGAGGACGTCACGGCTACCGGCCGCCTGCGCCTCGAAACGGAAGTTCTGCTGGACGCGCGGCAGGTTGCCCGGGTGCGTGCACTGTACGGAAAACGGCTGCTCGCCCGGCGCTCCCGAGTGGTCGTAGCACACGAGCGAGCCCGCACCCTCCTTGATCTGAACATACGAGTGGTCCTCCGCATTCCACTTCACGACCGCCGCGGTCTCACGGGCCCGGTCCGGTGCCCCGAGGAGCGCCTTCTCGATGAGCTGTGCGTCGGTCATCTGGGCGTCGGCTACGCCTGCTGCCAACATCACGCCGAAAAGGGAGAGCAGGATGCGCTTCATCGTCTTTCTCCTCTGAACAGGGTTCCGCTGAGCGGAGTGATGAACCTGGGCGGTTCGGCCGTCCATACGAGAGAAGATGATACGATCCGGCACCCGCCACGTCCATGTTGACGCAAACGACCCGCGTCTCCGTGGTCCGCCTATCACCGACGGTGCCCGGAGTTCACGGCGTCGCCGTGGGAAGACGAGGCGTCGTTGTCGGCCACAGCCACCAAGCGTAGATCAGTCCAAGGAGGAGGTCCGGGCTGGCTCGGACGACACTCGGGAACGGAAGGTCGCCAACGGTCCAGAACAGGACAAAAAGGGAGAAGAACCCTAGTTTGCCGAGAGTGGCCACGAGTAGGAGCGGGCGAAGGATTACGGGCTGCCGGGCTAGCCAGACATACACGCCGGCAAATAGTCCGATCACCAGTGCCAACTGGGCCGCGTAGAAAGGTGGAAGTGGAAGAGGCAGCAAGGGCGATGGATGGCCCACCGCGGCACTGAGGAAAAGCGCCATGCCGAGTAGATTCAAAGGCACGGAGGCCCAGAGAGCAAGCCGTACGAGGCGATCAGCCGTCACGTGAGTTCCAGGTATAGTGTTGAGCAACTGTATCAAACTTGTAGCTGCCGGGCACAATTCGCGGATCGTCACCCACGATCGATCAGCTTCGGGCAGATGCGCAGGCGCTGAGGGAAACGAGGGCGAAAAGGAGAGAGTTCCAGCCGATGAACCGTCGCATGGTTCGAGCGGGGGACCGGAAAGAGGACCTACCGCCACGTCAATTCATGAACGGCTCCCCGTCCTCTCCGCTCGCGTGTCAGGCTGACCTGACCTGACCTGACACACCGGCGCGAAGAACTACCGCGCGATGCCCTGCCTACTTGGTTCCGGTGAACCGGATCCCGTAGCGAACGATATACTCGATATCGAATTCGTCACGCTCCGTTCCCCAGATCATCGATCGCTCCGCCACCATCAAAGTCATGTCCCGTGGCGCCACCACTGTTGCGATCACTTCACCATCGCGATCCAGAACGAGCCACTCCGGGCATGGGTAAAGGGCGTACGGCCGAGCCTCGCCTCCTCTCAATGATCAGGCGAGCGGCGACTTCCTCTATCGTTGATTCCGACGTTGAGGTCAAGTTTTCAGCCTCGAGCCACTCAAGCAAGACCCGACTTGACAGGAGCACGTCCGACCATTAGTTAACAATATGATTAACTATCAGCCGGCCCCTCCCGACTTCGATCGGCTCTTCCACGCGATCGCCGACCCGACGAGGAGACAGATTGTCGAGCGCCTGGCTCGGGGACCCGCCGCCGTGAGTGAGCTTGCCGGGCCGTTCGCGATATCGCTTCCGGCGATCCTCCAGCACCTGCGGGTGCTGGAGGGTAGCGGACTGATCCGGTCGGAGAAGGTTGGCCGAGTTCGCGTCTGTCGCTTCGAACCGGCGGCGATGCGGGCGGCGGAGCGGTGGATGACCCAACGGCGCACCGCGTGGGAGCACCAGCTGGATCGCCTCGGGGAGTTTCTCGGGGAGACCGGGACCGACAACGACACCGATTCGAAGGAGATCTCATGACCACCGTACCCGTCCTGCATTCAACCTTCAGCGTTGAGCGGAGTTACAGTGCTCCCCCGGCACGAGTGTTCGCGGCGTGGGAGGATCCCGCCGCCAAGCGCCGTTGGGGCGCATGCCATGCCGAACACTCGCTCGAATTCCGGGTCGGAGGCCGGGAGTTTGTCCGGGGTGGAGAGCCTGGAGGCCCCGTCTTCACTACCGAGGTCGTCTACCATGACATCGTTCGGGAGGGTCGGATCCTCTATACCTACTCACTGCACCGAGACGATCGCCGCGTCGCCGTGGCGCTGGTGACCGTGGAGTTTGGTGCGGAAGGGACGGGCACCCGCCTAATGGTGACCGAACAAGGAGCGTATCTCGACTACGACCACGAGCCGAGCCGGCTGGAGGAGGGGATGCGGGAAGCGCTGGGGCGGCTCGAAACGGAACTCGAGTGATGACGAATTCACGCGCGGGGCGGATCGCGGGGGGTGATCGGAGTCACGGCGGTGATACTCTCAGGATGCGTCCGGTCCAACTCGGAGGGGCGGGCCGACGCCGCGCTTCGCATCATTGACGCGGCGCCCGGGCAGCCGCTTCGTTCCGGGTACGCGATCGACGAAGTATGTCGGGCTGGACGTGCATCGGGCTCGAGATTCGCGAAGTCATGGACGGCCCAGCGCTCTGATTATACGATTAGTTAGGCAACGGTGCGCTACCGCACCCGTAGGAGCGTCCGCGCGACCAGCCTGCGCCCGGCCTCCGGGGGAACCTCGAACCTGGCCTCCATGAGGTACGTCCCGGCGGGTGCCGCAACCATCCCGACACTCCCGGAGTGCGTGAGATACATCCGGGCCGTTAGCTCATGAGAGTACGATCGGGTTTCACCTGGAAGGAAGACGTGGCTCCTGAATACCGTAAAACACCACAAGGTACTTCCGTCAAATTCCACTGGTTGCCGGTCGCGCGTGACCCCCAGGAGGTAGAGGCAGCTGTGCGGTGTCACCACGACGATCGTGTCCTGTGTGGTATTCGTCACATCAAGGCGGACGGTGAACGCTTCGCCACGGGAGACTTCACCGGACTCGACACGCAGATGGGCCTCCAAGCCGTTGAGCGGTCCGTCGAGCGCCTGCGGGCCGGATGGGTCAGTCGCGCACGCGGCGAGGACGAGGAGCGGAAGGGCGAGAAGGACTGGCGATCGGAGGCTCATAGGCGGATACCCCGCGAGAGGCGGATGGAGTGTTCTCGATTCTTAGAACGCGGGTCGCGGACGATTCGAGACGGCGTGCCCAGTGCGCCGTGATCGATTCGCTGCCTAACGTACAGCCCGAGTTCGGGCATCGCAACCTGGCTCCAGGATCGGGGCCACACCCGCCTCACCGAGCACATCGGGCGTACCTTATCCCCAACCTCCGCACGGCTCGTCCCGTGGATCGCGCCCGTTGCCAACCGCGGGCACATCGGCACCGCTTATGCGTTTGTCGGCGCGCGACGCAGGTAGATGAAGATGGCAGGAGCACACTGCGCGGTGGAGGTTGGGAGAGTTCATCGAGGACGGTTCCGTCGACGCTCTTCATCGGGACAGAGCGCCCGAACGGAAGTCGAACGGGACTCGGCCAGGGGGCGTCCTGACGATTTTCGCATCCCCTCCCGCGGTCTGGACAGACCGCTACTCGACAAGAGCTGACAGTCACCCGAACTCGAGGAAATGCATTGGTATGGCAACAGTTGCGAGAACCACGGCCAGGAATGTATCTCGCGCGGCTTCAAAGAAGGGCCGTATGGCGACCTACGATAGCAAACACGGCTGGCTCGGCACCGAGACGATCAGGACCCGGTTTGGCGAGTTCGAGTTCAGAGGCGGATACCCAACGTCCGAGACCGCCGAGGCGCTACTCGAGCAATTGAAGTTCAACCGCGCGGTCGAAGTCTACCTCACTCAGTTGCCGGCCGTGGCGGTTATCGAAACGCGGCGCGGGTTCCGCGAGTTCGGTGCAAGCAAGGCCAACCAGTTCATCATCTGGGAACAGCTGATGGACGCCCGGACGCTCCTGCTCACCGCCAATACCGAGACGGTTTACGGGCTCGGTTTCCTCGATCTCAAGGGCGACGGACCGACCGTGCTCGAAGCGCCTCCCAGGGTACTCGGCGTGGCGGCGGACATGCTCCAGCGCTATCTCGTGGACATCGGCCTCGCCGGGTTGGACAAGGGCAAGGGCGGCAAGTACCTGTTCCTGCCGCCGGGATATGCCGGCGATGTTCCCGAAGGCTACTTCGTCGTGAAGTCGCCGACCTACTCCGTGCAGCATGGTATTCGCGGCTTCATGAAGGACGGGAAGACCGATGAAGCTGTCGCGCTGATGAAGCAGATCAGGATCTATCCGCTCGCCGCGAAGGACCGCCCGCCGAAAATGGAGTTTCTGAACGGCTCGGGCGAGCCCATCGACACGATCCACTCCGACAACTTCTCGTTTTACGAGGCGCTCGCGCAGCTGGTGAACGAGGAACCGGCCGACGTGTTCTCTCCGATCGAGCGGTTCCAGATGCAGGCGATCGGTATCGAGCACGGCAAGCCATTCAACCCCGACAAGAAGGCCAGAGCACTGCTATCGGACGCAGCGAAAGTCGCTGCGGCGATGGCGCGGGCGAACAGCTTCGCCTCGACTGATCGTGGTACGTACTTCTACGACGATCGACAGTGGCAGTACGTCGGGGACGGGAACTACACGCAGATCAAGGACGACATTCCACAGGTAGATCGTCGCGCGTTCGTCTACTACATGGCTCTCGGCAACTCTCCGGCGATGATGGAGAAGAACGTCGGCGTCGGGTCGTACTATCTCTGGGAATACAAGGATGCCGCGGGCGAGCCGCTCCAGGGCGAAAAGTCTTACAAGCTGCACCTCCCGACGGACGTGCCCGCGAAGGATTTCTGGTCGGTGGTCGTGTACGACGCGTTGAGCCGCTCGGAGCTACAGAACGGCGAGCTGTTCCCCTCGGTGAGCACGTACAGCGGTCCGAAGGTAAACGCTGACGGCTCGGTAGATGTGTACTTTGGTCCGCGGATGCCTCCCGGGCAGGAGAAGAACTGGATCAGAACGGTCCCTGGCCGGGGGTGGTTCCCGATGTTCCGGTTTTACGGCCCGCAACAGCCGCTATACGACAAGAAATGGAAGCTGCCCGACATCGAGGAGATCGCGTGAACCCGGTTGCCTTCGACCTGATCGGCCGCTTCATGGCTTCCTGGATCTCGCGAAATAGCAGGTTCACGTGCGTCCGAACGGTAAAATCCGGGTGATGGGGCCAGCCACGATAGTTGCCTGGAAGCTGAGGTTCTGGCCGCGACGCGAAAGGTCGGCAGAAGTAGCCGCCGAACGACCAGGAGTAGAGGGCGTCGGGGGCCGTGCGCCGGAGCCTCGGCCACCGGAATTCATGGACGGCCCTACGTCCCTCTCCCTCAGTTATCAGGCGCGCCGCTCCTGCGCTCACCCGCTCGCCAGGCGCGCTGCATCTGCCGATTCGATGACACCGAACGCCGCCCCTTGCGCGTCGTCACACACCGCGACACGCGCGCCATTCGGGAGCTCGATGGGTTCGATGACAGTTCCACCAAGTCTGCGCACACGGTCGACTGCGACGTCGAGGGACGGGACGGCGAAGAAGAAGAGCCAATGGGCGTGGACTTCAGGGCGCCCTTCGATGCCCGAGATCTGTCCGGTGAACGACTCGCCCGCGCCGAACGCAAATCGCTGATGGCGCCCCAGTCGGCCCAGATCGAGCTCCTCCTCGGCGCACGACCAGCCGAAAAGGGCGGAGTAGTTTGCGGCGGCGCTGTGCGGATCGCGGGTGCTGAGTTGGTGCCAGAGGACACGCGCGGAGGACTCCGCGGAGTTCTCGGTTACGGCGACAATCGCGCCGCCTGGGTCTCGGAGGATGACGAAATCGCCAACGCCCGGGGGCGGACCCAGGCGCATCGCACCGCGCTCGACGAAGCGGGCTGCCATGGCTTCCACACCGCCGAGATCGCCGACCTGAACGTGGCCGAGCCAATGGGGGCGTGCACCGCGTGCGATCGCGGATTCGTGTAGCGGAAGGATGCCGTCCCCACGGCCATCGAGTACGGCATCATAGAAAGTGGCGGCGGCCTCGACGTCGGTGGTGCGAAGCAAATAGCGTGAGAAGCGTGAAGCGGGTACATCGAGTACCATGGTTTTTCTCCTCCTGATTGCGATATACACTGCGGAACTGCACGCAACTGGCGCTGCGTCCCTTTCGCTCAGCGATCAGGCACGCGGTTGCGGGCGGCGTTACCCTTCACAATTGAGATCGAGCGCCGAGCAGTTCCGACACCGTGACGAAGTGGTACCCCTGCGCTTTGAGGCCACGGATGACCCCTTCCACGGAGCATAGCGATTCCTCGCGGCTCGAGTACATGACATGGAGAAGAATGATCGAGCCCGGTCGGACGTTCTCAAGAACGTGGCCGACGATCCGGTCCGCGCTTCGCGCAACCTCGGAATGCGACTCCGGTTCAACGTCCCACATGATCGTCGTGCGTTGACTTCTCGACAAGTGCCAGGGCAGCCCGATCAGCTTCTTCCCGTATGGCGGGCGGAAATGAATCGTTCCGACGTATCCGGCCTGGCGGATGAGCGAGTCGGTTCGCTCAAGCTCGCCGCGGATGAACGAAGGCGACTTGAGGACCATCCGCCGATGGGAGAACGAATGGTTGCCGATCTCGTGGCCGTCGCGAACGAATCGGGGCGCAAGGAGAGGATTCGCCGCCAGTTCAGCCCCGGTGAAGAAGAAGGTGGCCTGTATGCCTTCGCGTTGCAGAATCGAGAGAATGCTGTCGGCGCCCAGGGGTGTTGGCCCGTCATCGAACGTGAGGGCGACGAGCCGATCGGTCGTATCAACGCGATCGACGAGGTGTCCGAAGAGCTGAAAGCTCCGCAGGCCGCCGAGGTGCAGAGCCCCGTATGCACCGGCAAGCAGAGTGATGACGCAGACTGAGAAGATTCGAAGCTTCATCGAGGGCGCCCCGCCGCGTAGCACGCCACGGATACGATCACGAGCATCGCGATGTTGTGACCATACTTGTCGACCGCGGACACTTCGCCGATCACTGGAAAATAGAGGAATGCCAGGGTGGCGCGCGTGAGAAGAACCGCGGTCGCGATCGCAACGATGTGACCCAGGCTCCACGAGACCGAAAGCGACGCTCGCCACAGAAGCAGGCCCGCGATGAGGAGGCTACCCGCGGCGAGCATGGCGCCGATCCAGTCCTCCGGCCCGAGCGAGTAGGTGAGAATCAGGACCAGAGACACCGCGAAAGTCTGACGAACAGTAGGCCCCTTGCCGCCTTCGAGCCGTTCCCTTCGCCGTCCGAATCGAAACGCGGCGGCAAGCAGTAGAATGACGATGACGAGTGACACGATGACCTGCGGAATCGAGGCATGCGACGTCTCCGTCTCCAGATGATCCGTGAGAATGACGAGCGATATGAGGATATAGAGCACGGACGTGATCCCAAGCCCCGCGTTCCCCAGCCAGGGTTCACGCGACGATTGCGGCCGGAGCGCCTCGGCGATCACGATCGGCGCGCAGATACTAAAGATCATGTGCCCGCCGATGAAGTGGAATGCGTGGTATAGGCTGATTCCCAGCGGCGTGATGTACGACCCCCGGAGCGAGTCCGCCCAGGACTCGATGCCGCGGTAGTTCTCACTGAACAGACTCTGGTCCACGACGCCCGCCTGGAGCAGTCCGAAGGCGGCTGCCATGAGAATGATCCCCGTCCAACCCAGGCCTGCACGTCGGGCAACCTCGCGAATGATCAGTGCCGGCGCGCCGTAAAGCGGAACGAAGAAGAGGAGGCCGAAGAGGAGGGCGACGAGATCGCCGGTCGAGTCATCGTACGCGGAGAGGTACTCTGCTCCGATCGGTGCGAGGAGCAGCAGGGCTGCCACCTGAAGTCGGTGGGTGCGGTGCTGCTCCAGGTCGGTGGGAGTAGAGGAAGACGAATCCATCCCATCCACTACAACATTAGGCGCGGGTGGTGGCGAGTGGCAACCTGAGCGTGAAGGCGGCACGATTCAGACGCGCCCCTATGGTATGGCTTCCATGCCCCGCGGAACATGGCGCGGCCATTCACGTGGCGGGAAGAATGGCGGCGAAAATCAGAGCGGCCCCTACGCCGGCCGCCGCGCCGAGCAAGGTCGCGCGAGTCGAGGCCGACATTCTCCGTTCCCGGAGTCGTTCGCGATAGGCGCTGTCAAAGGCCTCTCTCGATAGAACGCCGTCGAACGACATTTCGGGAGGTGCGGCGGGGTTCGCGTTCGAAAACGTCGCGAACGCGAAAGTGAGTGCACTGATGCCCAGGCTGGCGATGGCGACCTTGGAGAATCCCGACCTGGGATTCGGCGCGAACAGGGCCACGCTCCCGGCGAAACCCAAGGGAACCGCCGGTATCGCGCTGAGCGCGGCAAACTCCGTAACGGAAACTCCCTCCGCGGCTGTCCGGCCGGCCGCAAAAGAGAGCGACTCGGCAGAAGCGGGATCGCCTGGGAGGGTCTGCTGCGCGCCACCTTCATGCGCGGCGAGATGAAGCATCCCAATGGACAACGCCAACGCGATAACGTACCTGGAGAAGAGCATTCGCGAACCTCCATTGATCGCTAGAAGAATGAGCGCCTGACGGACAGGGATAAATAGCGGAGGGCCGTGCCCGAACCTTCGGAACTCGGAAATCGTAGACGGCCATGTACTCCGCAATCTTGCAGCTAGCCCGCGGTTCGCAACGGCGCCTGGATCTGCCTCAGCATGATCCACCTGATGCTCCGCAGACTCGATCCGTGACTTCCTCCGTACCCACCTACCTCTCGCCAATCTGCTGCCTCCACATGGCGTAGTACAACCCCTTCATCGCCACCAGCGCCTCGTGATCTCCGGTCTCCACGATCCTTCCCTTTTCCAGTACGTAGATCGTGTTCGCATGCAGGATCGTAGACAGCCGGTGCGCGATCAGGATCGTGATCCGCTCCCCCGAAAGCGAGACCTCCTTGACCGTGTCGGTGATCTCGTCCTCCGTCAGGGAATCGAGTGCGGACGTCGCCTCGTCGAAGATCAGCAGGCGTGGATTTCGGATGAGCGCGCGGGCGATCGATATCCTCTGCCGCTCCCCGCCAGACAGCTTCGCGCCGCTCTCCCCGATCGTCATGTCCAATCCATCCGCGGACCGATTGACCATGCCCATGGCGGATGCCTTCTCGAGGGCGGAGAGCATCTCTGCCTCCGTGGCGTCGGGCTTCACGAACAGCAGATTCTGCCGCAAGGTCCCGGAGAACAACTGGGTGTCCTGGGTGACGAAACCGAACTGACGCCGCACCGGGTTGAAACGAATGTCCTTCGTGGAGATCCCGTTGTAGTAGATCTGCCCGTCAACCGGCTTGTACAGTCCCACGAGCAGACGCACGAGCGTCGACTTCCCCGACCCCGAGGGGCCAACGAACGCGATGGTGTCGCCGGCCCTCGCCTCCAGCGAGATGTCATCGATTGCGTTGGTGCCCGCATCGTTGTGCCGGAAGACCACACGATCGAAGCGGAGGTGCTGAATGTCTCCTGTTTCGATGGGCACTTCCGGGTTCGTCTCAACGGGCCGATGCATGAGGGCGTCGTACGTCTGGATCGACGCGTCCGCCTCCCGATACAGCACGATGATATTGCCCAGATCCTGAAGGGGCAGGAAGATCTGCGCCGTGATGAACTGCATGGCGATCAGCTCGCCGGGTGCGAGCACGTCTCGAAAGATCAACCAGAGCAGGATGAAGAGGATCGACTGTCGAAGCAGACTCAGGGCGGACCCCTGCAGGAAAGAGAGAGTTCGCACCTGGCGCACCTTCACCATTTCCAGACTGAAGATCTCGTGCGTATGCTCGCGCAACCGTCGGATCTCCTGGAAGGTCAGACCGAGGCTCTTCACCAACTCTATGTTGCGCAGCGATTCCGTGATCACCCCCGACATCTTGTTGGTCTCTCGGTTGATGCTGCGCTGAAGCGTCTTGATCTTGCCGCTCAACAGTCCAGTCAGCCCACCAAGTACGAGGATGCCGATGAGGAACACGGGGACGAGCGCCCGACTCTTGGTCACCGCGTACCAGGTCAGAAAACCGATTCCGACGAGTGAGGTGAAGAGGATGTTGATGAACGAGTTGATGAAGCGTTCGGTGTCAGTGCGGACCTTCTGCAGGATCGAGAGCGTCTCGCCGCTACGCTGGTTCATGAACTCAGAGTAGGAGAGTCGCAGGGTCTGGCGGATCCCATCGTTGAAGATCTGCACCCCAAACTTCTGCACGATCAGCCTGACCACATACTCCTGGAGCGCCTTGGCCAGGCGCGAAAGGAGCGCGACCGCCACGGCGATGGCGAGCAGGCGTAGCGCCCCGCTGATCAGCTCGCTTTCGGGACGGGTGTCTCGCTGGAGGGCGTAGTCGTCGATGATGATTCCGAAGATGATCGGATCGACGAGGCTTAGCAGCTGGGCCGCCGCCGCCAGGACCAGGGACAGCAGGATGAGCCAGCGGTACGGCTGGAGGTACGTCCAGAGAATCTTCATGCCTCAGGGGGTAGTCTGGCACCATGGCTAACTCTCGCTTCCCCATTATACCTCCATGGCGACGTTCCCGGCGAAAGCGGGAACCACGTCAACACAGGCCTGGATTTCAAGAACGACTCAGCGTAAAGGACGGCCGTGCGGCGGAGCCTCGGCCCTCGGAGATCCTGGACGGCCGTCCGCCCCCTCCCCTTGCATTCCGACGCGGCCCATCACATACTGAACCACATGGTTCAGTATACGCAAACCCACTTCAGCGCCTCTTTCTCCGCCCTCGCCGACGCCACCCGCCGCGGCGTCCTCGAGCAACTTGCGCGCGGCGACGCGTCGATCACCGACCTCGCCAACAAGTTCGACATGACCCTCACCGGCATGAAGAAGCACGTCGGCGTTCTCGAACAGGCCGGACTCGTGACCACCGAAAAGGTCGGCCGCGTGCGCAACTGCAAGATCGGCCCGTGCCGGCTCGAGGAAGAGATGGAGTGGATCTCGAAGTATCGGCAGGTCTGGGACACGCGCTTTGACGCGCTGGACCGCGTGATCGAAAACCTCAAGACCCAGGAGAAGCCGGATGGACGCAACAAATGAAGGTGAGCCCGGCACGAATCGCACGACCGTGCGGCGCAAGTCCGATCGCGAAGTCGTCGTCACGCGGACCTTCGACGCTCCCGCGCGGCTCGTGTTCGAGGCGTGGACCAGGCCCGAGCTGTTCACGCAGTGGTGGGTGCCCAGGTCGATGGGCATGACGCTGCGGTCGTGCAAGCTAGACGTACGCGTCGGGGGACAGTACCGTCTTGAGTTCGGCGACGATCCCGCGAACCCGATCGCGTTCTTCGGCAAGTATGTCGAGGTGACACCGCCGTCGCGCCTCGCCTGGACCAACGAGGAAAGTGGCGACGGCGGATCCGTCACCACCGTGACGCTCGAAGAGAGAGACGGCCGGACTTTCCTGGTCCTGAGCGAGATCTATCCGTCGAAGGAAGCACTCGACGCCGCCGGCACCGGCGCCCAGGACGCGCTGATCGAGACGTTCGGTCAGCTCGACGAGCTGCTCGTCACACTCAGCGCTTCCCGCTGACGCGCGCTCACCGGCGCGGGTTAAGTTGGTCGTGAACCCGTTGCCGGTGGTCGCCCAGTAGATGCCGCCGTAGATGTGGTGCGGGAACGCCGCGTGCTCTATGGCGCCGGCAGGTGACCCAGCGCCGTTTGGAACGCGCGGCCGCCGTCGTATTCCTGGTACCACGCGAGCGGATGGAACTTGCCCATGCCCAGATTGTGTGCTTGGGACTTGCCGCCGAATCTTTGGGCGCCTAACAGGATGCTGAAAAGGGGCTTGGATAAATGGTGTTCGCCGGTACGTGAGGTTAAATTCGGGCAACCTCTCACCCCGAAGTCTCCGCGGCGTCAGGAACGTCAGGGCACCGGCGACCCACGACCGCCGCGGATTCTTCGGCTTCTCGCTACCGTCCGGAGTCATAGGTTTCTTGCGGGATCTGACTTCGTACGATGAGGTTCTGGAAACGTGCCAGACCTTCAGGGGCCCCCTGCGGGCGATTGCCAGGCGCGGGCCGAGCCCCTGGGTCAAGTCCCGCCCGCCGCGGAAAGCGCGCTCGGGCTCCGGGACTCCTGATACAGGAAACGTTGGCGACGAGCGTCAAGGTACGACCTGGAGCGCGCTGACCGAGTAGGAGATCTCGTCGTCGGCGATCTTCCTGTCGTGATCGATCGAGATAGAGGTGGGATAGCCAAGCTCATCGTCATACACGACCGACAGGTGAACCGCGCCCTGTTCAAGCGCCCGAGCGATTCTGAGGAACAGTTCGTCGACTGTCATGGCCTGATGCGTTTCCGCCGCACTCAAGACGCCCGTTCGGAGATTGACAACCGTTTGGATCTCCCGGTCCTCGACCGTGATCCGAAGGGGGATCGTAAAGTCGGGGGGGCACTCACACCCGAAACGATGGAAATCGAACGTGTATTTCGACGGTCCGCGTGACTCCCATCGGCGAAGGTTACGTTCGAATTCCTTTTGATCGTCGGGACCGGTCAAGAGGCCGCAGCCGACAACGAGGAACCCGAGGGAGGCGAGAAGACTTTGAAATCGCATTCG
This sequence comes from uncultured Gemmatimonas sp., assembly GCA_964623785.1. Classification (GTDB taxonomy): domain Bacteria; phylum Gemmatimonadota; class Gemmatimonadetes; order Longimicrobiales; family Longimicrobiaceae; genus WHSP01. The sequence continues at coordinate 10,989 of CAZUVK010000007.1, read as the reverse complement.
CTTGCCCTTGTGGGAGGAGAGAGTAGGCGCCGATCCCTGAACGATTGAGATACTCCTTTTGGGACGAGCGCCTCACGCCCAGTGAAAGGGGCGCAGGGCCGTGCTCCGGAACCTCGGTCCTCGGAAAACCTGGACGGCCCTCCGTCCGCCTCACGCAACAGTCAGGCGACGCACGGCGGTCCCGCCGATACCGGCTTTCACGGCTCCAGCCCGGCTAGGTGGCATGGAGCCAATTGATGAACTGGCCGTGGGGACCGGTAAAAGCGACAGGGGCGCCGTTGACCGACAGAATGAAACAGCCCGGCGGGTTGTCGCCATTCAGTCGCGCATCGATCTCCGGGAATACCCGGGGGGCTTCGGTGCTGATCCAGACAACGTCCAGTTCCCTCATCAACCGTGAAAATCTCACCCGATCTTCCAGTTTTAGGTAGGCCAGGACCGCCGAATGGAAGACTACCAGCGTAGCGTCGGGAGGGACCGTGGCGGCGAGTGCGACCAAGTCCGTCGTGAGGTCGCCCTGCAGCACTCGGGGCGGAGATGTTTGCGCGAGGCGGATCGCCGCCGACAGCCGTTCTGGCCGCCCTTCCTGGCCGGGCCATACCAGGGCTTCCAGCCACCTCACCTCATCCGGATCGGAAAGATCGACCGGGCGGAGGTCGAGCCCGCCGCGCCAGACCACTTCCGGCACTTTGCGGGGAAGCGGAGCCGCAGCGTTCGCGCGGCAGGGGAACACGGGCGCTTCGCTTCCTCCGGTGCTCGCGGGCTCGATCCGCACACGGCCGTAGTCGTAGCCGTACCGGTCCGGGAGCAGGCACAGCCCCGCGGCGGCCCCGACTTCGAGCAGCGCCAGCGGTCCGGAAAGAGAAGCGAAAGCGGGAAGAAGCGTGGCGCACCGGGCGGGCTCGTTCGTCTGCGTGCTCCGCGCCAACATCACGGCACGGATGGATTCGGAGTGGTCAAGCACCCAGTGCTCAAACTCGGCCGGGTCGCTCGCCGTGCCGAGGAGAAACTTGACGGCGGCGAGCAGCAGGTTGGGTTGTTGCTTCGGAACCGGGAAGGTAGAGAAGAAATGGAGCAGTGCGTCAGACCCCGCGACATAATACGCGATCTGCTCGTACAGCGGAGAGACGCCGTGCGCTTCGCGCTCCGCGAAGGTACGGTACCGAAAGCGGAGGTTCTCAACCATTGTTGCGGCAGGCGTCGAAGTCATTATGGACCTCGCCCGGATCGTAAGTACATGTCCTTAGGCGTCAGACCACCCGGCGTAAGGGGCGCTGGGTCGTGCGCCGGACCCCTCCTCACTCGGAATCATGAGCGGCCCCGCGTCCCCTTCACGCCATGGTCAGTCACGGGACGGCGACGAGTGAAGCTCACGAGTGTCAGGCCTGCACCAATCGCCACCACTCCATACACCGCCCACCGAGTCTGACCGGTCATGAAGCTCCCCGGAAGGATGCCGATGCCCTGAAAGAACCAGATCGCGCCGGCCAGCATCAGGAGACCACCAAGAACCGTCAATAGTGAGCGCATGGTTTTCCTTGATTGTGGACCCTTCGCGCGGCATAGGTCGAGGCTCTTGCCCCAGACACTCACCCACATCTGAAAGCAGGTACGGCTTTCCGCCCCGGCAAGCGGAACTCCCCCGCGGCCACCGAGAACATCGGCGAAGTCCGGCGGTCAGGACTGAGTGATGGACTTCGGAGGATGGGTATGGAAACCATTAGCGCTCGACCCCGGGCGACGCAAGCCTTGCTCTTCGCCTCCAAGGAAGATCGCGGTGGAGTATGATCCTTGCGGTCCTTCTGGCGGGTTGGCACGACCGAAGGTTTCCCCGGGAGAAGGCGACGACAATGGCACGCGAGACAGGCACGGTGGAGCGTTTCATGGACGACAAGGGCTTCGGCTTCATCAAGCCCGACAGCGGAGACAAGGACGTCTTCGTCCACCACTCGGCGATCGGTGGTTCCGGGTTCAAATCGCTTTCGCAAGGTCAGCGAGTGGGATTTGACCTGGTGCGGGACCCCAAGGGTCCGCGCGCAGAGAACGTGGAACTCCTGAACGAGTAGGGCTCCGTTTCTCTGTGGGCGACGTGGCCCGGCCATGGCCGGGCCACGTCGCCCACAGGGTCTCACATCATGACCGGTCCAATCCTGGGGGTCAGATCAACTGGACCTCCACAGCCCCGGTGCGTCTGCACTGAGCACACACCTGATCTCGAATTCCCTGATTCCGACCGACCGTAGCCACCGTTTCTTACGCACTCCGTCGTGAGGAGAGTGCGGGATCCGATCCGAGAATGATCTCACCGGGAAGAAGCTTCCGGCGCGCATGGGATCCATGGCCGTCCGAGCAGCGATGAGCCGAAGTAACAAAATGCGCCCTGTGCAGGACGCGACCGTACCTTTCGTCAAAGTACCAGGGTCCAAGAAAGTGCTGGAGGTCGATTTCGCCGCAGCGTTCACAGACCACGGAGCACTGGCAGGCACAGCGGACTTCGACGACTGTGTCCTTCCCCATGACAACTGTGCGGTGAGGACCGCGTTTCAGGCCACATTCGGGACACTCGTGCAGTTCGAAATCCGTTCGGGATGGCGGCGGAAGGGAGAGGAGCGGGTCGCTCCTGCAGACGAAAGCACCACCGCCGAGCGCTCCCACCAGCAGCGAGAGGAATTGGGCTCTGTTCATGATAGTCTCCTGGTTGCCGTGACAAAGACCGTGACGGCAAGCGAACCGCGATACCGGATCAGAACCCGCGAAAAAAGCTCTCAAGCCGAACGCGCGGCCGAGAGCCTCGTTGCGCTTTAGCAAGTTGGTAACGCGGATGCAATCGCTTCAAATCGCCGCGGATCAATTTTTACTACGCTACGAAAGTAGGCTTTCGTTACCCATCCTCGCCAGACCGCGAATGGCAAGCGCCGACCGGGCGGCGGAGGCGGCACGGCTCGGGTTGCGCATCGGATGATGTTAACGCCGGACGTCGCGCGTTTCCGCGGCGGGGGCGGCGGGGCCCGCCCCGCCTTCCGACCCCCTTCGGCCTGAACTTCAAGGCGTGAACACGACGCGCCCATTCGTGTGCGCCGCGTGGGGCCACGCCTGCTCTACATCGCGCAGCGGCACGGCCTTGACGTTGATCTGAAAGGAATCGCGTGCGATCGCGTCCACCAGCTCGGGCAACGCCATCAGGATGTCCCGATCCGGTACCGAGCCGTGGCCGCTACCCACGATCTGAAAGTCGGCGGAACGCAGGAACGCGCCGGGAATGGGAGATGTCTCCCCTGCCATCGAGCCGACGTGAACCCAGGTGAGTGGTGTACGGCGATCGGCCCGCTGCTGGAGCAGCGCCTCCATCGTGCGCACGGCGCACTCGCCCCAGAGAAAGTCAAGCACGACATCAACCTCGCACGCGAGTGCTCCGAGCCGGGGATCTCCCAGTGACACGGTGTCCGTCGCTCCGAGCGCGGCCAGTGTGGCGAGCCTGGATTCGTTGCGGCCAGCGGCGACCACCTGGGCTGCGCCGAGGTACCGCGCGATCTGGACGGCCAGGCTTCCTGAACTTCCCGTGGCACCGAGGACAAGCACCTTCTGCCCGCGTTGGAACGGCACGCGGCACCGAAGCGCCAACCACGACGCCATGGCGGGATTCATCGCCGCGGCGATGGTAATCGGGTCGCTGTCCGGAGGCAGTTCGATGCTGTGGTCGAGATCGATCACCGTCCTCTCGGCTATCGTGCCTGACTGCCCGGGGCGTTGGGCGAAGTAGCGCAGTTTGCCGTCGGTGCCGCGACCGACACCGTCGACGCCCGGAACCAGCGGAAGGCTGCCGACGCTGGAGTAGTGGCGACCCGAAGCTCTTCCGCGGGTGAGGTGATGGAGGCCGGCGCCGAGGATGTCGACGAGCATCTCTCCCGGCCCGTGGGGCACCGGGTCGGCGCAGTCTCCGTAGTGCGGTGGTTCGGTGAACGCGGTAATGATGGCGGCTTTCATCGGGTGCTCCCTGGGTGGACGGACTGGCCAGCGTCGGCTATGTTATTCGTAACACGAACCATATTAGTGCGTAATGCGAACTAAATCAAGGGTCGAGCAGGATAACGGTGTCGAGGCCTCGGGGCCCGGCGGTGGATTGGTCGATGCGCTGGTGCCAACGGCCTATGCGACGATGGCGGTGCTCAACAGGATCGGCGCCGAGCAGGAGCTGTCGCTCACCCTCATCCGCGTCCTGGGCATCTTGCGGGATCGTCGTCTGAGGATGACCGAGCTGGCGAACTACCTCGGGCTGGAGAAGCAGACCGTGTCGGGGCTCGTTGCGCGAGCAGAGCAGCGGGGACTCGTGGCGCGTGCGCCGAATGTGGACGACGGCCGGGCCATTGACGCCTTCTTGACGAGCGCCGGTGCCGACTTGGTGGAGCGCCTGCACCTGGAGACGCGGCACGCACTGGCGCCGCTCACCGGACAACTCAGCGCGCCGGATCAGCAGCTCCTTCAGGCACTGCTTGAGCGGATGCTCAGCAGCCGACATGGGTAACCGTGGGATGGCTGCCGGTCGACGGAATGCCGGTCATCGACCGGATCGAGCCTGGCGATGATGTGAAGGCGGCTGGCTCTGGTGGCAGCGAAATCTCTATTGGAGTAGTGATTTCGTCTTGCTGACGTCCTGAGGATAGACGCCGAGACAGAATTTTTCGCGACGGCCGAGGGCAGGAACCAACCAGCCAGCCAGGGATACGCGGCAGAACGTGCGCCGGTACGTCGGACTCGGTGAGTCGCGGGCGGCCGGCGTGGAAGGGGATAGGGCCTTGGGCACCAGCCTGAGCGGCGCCCCGCCAGTGGCGCCGCTCAGCTCAAATTATCCCCCCAGTTACCTAGAAAATCGCCCATGGTGAGTTGCACGCCCTGGTTGCGCATGATGCTGTAGGCGGCGGTTACGTGATAAAAGAAGTGCGGTATCGCGAACGCGACCAGAAACTGGCCGCCGCTGGAGCGCACTGAGCCGCGGGGATGCTCGATCACGATCGTTCGACCGAGGCCAGATTCGAGTTCGCTTGGGACGACCTCCCGGAAATACGCGATCGCCGCATCGATACGCTGGTGCAGAGCCGCGAAGGTCTTTGCGTCGTTCGCGGTCGGCACCGGCCGCGCACCCAGCAACTGCGCGACCGCCAACCTGGCTCCCTCCGCGGCCCAGTGGATTTGATCGGCGAGAGTATACATGTGCAAATCCCTCGGCGAATACGCCGCATCTCCTGGCCCGCGCCCGACCTCGGCGAGTCGCGCGTCCAGCAGCACGGCTTCACCGGTGCCACTGACGGTGGCATGAACTTCGGCCTTCGCTAATTGACCTTTCAGGTTGGTCAGACCGCGGACGAACACGCCCGCAGATAGATCATACGGATTCAACGTACCCTTTCTCCGCAAATCGATTGATGCTGATCCGGGCCAGAGGGCACCCCGCCCAACATCACTCTGTTCAGAGGCGGCGAGTCGTCTCGCCCGAACCCGCACTCACTCGAAATCATGGACGGTTCCCCGTTCGCCGCGGCGGATGGTTAGGAGAAGATCGGACTGTGCTTGTGGGGTGTTCTCCGTCCGCGCGGATGCACGCGGCCGCTGAGACGGATCTCTATCGGTTACCCCTCGTCGTCCTGACCCTGGCCATCCGAGTCTTCCTCCGCAATGACCCGGGCCGCTCGATCCGCGTCTTCCCGCGCCACGTATAACCGGATCGGGTTAACCGACATGATCTCCGGCCGCATCCCTCCGGCATCGTCGCCGACCAAGACGTACTCGATGCCTTCGGATTCGAGCAAAGCACCCGCGAATTCGGCCTCGTGACGGTATCGGAAGGTGGCGATCATGACGGTGTCCATCGGTTCTCCCCGATCTGTGGAGGTGCCTGGAGTCGAACCTGAGCGATGGTCCACGATCGTCGGAGTGTGATCGGCCAGGCTCTGAAGGGCTCCCTCAGCACCCCGAAAGGAGTCGATACCCCGGCCGGGGTTCACCCCACACGAAACCATGAACGGCCCCGTGTCCCCTGCAGGTAATTGTAGGGCGATCCGGACGGGCCAAATTTTTGAACGCGTTGCACTTCAAAGTTGATACTGGGTACCGTTCAGCGCGCGAAAAGCTCCGCGAGCGTGTCCAGCACGGCAGCCTGGGTTCTTTCGTCCAGTTCGCCCAGGCGCTTGATCAAGCGGACCTTGTCTACCGTGCGGATCTGGTCCAGGACCACTTGACCGCGGCGACCTTCGAACTCGCACTCGACACGCGTGGGGTAGGCTCGTCCCTTACTCGTCATCGGCGCCACGATCACCGTGCGGATCGCGCCATTCATCTCATCCGGTGAGATGACCGCGTAGGGACGCGTCTTCTGGATCTCGCCACCGACGGTGGGATCGAGCTGCACCAGATAAACCTCGAAACGGCGGATTACCACTCCCACTCTTCAAGGTCCCAAGTGGGCAGAGCAGGGGAGTCCGCGTCCAGGAGGCTGTCATCACCCGCGGCCGCCATCGCGCGGAACGCTTTCTCCCAACCTCGCCGGGGCGATTCGGCGGAACGAATGATGATCTGCCTGTCTTTCACTTCGAGCTCGACCTCTCCCTGGAGACCGGATTGATTGAGCAACGGTTTCGGAATCCGTACGCCTTGCGAGTTGCCGATGCGAACGATGCGAGACTTCATAATGGCTCCTTGCATGAGTAATTACGGGGTAGCTACAATCCACGTCTCGCGCAAGAGCATCATGGCAGGTGCATAATGGATCAATCTCGGCATCGCGCCGGAGCGCATCGAGCCCGGCAAGCCGCGGCAGAACGGCCGCCACGAGCGGATGCACCGGACGCTCAAGGCGGAAACCGCCCTGCCACCTGAGTGCGACCTGGCGCCCAGCAGATGGCCTTCGACCGCTTCCGCTCGATGTACGCCTACGAGCGTCCCAACCAGGCGCTCGGCCAGGAACGCCCGGTGGGGACGCTCCCTCGCCCCGGCCCTTTCCGGCGACGCCGCGGCCGCTCTCGTATCCGCCGCACTTCGAGGTCCGTCTCGTCTCCCAGGATTCCACGATCCGCTGGGAGAGCAGCAAGGTCTTCGTGTCTCACCTGCTCGGTCGCGAGGGAGTCGGCCTCGAGGAGATCGGCGACGGCGTCTGGTCCGTCTACTTCGGCCCTCTTCACCTCGGCTGGCTCGACGAACGCGACTTCCGCATCATGGACGTCCAGAAACGAACGCGCAGGCGCCGATGAACACGTCCGCTCCACGGGGCGCCTCGCACCTTCGGCGCCCCGTGGTGGTTCTATCATGGATTCCGTACTATTCGAACAACGAGTGCGATGACTCCACCGTAAACCATCAACCCGTTCGTTCAAGCGGGCCAAGGCCTTGTGCACCTTGCACTTCGACGTTGAACACGGGCCGGTGCACGAAGCTTGGCTACGGGCTTATCGCTTCTTCCCCCCGACACCGGGCACGGCCGCGGCTTGTTTCATCCACGCCGCGATCTGGCGTTCGTCGAGGTCTTCTACGGATTCAAGTTCCACGCCCCGCGTAGACATGCCCATCGCCACCGGTGTCACCGGCGGTACTGGCGTGAGCGTCACACCGTTCATGAACATGAGCTTTACGTGTTTCGCGAAACCGCCGCAACAGAAGCACCAGCCATCGCCCACGCCATAGTACGACATACCCCACTTCACGGAGCGCCGCAGGCCGGGCAGCGCCTGGGCTGCCAGGGCATCGACTCTTTGAGCAATCCCGCGCTGCGGCTGCGGCAAGCTGGCGATGTAGGCGAAGACCGGCTTGTCACCGTCCGCCGCCTTCGCGGGACTTGCTTTGCCGGTGATCATGGTTTCCGGCAGCGTCGTGGCGACTTTGCCTTGTGCCGTCGTGCCCTCAGCCGGTTTCCGGCCGATGGGCTCGGAAGTGTCAGTCTTTCGGGCGGGCATAGTAGTCTCTTGGTCGAGTGTGGACAGAAAGAGAGTATGCTCGGAAGTACCGATCGAGCAAGCCGAAACCGCCCGCGCGGACGTAGGGTGCAGTTCGAGGTGCCCGCGTCACGACGCACGTCGCCGCCGCTTGGGCCGTATCCGAGTTTCGTCCAACGTTGGGGATAAGCCGCCCGGCTCGGAGGCACCCGGCGCGCAAGAGCTTGGCGGGTCGGCTTCATTCCCATTGTTAGACGCCCCGGGGCACGGGACCCACCCACCCTACGCGCTTCGGCGCAGTTCCTCCCGCAACACCCGCCGAAGGGTTTCCTCCAGCGGCTCACGGCGATGCTCCACGTACTCGCGCAGCGCGGCGTTGATCAACGTCTGGTAGTTGCCGACTCCGCTCGCCTCGACCTGGTCTCGAAACCAGTCCAGGACGTCGGTATCGAGCCGGATCGTGATGCGCGTTTTCCCCGGGGGAATCGGGTCGAGCGCGCCGCGCTTGCCGCCGCTGAAATCGTACTCGTCATTCATGGCTCGCCCTGGGCGTAATGGTTTCGTTCCTTCCGCGTGGCGTTTCGCGCCGAGATCAACCGGACCGTATCCTTGCCCCGCCAGGTGTAGATCACCACGAGAACGCGTGCGAAGGCATCGATCCCGATGGTGACATATCGCTCTTCCTCGGCACGCGGATCTTCAATGGTCAGCGCCTGCTCATCTGCGAAGACCGAAACGGCATCGGCGAAGTGGATACCGTGCTTACGTACATTGCCCGACGCCTTGTCCGGATCCCATTCGTAGCGCATTCGTTAATGTATGCACAACCGTACATCAACACAAGGATCGGAAAGCAGGGCAAGGAGAGGGAAGGGCAATATGGGAGCCGGATTTTGGGGCGTCTAACGGACAGGAGTAAGGGGCGAAGGGCCGTGCGCCGGACTCCATTTTCGCGAAAACATGGACGGCCCTGCGTCCCTTTCACTCAGTTGTTAGGCAGGGCGGACGGAGGCGCTGGGGCTGCCGCTCCTCACACCGAGGGCGATCGGTGTTCGAGCCGGCGACCAAAATGCAGCATGCTTCCATAACTCATGAAGAAGCTTCGCGAATGGCCTGGGCCAACTCAGCCGGTTCATTCGTTCCCAAGAGGATGCGGTAGCCACTCTTCAGGGTTAACTCTACGGCATCTCGGCCGCTGATCTGATATATGGACGTGTTCGGAGTGTGCCGTTCTCCCCATCCCGCGAGGAAGGACAATTCAGTGATCTGAACTTGTTCGACTTTCGCGAGGGTGATTCGATGCCGTGGAAAGCCGAGACCATAGCTCCACTCGAGTGTGTCTTGCTTCACGCGGATCGTCAGGGTCCGATAGATCCAGGCACCCATCAAGATGATGAGAAGCAGGACTGCGACAAGGCCTTGCAGGACCTCTTCTCCCGGTTCGAGCGGCAGGATGAGAAAGAGAGAATAGATGAAGCCGCAGAGCAGGGTGACGAAGGCGAAGATCACATAGCCTGCCTGGGTGTGCTGATACCTGACCATCTTTGGCGGTGCAGGTTGTCGAGGGGTAGAGTGCACGGGATCAAGGGTTCCGACGCCATTCGGGCGCGTGACTCAGTCCACCTCCCGGCGGACTCTTTCAATCAAGTCAGATCGGTAACTCGAACTGTGAGTATCGGCTGAACGCACCCAGATCCTGACGTAACGGTATCCCTTGAGTCACGCCGACGGTGTGCCGCCTAACGACAGGCGTAAAGGGCGTAGGGCCGTGCTCCGAGCCCCCGGAATTCGGAAAGGATGGACGGCCTTACGTCCCTTTCACGCATATGTTAGGCGCGGTGCTCACCGGACCGCCCGCTTCAAGAACACCCTTGCAGAATGCACGGATGCGGCCGGGTTCGCTCCTTATCGAAACCGGATTCCGATCACCACTGGCCAGTAGATGGTCGGCGAAAACTCTTCCGCACCGTAGTCCGTAAGGTGAATCTGGGCGCGGGCTTCGACGAACGGATTGACGCGGCCCCAAGGGTTGCTATCCAAGCCAATTCCCACCTGTACGGCCCCGGTGGTTCCGTACGGACTCTCCGGAGCACCGACGCGCTGAAGCCGATAGGCGCCAATCCCTGCGAGCCAGTACGGCGCGAGGGAATCATGCGACAATCTTCTTGTTGCGCTGAGTGAAGCGCCAAGGGCGCGAAGATCCTGATAGTTCGAAGAGTGCTCTTCCCCATCAGGCGCCGTTGGACCTCTGAGCGAAGACCACTCACCATCGAAGCGCAGACTCCAGAGGTTGCTCAAGCGCGTCTCTACAGAAAGCATGGCGGCGGGTCCAGCATCGCGTCTCTCCCTTGTGCTACCGACCGGGATCGCGGCTCCTGCCGCGATCCCGAACGAGAAGTCTTGCGCTTCCAGGGGTGCCGCCCCGAGTAACAATGCAAAAGCGCTGGTGATCCGGAGGGCTCGAAAGATGAACATCGACATGATCCACGCATCTTGGTCGGAGAGTTCCTAGCCTCCTGCCCGATCTCGCTCATTGGTTTGGCCCAAATGACGTAGCACCGGCCCATTCGATGCAGAGCCAGGGACGCCTAACGTTCAGGAGTAAAGGGCGCAGGGCCGTGCGTCGAGCTCAATTTTCGCGAAATCATGGACGGCCCTGCGTCCTCTTCACTCAATTGTTAGGCACGGCGGCTCTAGAGCCTGACCGCTAAGCTTCGCGACGTTCTTGCGGGTCCACCCCTCAATTTGCAGGAAGCGCATGATTGGCGATTTTAACTCCTTCGTTTCCCGTGCCGCATATGCCCGCAGCTGCTCTACCGCCTTGAGATACTCCGCATTGATGACAAGCTCAATATCGACTGCGGCTCGGGTCGTGATCTCTTCTTTCAGCCGCCGCAGATGTCCAAACTGATCGTATTCCGGTTTTCCGGAAGACCTTCGCACGACTGGGGACCAGAGCATGTAGTGAACCGTAGATTCGCTGAACGCGGCCCGTCCGTATTCGATATCCTTCATCACTGCTGTCCCGTTTAGCTTTCCGCGCGACTCCGTAACCGCCTACATCAGTAAC